>JBGVFN010000153.1:0-4903 GCA_045121095.1 Lachnospiraceae bacterium | reverse complement strand
TCATACCAACGTAACGAATCATCCAATCTTTGAATTGGCATTTTTTGATATATTCCCCAATAAATCAACACTATAAGACACATGTTGGTAATCAATCGTCCCAAACGCTCTCCATATCCCCAAAGAATACAATTTAGTTTACTTAAAATGAAATGAGAAAATCCACTAATTGCATCCCATGTGTTATATTTTTTTGCATAATAACCACCATCCTCATCAATAGAATGATAAAATTTTTTAAAGAAATATTTTTCGCTTGCTCTCTTTTCTTCAAAATAGTATTTGCGAAAATTATCATCATCACCATTGTGTAAAGCTTCCAACCCCAGATTTCTGCACAAATCACGATTTTGATTATGCCGTTTTCTAGGTAAATTAGTTTTCATTACCTCATATGGAATATAACAACCTTTAAACTGAGCATATTGAAACTCACAATCCATAAACGAAGTTTCATCAAAATTACAATCTATAAATACTGCTCCTGTGAAATCACAGTATCGAAATTGTCCTGCTTTAATATAACAAGAAATAAATATACTATGGCTCATATTAACATGCGAGAAATAACAACATTTCATTCCTAAATTTGAAAAAACACAGTTGTTAAACACAGCATTTTCTGCTTTAGCCTCTTTATCCCAACGGTATCCAGAAAAAATAGTATCTGAGTAACATTTTTCTTTAAATTCAAATTTTTCACCCGGTTTTCGTGTGTCAATATACATTTTCTTATTAACAAAATATTGATACATGTTTATCCCCTTTTTCATACTCAACCATCCAATATCATACTTTAGATATAACATATATTTACACTTATTTCAATGTTACCACCCTTATTTAATTTTATAAAATTCCTTATACCACTCCGCAAATTTTCTAAGACCGGTCCGCAGATCGGTACTCGGCTTAAATCCAAAATCACGCTCCAAAGCAGATGTATCCGCATAAGTAACCGGCACATCACCCGGCTGCATCGGTACCAGTTCCTTATGGCTGTCAAAATCATAATCTTCCGGAAGAACTCCCGCACGAATTAACTCCTGTTGCAGAATATCAACAAACTCCAAAAGATTCTCCGGATGGTTATTTCCAATATTGTACACCGCATATGGCGGAATCGGCAATCCATCTTCTCCAATCTTCTTTTCCGGTGGTGCCTGCATCACACGCATGACTCCTTCTACAATATCATCGATATATGTAAAATCCCGCTTGCAGTTTCCGTAATTGAAAATCTGAATCTTTTCATTGTTCCGCAGCTTATTGGTAAAACCGAAATATGCCATATCCGGTCTGCCCGCCGGACCATACACCGTGAAGAAACGAAGCCCGGTAGACGGAATATTATAAAGCTTGCTATACGCATGCGCCATCAATTCATTCGACTTCTTCGTCGCCGCATATAAGTGTTACCGATTTCATGAGCTGTCACTGAACTGATTTCCTCAACTGTCATTGAACTGCTCAGGTTTTTGTCATTACTGATATTCCGCAGGCGGTTTCCCGCCCGCAGGATTTATCATATTTTTACGTACTTTGATAATTCAAGAAGTGCGTATGCCACACTACAGGCATCTACCTTCTTCAGCTTTGTTTTGCTAAGCCGTTCCAGATTCCAGAAGGAATCAGAGAGAGCAGACAATTCTGTTCCAATATCCCAGTTTGGGATACAGATGTAGTTTCCATAAGCATGATGCCCAACCAACAGATGAAAGTAGCTGCCTCTGGCTGATACCTCTACTTCGTATGGCTCGTGATTCAGCTGGATAGCCTTAATCTCACCTGTCCATGTTTTTTTGGATTCCGCTGACAGTTTTGCCTTGAAAAAAATGCTCATGAATCGACACCGCCTTTCAACATTTCGTGTTCAATCACAAAACGGACCATATGCTCGTCAATCAGGCGTTTATTCTGCTGGAATGCATATATCAGGCATTTTTCGCAGATGCGGTTGATGCTTCTTGGAATTCCGGTGGATTCTCTGTAAATATCATCCATTGATCTGTCTGTAAACAGATCCTGGCGGCCGCCTGCGTATTTTAAGTGCGACCGGATATATTGTTCTGTTTCCGAACGGTCCAGATGTGGAAGGACACAGTTGATATCGATCCGCTGGCGTACAGCAGCATACCGCTGGAGTTTCAGTTTATCCCAGAGTTCTGTCTGCCCCACAAGGACAAGTGCCATGGGACTCATGGAATCGAAGCGGTAATTCAGGAGGAAACGAAATTCCTCAATTGTTTCCTTCTCCAGCAGATGGGCTTCGTCCAGGATACAGATCACTTTTTTATGCTGGACTCCCCGTATAATCTCAATCTGGTTCTGCAGCTGGCGTTTTGCATCTCCGCGGTAGAACTTTGACTCGATTCCAAGCTGGTCAAGCAGTCCTTTATAGAACCATCTTGGTGTAAGTTTTGAGTCTGACAGATACAGGAAAATATATCTGTCTTTTGGAAGGGAATCTACAAATTTCCGGATTAGTGTGGATTTTCCACATCCGGCATCAGCAGTGACCACCGCAAACAACTGGCGGTCTGCGGCATAGGACAGCCGGCCAATGGCATCTGCCACATAAGGGGATTCATAAAGCAGTTCCGGTGGGATATCTCTGGTAAAAGGAGTATGCTCCATTTCAAAGAAAGTCTCATACATGGTCTGCATCCTCCTTTCCGTAGCTGGTGAAAGAAAGTGCATTTGCCTGCAGCTTCAATGAATGTTCCCGCTGGCGTTTGAGACCTTCCAGAAATCTGGAGGACTCCGGCTCTGTTGGAAGCATGCTGGCCGGTATTTCCGGTTTCGGGTCGCAGTATTCGTTGATCTGCAGAGGTTTTGCAGTGAATGGCCTGATCCCATCATAAGAAACAGTGATGATCTCCGGTTTTAGCGGATCATACGAGATCTTTACCCTGGCACCGATCAGCGCGGTACTGGTCTCGTACATCCTGCCATTCACGCTGATACATCCGCCTTTGTCTACCTCACGCTCTTCATGGTGCAGGAAAGCATTTCCCACAACACCTGCATCCAGAAATACAAGTGGATGGGAATCACGGTTCCATTCCTGAAGCGGACTGATTCCACCGGCAGGGACAGGCGAACGGAGACTTTTGTAGTATTCTTCAATCCCTTCGTGAGGCTTGTTGTGATAATACTCCTCCAGCCAGATGTCCCAGAACTGATTCAGTTCTTCCAGTGTTCTGATCTTCTGGACGGAAGCTTCTGCAAGGAATGCATTCACAAAACGGTTAAATACTTCCACACCACCTTTCGATTGTGGCGAGTACGGTTTTGCCTTTAGCACGCGGATTCCAAGCATGGAAAGTGACTGGATCAGTTGTCTGGATACGAACTGTTTTCCATTATCATGATAGCAGGCATGCATTTTTCCATGTTTCAAAATGGCCCTGTGATAGCAGTCCTCCACAATGCTTTCCCGCTGATGGTCATACCATTTCGCTTCCAGAACGTAACGTGAATGGTTATCAATGATCACCACAAGGTAAGTCTGGATTCTGGTTCCGTTTGGACCAATGGGAAGCTTTAACCCATACTTGATATCAGATTCCACTAACATCATGCGATGGGGTTTACAGAAACGCCTGGAAGAACTTTTTCTTGCATCCGCATATTTCTTCATCTGCTTCCTGCCAAAACCACTTTTATAAAGGTATCGCTGCATGGTGGAACGTTTCAGGATACCCGGGGGAACCAGCCCTTCCATCTCCAGTATCAGAATAATCTGTGCAACCGATCTGGAGGGAACTTCCCTTTTTAACTGAATTGCTTCCTTTACCAGCTCATCGAAGTTGTCCGGCAGGGACTGCCTCCTGCGTGATTCCCGGTTCATCGGCTTAAGCCCGGCGAATCCATTCTTCCGGTAATAATCCTCGTACCGGTAGAGGCTTCGGGTGGAAACCTGATACTGCCTGGAAAGCTGTTCCCTAAGTTCTACACGTTTTGCCTGATCCAGTGATTCATCGAGCAACGGCGATATCATCTGGAACCTCGCCAGTGCCTGGTCTTCCTGCCACGCTTTTGTATTCTGTTCTTCTTTTGCTAATTCGTTTATACTCATACTGATTACCTCCTGTGAGATAATCGTACACACAAAAGGATTGACAGTACAATAAAAGTCGGTGCATGACTACTGATTCCAGGTGGAGCACAGAAATACGCCTGAATTGTAGATAAAGCGGAGCACAATGCGCAGCCAGTCGCAGGTGTCCTTGCGGAATTCTTCAAGCAGTGAAGTACTGGTTGTAAGTAACCTCTCGGTAAAACCAAGAAGCTGGTATCCTTTGGAACGTAAAGTTCCTTCCATCGTGGCTTTATTGAGCCGGTACCAATGATGCCACTTATGCATGGTCTCTTCACACGGATGATCTTCGAAACCTTCCGTATCCGGGGTGATCAGTCCATCCAGAACACCAGCTATGATATCTGCTTCAAAGTGCTTATACGGAGCCAGAATATCAGGAAGTTCACGATGAATCGAATGACAGGACTCGTTGGTACAAACCAGACGACGGATACGAAGCCATCTGACTTTACCGTTTTTGCCTTTCATGATACGTTTTACGTAATCACGGTGTTTCAAGGGATGACCACAGATGGGACAGATGGAAAATTCACTGCTTTCAATTAAAAATATCGTCTTCCTCATTGTAGGAAACTGTGTAATCTGTTATAATAACCATGGTTTTATACCAATGGTCTCAGTGATCACACGTCTTGTGGGGAGAGTGTCACTGAGACCTCTTTCTTTTATACTTAAATGACAGTATAAAGGTCAAACCCGTGACAGGCAAGAGAAATAAAAATATGTCAATTCAGGTGGGCAATAACAATGTGATGATTGACATGGCAAGAAATATTTGTGGAAATGATTGCGAAATTA
>JBGVFN010000152.1:0-4006 GCA_045121095.1 Lachnospiraceae bacterium | reverse complement strand
TACAATACATTTTCAATTTGGCATAGCAACAGTTATGTCTTTTTTCCATGTTTATTTTTAATTAATTCGGATAATATTCACTTTTCAAAGTTCAATCCAGCGTTAGCTGATCATAATCACCCAGAATTCCGAGAGATTATTAAATTTATTAGAGCTCTGTGTGATCGTGACGGAGGGAGTCAATATGAGTAGCCTGCCTGTCAAACACACGAACTCACGTTAAGTTGATTATAACACAAAACGCATCCATATGACAATTCCCGGGTAAAAATTCCCTTTATTTTTATTGAAATCCCCTAAAAAAATGCTAAGATGCCGAAAGTTTCATTGATATTCTGGTCTTTTTTTCGGTATTTTTCCAGTTTTTTCATAACATATGAACTTGTGAACCCAAAGAATTCATATTGTTTTACTTTTTCTCACTTCTATCCACATCACTGCTTTACTGTAAAAAATTGCCAAAACATTTTTCATATTTTTTCTTTTTTAGTTATATTGTTCGCTTGTCACGGACGTTTGTCTGTGTTATAATGACAACACTGTTTGACTCGCAAGAACACTTTTACACATTACTAGAATGATGTAATAAGATGTTTTTGCCGTAAAATTTTAAGACCGTTTCGTTTTTACGGAATCGTGATATCATTTTTAACTCTGAAGTGTACTTGAAGGCTAGTATTAAGTACTATATACTATAGCATGCTTGGAAAATCATTCGAACAATCTGCACGTTCAATCTGCATGCTCCGTTTCTCAAGTACATTTTGGGCAATTTCGTATTTGTTAAACTATGATGGTAAATGAAATAATGTGAGGCAAAGCATTTACCCAATTTTTAAATATAAGTAACTGTTCAGCAGAGAGACTCCAGAGCATGTCTAAAAATGCTCCGGGAAGGTTCCGTGCAGCAGCCATGTACGTTTTGATAAAATTGCTGAATCAGTTCACAGCATTGGGAGGAATAGGAACATGTATGATTTTAATGAAGTAGCTTTCGCAGACCCTGAAGTAGCAGAGGCGATCCAGAAAGAAATCGGCAGACAGAACAGCAATATTGAACTGATTGCTTCTGAAAACTTTGTAAGTAAAGCAGTTATGGCAGCTATGGGCAGCCCTCTGACCAACAAATATGCCGAAGGTTATCCGGGACATCGCTATTATGGCGGCTGCGTTCATGTAGATGTGGTAGAAGATCTGGCAAGAGAACGCGCTAAAAAGCTTTTTAACTGTGAATATGTAAACGTTCAGCCCCACTCCGGCGCACAGGCAAATATGGCTGTATTCTTTGCGATTTTACAGCCTGGTGATACTGTTATGGGTATGAATCTGAATCATGGCGGTCATCTGTCCCACGGCAGCAAAGCCAACCTTTCTGGTAAATATTTTAACGTTGTTCCTTATGGTGTCAATGATGATGGTGTCATCGATTATGAAGAAGTTCGCCGTATCGCACTGGAAGTTCGCCCGAAACTCATCGTATGCGGTGCTTCCGCTTATCCCAGAGCCATCGATTTCAAGAAATTCCGTGAAATCGCTGATGAAGTGGGTGCTTATCTGATGGCAGATATCGCTCATATCGCTGGTCTGGTAGCCGGCGGACAGCACATGAGCCCCATTCCTTACGCTCATGTAACCACTACCACCACTCACAAGACACTGCGTGGTCCCCGCGGCGGTATGATCATGTCCAGCAATGAAATCAATGAAAAATTCAAATTTGATAAAGCTGTATTCCCCGGTATTCAGGGCGGCCCTCTCATGCATGTCATCGCAGGTAAAGCAGTCTGCCTGAAAGAGGCGCTGGATCCTTCCTTTACGGAATACGCAAAACAGATCGTAGCTAACGCTTCCGCCATGGCAAACCGTCTGATGGAACATGGTTTTAACCTCTGCTCCGGCGGCACTGACAACCATTTGATGCTCCTTGACCTGCGCGGAACCGGCATTACCGGTAAAGATGCAGAAAAACTTCTGGAAAAGGTTAATATCACCTGCAACAAAAACGCCATTGTCAATGACCCGGAAAAACCTACCGTAACCAGCGGTGTACGTCTTGGTACTGCTGCTGCTACCACCCGCGGACTGAAAGAAGAAGATATGGTTCTCATTGCTGACGCCATTGCCATGACCCTGAAGGACCCTGAAGGATCACTGGACAAAGCAGCAGCAATCGTTAAATCCATTACAGATAAATATCCGCTGTACTAATAACTGCCGGATTTGTATTTTCGTAACTATTCAGCCAAGCATAACCGCATGCCCTTTAGGGTATTTCGAAGAAAATCATAAATATCTCTAACAAACGTGAAAAGAGCCCTGGATACAAAATCCCGGGTTCTTTTCACGTTAAAATAAATGATTTCATTTTGTAAATCAGTTGCGTTCCCACGCCTTTTCTGTTATGTTTTTTTTGAGGTGTTAAACAATGAAATCTTTCCATATTTTCTCAAATTCCCATGGTATGAAAAACGCCGGAAATTCTTCCAACGATTTTACCCAGGGCAGTATTTTAAACAATATTCTAAGCATGGCACTGCCCATTACCATGGGACAGCTCATCAACATTTTATACAGTCTGGTCGATCGTATTTATATTGGCAGAATCCCCGGTACAGCTTCGCTGGCATTGACCGGTCTGGGGCTTTCTGTGCCCATTACTACCATCATTATGGCATTTTCCAACCTGTATGGTATGGGCGGCGGCCCTTTGTGTTCCATGGAACGAGGTAAAAAAAATGACCAGGAAGCGCAAGCAATTATGTGTAATGCCTTTGTACTTCTGGTCGTTACCGGGCTGCTCCTGACCATGGCCGGGCTGCTCCTGAAAAAGCCCATGTTGTATCTGTTTGGAGCCAGCGATGAGACATTTCCCTATGCAGATGCCTATTTAAGCATCTATCTGCTGGGAACCGTATTTGTCATGATCAGTCTGGGAATGAATAATTTTATTAATGCGCAGGGATTTGGGCAGGTTGGTATGATCACCATTATGTCAGGGGCAATCTCCAATATTATTCTGGATCCGATTTTTATCTTTGCATTGGATATGGGAATTCAGGGGGCTGCCATTGCCACGGTTATTTCCCAGTTTATTTCCGCAGCATGGGTCCTTCAGTTTCTCACTGGAAAAAAAGCTCTGCTGCGGCTGGAATTATCCTCCATGAAGCTGCAGGCAGCCCGTGTCCGCAAAATCTGTACCCTGGGCCTTTCCGGCTTTATTGTGGGCGTCACCAACAGTGCTGTATCTGTGGTCTGCAATGCCACGCTGCAGACCTGGGGAGGTGATCTGTATGTGGGAATCATGACGGTCATCAATACCATCCGTGAAGTCATTTCCATGCCAATTACCGGCATCAGCAGCGGGGCTCAGCCGGTAATCGGATATAATTATGGAGCCGGTGCTTATAAACGAGTACGAGGATGTATTAAAGTCACCTCCATCCTTGGAATCGCTTATACTGCTGCCGCCTGGATTTTTGTATCTGTTTTCGCCCGTCAGCTCATGGGGCTTTTTACCACGGATGCAGAATTGATCGAAGCAGGCGTGCCCTGTTTTCATATCTATTACGCCGCATTTATCATGATGTCCCTGCAATTTGCAGGTCAATCCGTTTTTCAGGCACTTGGGCGCTCGAAACAGGCTATTTTCTTTTCCCTGCTGCGTAAAGTGGTCATTGTAATCCCGCTGACCCTTTTTCTCCCTTATATGGCTGATCTGGGCGTATACGGTGTCTTTGCCGCGGAACCGGTTTCCAACGTACTGGGCGGTACTGCATGTTATGTCACCATGCTGTCTATTATGCTGCCGGAATTAAAGCGGCTGGAAATTGAAAAACAGTCTTAGTATCACAGGGAACACTAATCTTCCATGGGTACTGCGCAGATAATTTTTTGTAACTATTCAGCCAAGCATGATTTTTGTTCAAAATACCGTGTCAAGCTTGTTTGTAAACGGTATTTTGGGCAGAAAATCGTATTTGGCGTTTAGCCAAATGAATAATTTTCG
>JBGVFN010000151.1:0-18431 GCA_045121095.1 Lachnospiraceae bacterium | reverse complement strand
TTTCTGCCGCTGGGGATCATAACATAACGGGATTTACGGTTTTTGCAGAGAGAACTTACATTTTCTGTTAAAAGCAGCCATGCACGCAGCGGAATGATACCCAATACAGTACCAATGATATTTTTTACTTTCAGGCTTTTCTGCATTTCATCATAACCTTCCGTGTACCATTCCAGTTTTTTCCATTTACTGTGAACTCTGACGCAGGAAGAGATTAAAAGCAGGGCATCGATGGTTATACCATGGATGGTGCGCAGGATTTTATTGTCAAATGCATTTTCCAATGGATAAATGTCAATAAACAGACCAGTTTTTTCGGGATCGGGATCAAAAATTTCCTCAAACCGTGTTCCTTTTTTTCGGATTTTGGAAAAATTCAGGTCATATTTGGAATCTTTACGGATATTCTGGATCCAGTATTTATCGCTGCATTTTAAAGAGAAATAATGAATGAATTTTTCATAATCTTTTCTGGGCATACAGATGTCCATATCGTCGTCCCACGGGATAAAGCCCTGATGTCTGACTGTTCCAAGACAGGTTCCGCCGCATGCAAAGTACGTAATATGGTGTTCTGTGCAGAATGCATCGATTTCTTTCATGATTTCCAGAAGCTCACCTTGAATATCTTTCACATCCTGATCAGTCAGTTCATAGAGTTTTTCATTTGTGTTAGTCATTTTTCGAAAGTTTTTGTACGTTTCAAACATGACGGTGTTCCTCCTTAGATTATTTGTTCCAGATTAGAATGGTTTTTCCGGCACTCTTATTTCGATCCAGGTCAAATGCGCGGGTCATATCTGCGATACTCTGTATTTGAACCTGTGCACCGATTAAATGACTGAGATAACTGATGATTTCCGGATTTTGCTGATACAGTTCAATGGTTCGTTCAAAATCCGCGCGTCCGCTTCTGCTGCTTCCGAAGATATGCAGTCCTTTTTCTAAAACCATACGCGTATTGATCGGAGCGGGGTATTCAGAAACTCCTAAAAGAGCAATGGTTCCTTCCGGATTAATATAGTCAATGATCTGACTGATTGCTTTTTGGGATGCATCACCGCCTACACATTCGATGGCATGGTCAATAGTGAGGTCCGGTGGTATAGCTGTTACCTGAAATATCTCGTCGGCAAAGGAGAATGTACTTAATTTATCCAGCGTTACACCGAATATATAGAGTTTTGTTTCAGGGAACATGGCACGGAAAAGGATTGCAGTAATATATCCAAGGTTGCCATCTCCCCAGATTCCTACTGCATTGCGGCGTTTGTGGGCAAAACGATCGAATCGTCTTAAAGCATGTACGCTGACAGTTACCAGTTCGGTAAAAGCAGCTACATTACTGTTGATTCCCTCCGGTAATACAACAAGGCGATCTCTTCCCAGAGCTACATAATCCTGCATGAAACCATCAAAGCCGCTTGCACGGAAACGGCTGCTTCTCAGATAGTTTTCTGCAACAATATCATCTGTTTCCACCGGAGTATTAGGAATCATAACTACTTTTGTTCCGGGAGAAAATTCATTCAGCGGATCATACACCACTTCACCGATTCCCTCATGAATCAGCGCCATGGGCAGCTTCTGGGCCAGAATTTCAGCAGGGCGGGTTCCCTGGTAATATCTTTGATCCGCATGACAGATAGACAAATGGGTAGGTCGTACTACAACCTCCGTTCCAAATAAATCAATATGGTTGAATGCAACCTCGAATCTTCTTGGCGCCACCAGGCGATAGACTGTATTTAACATTTTTCAAGTTCCTTCTGATATTATGGCTTCAGCAACTTTCAGGTCATAAGGGTAAGTAATTTTAATATTGAAAACTTCACCTGCGACTAGATGAACTTTTTCACCTTTCATCACAAAAATTTTGGCAGCGTCAGAGAGGATTGCTTTTTCCTCTTCAGTTAAAGAGTAATAGAGCTCTTTCAATTTTTTTGCTTTGAAAGACTGAGGTGTCTGTCCCTGATACATGTGGCTCCGGTCAGGGATATTGCTGATCAGCTGACCGTCGGTACTTTCCACGATCGTGTCTGTGGCAGGAATGACCGTATCACATGCACCATATTCTAATGCAAAATTAATATTATCTTCCAGGATGCGGTGGGTTAAAAAGGGTCTTACAGAATCATGAGTGACAATAATCGTGTCATCGTCAAGTCCATAATGAGTTTCAATATAAGAGATGGAATTCATAATGGTCTCATTTCTGCTGGTTCCGCCTTCGATCACTACGATACGATCATTGTCAATTGGAAAATGTTTTTTAACCAGATTTTTTGTATGGTTCATCCAGGAGTGAGGACAAAGTACAATCAATTTCTCAAATCTGCTGTTAACATAAAACTTTTCAATGGTGTGTATGATAATTGGTTTTCCACCAATTGTCAGATACTGTTTCGGCTTTTCCATATTTCCCATGCGGCTGCCGATTCCGCCGGCTAGAATTACACCAAAAATCATAGTTGTAAATCCTTTCTTGAAGTATTAGGTAACGATTCAGCATTTACGCAGCAGCTGTAAACGGTACAGGAACTGAATTGTTACAGACTGTGCAGAGGTTATTTGTCTTTTGTGTATAATTTGCTTATTTCCTTGTAAACCCGCTCGCAATTTTTACGGTCACTGTAAGGGAAGGTACTATCAATTCTTTCACGGTACTGTTCTTTTAACTTACAGTTATTAGAAAGATAAGATTCAGTTACAGTGAATAACTGTGACTTATCATAGATGACTTCTCCAAAACCATTTTCTTCATAGTCATAGTACCCTTGTTTATACATATGAGTACCACCAAAAAACTCTTCTTTATCCTGTTGATAGTAAATAACCGGTTTACGTAAATTGGCAAAATCAAAAGCTACAGAGGAATAATCTGTAATGATCAGATTACTTTGTGAGAAAATTTTGGAGTAGGAAGTATCATAAGGCAAAATGTGAACTCTGGAATCTGCATCTTTATTCAGGATTTCGCGAAGCTCTTCCATACAGGGATGGAGCATAATCTGAAGCTGGTAGCCATAATTTTCTACCAGTGATACAAAATTCATATCTGAGATTAGGTTGGAAAGCATTTGCTGGTAAGTACTGGAATCAAAGTTTTCTTTCAATGCTCGTTTTCCTTTTTCATCAGGAAGTTCAACCAGATAATTGCGCCAGGTCAGTAAAATGGTGATCTTTTTCTCTGGTTTACTGGAAAGTCGGTCATAGCGTGGAAATCCTGTTAATTTTACCTGCTTTGAAGTATATCCGTAATTCCCGTGTATAAAAGAATCTAATTCAGGTTTTGTGGCAGTAACCAGAATTCTTATATTTTTGTTGGCACGATTCAGCCAGCCAGATAGATCATCTTTGGTAATACCATGCTGCAAAAAGATAAAATGTGTATCGGCGGCAAGATCCTTATATGCTTCTGTTCCACCTTTATAGGGGCGGAAAATCCAGTCTTCTGCCTGAGAAGAAATCATAATAGCCCCTTTCCAGTACAATTTTTTATATTCTTTTCCTCCAGGAGCAATAATTGGTCCGACCTTACTTAAATATTTTCCGCTTTTGGAAGAAGGATTTACTGCAAAATAGCAATCAACCTGGTCTTTATGATGGTTTTGTATATAACGAAAAAGGGCTTCTGCATTATCTCCGGCTTTATCCATGCGGTCAGAAAGAATCAAAATAGGTTTCTTTTGAAGCTTTTTCTGCCAGTGATAAAATAAAAAGTAAAATAGCCGCACCTTTATTCCACGGATTTCAATGGTTCCATGCAGCTTCAGGTATTCCAGCCAGAGTCGGACTTCCATCATTGCCTGTTTAAGATTGGAAGCCGGTGTTAAAACAAGGTCGTCTCCCTCTTTTGACAAAATCCATTTTCCAAGACGGGCATAAGAAT
Organism: Lachnospiraceae bacterium; assembly: GCA_045121095.1. Taxonomy (GTDB): domain Bacteria; phylum Bacillota; class Clostridia; order Lachnospirales; family Lachnospiraceae; genus TWA4. The sequence continues at coordinate 14,539 of JBGVFN010000151.1, read as the reverse complement.
GTCGATAGCGATCACTTAACGGAAAAAATTTTCCGCAGATAAACTGTTCGTTTCCAACGCTGCAATGTAAAATGATCCGTTTATCTTTTGTGGAAATCAAAAAAATCTGTTTCTCAAAATTCAGATTCTGCTGGTCACAAAAACCTTCAATAACCAGCTGATCTTTTATAATAGAGATATCCGTTAGTGTATTGAAACGAATATTAAATACTTTTTTGTCCATGTTTTTCCTCTTAATGAAGCGCATTAGTAACGAAGCGTACGAAAGCTACTGCAGCCCATTATGTTTTTTTTCATTGAAAAAGTTCCGTTTTTATATGCCTTCCAGCTTTCTGTTCGCCAGAGTCGTACAGTAGAATGTTGGAAAAGTTGAGGAAGTTTTTCATGCAGCTTACAATATATTCTAACTGGTAAATTGATGCAGGGAGCGGCACAGGTTTTCATAGATAGTCTTCCATACCAGCTTCCTAATTCGCATGCAGAAAGCACTTGTATCTCATTTTGAGAGTTAACTACATTCCACGCGTGAAGCAATGCATTTTGAGAGAAAAATACCAGCTGCTGGACTTCCAGAACATAGTCTGTAGAAATAACAGGCTCTTTTCCGGGTTCTGTAAAGGTAATATTAGTAAAACGTTTCCAGTGTTCTGAAATTCTGGTACGATAAAATTCTGGCAGTATCACCTGAAATGCGATTACTTGCTGACTGTAAAGTGATTTCAGGAAAAGCTGCAGCTGTTTTACAGAAGCTTTTGCATTTTTATCGATTACTTTGTCAGACACATAGACTGTAATAAGCGGATGTGTTTCATAATAATTATCGGAAATTTTTCTTTGTAAGAACAGATCACTGTTTTTTTCCAGAAGAAGTTTACGATTTTTTCGGTTCAATTTCTGCAAATACTGCTGAAAAGTTTCATAAATTTCATTTCTCAGGAGTGGTTCACAATTCCAGTATTGTCTGTAAAATGCTTTTAGTATACTTTCTGCTGTTTTCAGATAAAGGGCATTTTCATAGATATGCTGCTGTTTATCGGAAAGTTTATTTTTGAGAAAGCGGATATACAAATTTTCAACTTCGCGATGAGCTTCATAAAAATCATTCCAGAGTTCACGGCTGCATCGCTGTGTTACGGAACTGTCCTGGATTACAGTACGTTTTCGATAATAATATGCTGGATGAGGACATCCGCAGATTTTGTGAGATGTGTATATACAATTCATAAAAAATACAGCATCTTCAGAATAACGGAGCGGTACAAATGAAATGTCGTGTTCCAGCAGAAAGTTACGATGGTACATTTTTCCGGAAATCATAAAAGTCCACAGCAGATCCTGGTCGGAAGGAGATATGGTTTTCTTTTTTCCCAGGCGGTTGGTAGATTGATAGAGGGCAACTTCTGCCGTTCCTACTTCGTAAATCTTTCCAACAACCAGATCGGCCTGTCCTTTTACCGCAGTGGTATATAATGCTTTTAAAGCACCATAGGGAAGCAGATCATCGCCATCACAGAAAACAATATATTCTCCCTGTGCTATGGAAATACCGTGGTTTCGCGCAGCAGAAACTCCCTGGTTCTGCTGCGGAATATAACGAAAACGAGAATCCTTTTTAGCAAATTGTTCCGCGATGATTCCGGAATGATCAGTGGATCCGTCATTGATCATCAGAACTTCGAATGAAATTCCTTTTTGTGCTGCAATGGAATCCAGAGTTTCCTGTAAATAGGATTCTACATTATAAATAGGTACAATTACTGAAACTTGCATAAATTATACTTTTCCTTTGGAGTGCTATTCTTCTCCCAGAAGTTTCTTTAATACGTGTTCGGAACATTTATCATTGGGGAATGCAAAAGTATGATCAATCCGTTCACGATATAAAGGTTTTAATTCACAGTTATTTTTCATATATTCAATGATAAGATCTACTGTACTTTCAAGATCATGAGTAATTTCGCCGAAACCATCTCTTTCATAATCGAAATAACCTTCTGTATAGGAGTGAGAGCCACTGAAAAATTCTTTGTAGTCAAACTGGCTGTATACAATTGGTTTGCGTAAATAAGCAAAATCGAATGCGACAGAAGAATAGTCCGTAAGCATCATGTCAGCTTCTGCAAAAACCTGTCTGTATGATTTGGCAGCATCGAAAAATTCTACATCAGGATGTTTCGTGAAATAAGAAACATACGGTGCAATATTAGGATGAGGCATAAAACAGATTTTGTAACCCAGCTTTTTAGCTTCTGAAATCAGTTTTTCGTGATTTAGAAGCGCATTGTAAAATTTCAGATAAGAACTTTCCTCAAAACCTTCTTTTAGCTGCCATATACCTGTCTGGACATCTGTTCCGGACATTAAAGATTTTCTCCAGGTTGGCATAATGGTGATATACTTTTTCTCATCGTGATAAAGTAAATCATAACGAGGCATGCCAGTCAGCCAGATTCGATCTTCGGTATAATAATAGTCATACTCCAGCATAGAATCATATTCTTCCTGGGTGCTGGTAATCAATCCATAGATATTACGGTTATATTTATTCAGCCATGCAGATTGATTATCCTTTGTAATACCATGCTGTAAAAATACAAATTTCATATCACAAAGCAGATCTTTATAATAGATATGCTTTTTATGGAACGGATTTACAACAGGATCATTACCTTGTGAAGAAATTACATAGGAGCTTCTCAAATGCAGCATTTTGTGCTTCCAGGACATGGGAGTGATGACTTTGCCCAGTTTTTTCAGTTCAGGATAGCTGGAACTGTCTTTTTCCAGTACAAAATAAATGTCTTTGTCCTTAAGACGTTTCTTTTGCTGCATAACATATCGGAAAAATGCTTCGCCATTGTCATCACCACGATTGGTACGATCTGAAATCAACCATACGTCACGTTTATCAAATTTCTTCTGAGTAAAATATGCTTTACGAACCAGTGCAGCTTTGCGGGCAGCAACTTCAGAATGTTTTGATAAAAGCGTCTGGAATGCTTTTTCTTTTTTAATCTGATCTTCAGCAGTCGCAGTCGTTGCTTTTAAATGACCGTTTTCTGTATCGTATTCGATCATCCAGCCATCACGATAATAATAAGAGCCTTCCAAAGTTCCTTCAATAGGAGCATATTTACCGAATTGTATAAAATTCTTTTCAATCAGATAGTCGTCATGTTTGGTATGGAAAGAAATATCATATACCTTTTCTTTCGGATCAAGATCCAGTTCAATAGTGAAAATATTACACTGAGACAGATGGTGATCCAGCCAGAAAATGCTGGAATTGTGTGGAGTTAAGGTAGTGGGATACATTTTTCCATTCACTGAAACCCATACTTCACAGGAGTCATCGTGTTGTAATGTTCCTGAAATTCCTTCCAGATAAAGACGATTTCCATGGATCGCAATAAACTGTACTTTAAAATTATACCGAGATACACTTAACAGCTTTTGATTTCCAGCGTAGTAAAAGTATTCCTGACCGGTAAATACAAGCTGTAAATTTGCTTGAGGTTTTTGTTGATAAGCATATAAAACCATTGCACGATTTAAAGAAGCTGTTAACAGTACATCGAAATCCATATGCAGAATTAAATCTATAACTTCTGTGTCCAGATTTTTAAGCTGTTCTGTAGAAAGTTCTTCTATTAAAAGTGGAGAGACATTCAATAAATGTGCAATGCATAAAATCTGCTGATGCTGAAGGATTCGTGGTACACTTCCCATTTTGTTTTCAAAAAGAGATTGGAAAGAACTGCCAATTACCTGGAAAAATTCAGTTAATTCAGGAATGGAAGTTCCATTGAGTGAAGGGATCGTATAAGCAGGAGATAAGATTACCTCGCATCCTGATAAAATTTTTGCAGACTGAATTTTGGCCAGGGCATATGTGATCATACACCATACCTGTAAACGACCTTCCAGAGAAGATATATCACAGGGGATGTCCAGTTCTTTGCGCGCTATAATGAACGCCTGTTTCAGATTCGTTGAAAATCTGTAATTATCACGCAGATTCAGATATTTTTTATCTTGGATCACTTTCATTAATGGATTGGATTCCATCTGTTCATGATTTAAAATGGTTACAGCGGCAGGCTCTTTCGATAATTGTTTCTGTAAGTTTTTAAAGAAATCAATATCCAGAGTATCACCGGCTTCAAGGAACATAATATGATATCCTTTAGAATCCTGAACAATCTGTGAAAAGGATTTTGTGTCAGAATTCATATGATAAATTTTGGTGCAAATCTGTTTCGGATTGTTACTTTTGGGGATATATTGTTTGGAAGTAAAATCGGCTATACGTACTTCCAGGTTTTCTGTTGTGTATGAAGCAGTTTCCATACTGCCTTTTATACTTTTTAAAGTATCTTTACACAAATTCCAATCATAGTTAATAAGAATAATTGAAAGTTCCATATTTCACCTCTAATTTATTTTTTTATCATTTTAGTTATTTGTTAGTATTAAATTCCAAGATCTTATTAAAAAGAAACACACTCTAGTTTATCGAAAAAAGGCTATAAAATCAATGCATATCCAATACTTTTTACAATTATTATTGAATTTTTAATAAATACATTTTATAATAAAATGGTTTGTAACAAATTTGAACTTTGTATGTAAAGAGGGTTTACGTATATTGTAATAAATATGTATAGTACATATTTAATTTATAATTTTTTTGAATACATTGTTTAAGTATAAAATGAATAGATGATAGAGGAGATTTATGATGAATAGTAGCTTTTCGAAAAAAGATACGGCGGCCATTAAGGGAATTGCGATTCTCATTATGATGTTGCATCATTGTTTTATGCAGGAAAAACGTTTTGAAGGATTTACAATATCATTTTATCCATTTAGTCAGGATTTTATTGTACAGATTTCGCAGGCTGGTAAATGTTGTGTCGGTATTTTCCTGTTTCTTAGCGCTTATGGAATGACCTGTTCTTTTTTAAAATTAAATGAACAACTGGAGTTTACTTCTTTAGATGCTATAAAACTGACGATAAAACGTTATATTAATTTAATATCTGGCTTTTTAATAGCATATGTTTTTTGTTTTATCGGTTCCTGGATATTTACCCCAACTCCATTAAAGTTTTATAAGAGTTGGAAAACATTTCTGCTTTATATGCTATTAGATATGTTTGGATTGGCGAATTTACTGGATACGCCTTCCCTAGTTGGGACATGGTGGTATATGGGGCTTGCAATCGTATTGATTGTGCTTTTTCCGTTATTATTAAAAATATATAAGCAAATAGGAGTTTTATTGGTACCTGCGATTATATGTGTTTTTCGATTACTTAATCTGGAAGTTGGTGATTATAGTCGCTGGATGTTGCTGGCATCAGTTGGTATTTTCTTTGCTCAAAAAGATTTTTTTGGGAAATTAAAAAAATGGTGTGTTTGTAAAAACAATAAAGTATTGGATTGTTGTATTCGATTTTTTATCGTATCCTGTTTATTGGTTCTGTCAATTTGTTTATCTTGTTGGAATTATGGTAAATTAAACTATATGACAATGATTTTTGATTTGTTTATTACATTGATGGTAGTCATATGGAATTATCTTTTCTTTATTAATTTGCCAATTATAAAGGAAATTTTACAGTATTTTGGAAAACATTCGATGAATATATTTTTGGTTCATACCTTTATTCGCACCAGATGGTTTTACTCATATACGTATTCATTTCCACATTTTATGTTGATTATAATTATGCTGTTATTAGAAAGTCTGCTTATTTCCATTGTTCTGGAAGCAGTTAAAAAATATTCCGGTTATAATAGATTGGTTAAAAAAGTAGAAGGTATTGTATTAGAAAAAATTGGTTGAGTACAGTATATTAGCAGAGGGTTTCGTTTTCGAAGCCCTTTTTTTTGTGCTTAGTTCATTTAGTTTTTTGTAAATGTCAGGATCTTGATAGGTAGGCGTACGATTTGACGTTTACAGTTTTTTCGTTTAAAGCTTGCAAAAACTTTACAAAGGTTATGCAGAGGAATTTACATAGTACTCCTATACTGAAATCATAAGGAATTGATATTTGTTGAAAAGTGTTTCCGGCTGTATGCGAAGGTGCATATTCTATCGTATGCTGCAGATAACCAATATGGAGGAAATTATGAATCGCGTAGCTGCTGTTGTGGTGACCTATAATCGGAAGGAAATGTTAAAAAAATGTCTGGAAAGTCTGCTGATACAGACAGCCCCCTGTGATGTACTGGTAGTAGATAATGCCAGCACTGACGGAACTGCCGATTATCTGAAAAGTTTGAAAAAAGGGAAAAAGATTCATGTATTACGTATGAATCAGAATCTGGGTGGTGCAGGTGGGTTTAATATGGGCATCCGCAAGGCAGTGGAATATGGATATGAATATATCTGGCTGATGGATGATGATACTTTCCCAAAACCGGATGCACTGGGAAGACTGCTGGATGCAGAGGAGCAGCTGGAAGGAAATTACGGCTTTTTATCCAGTGTGGTGTTATGGAAAGATGGAAGCGGCTGCAAAATGAACCGTCAGAAAGTAAAGAAGGATTTTTATGAAAAAGTATCCCTTTTAAATAGCGGTCTAATTCCTGTGGAGCAGGCTACTTTTGTTTCCTTGTTTTTAAAGGCGGAAACCGTGAAGAAAGCAGGTCTGCCTGTGAAAGAATTTTTTATTTGGGGCGATGACCTGGAATACACCCGCAGGCTGGCTGTGCGGATGAAAATGCCTTGTTATCTGGTTGGGAAAAGTCAGGTGGTGCATGCCATGGGCACCAATAATGGGAGTTGTATTGCTACAGATGTTCCGGAGCGTATTGATCGGTATCGTTATGCGTATCGAAATGAAAATTTCGCCTATCGATATGAAGGAATCAAAGGCGTTTTATATTATGTAGCAAAATGTGGCTTCAATATTGTAAGAATCTGGATAAAGGGAGAAAATCACAGGCTTCGCAGAAGCTGGATCATCCTGTCGCAGATGGTATCAGGGCTCTGGTTTAACCCCAAAATTGAAAAAATGAATCAGAACAGCAGAGCATCTGGTGAAAGATTACCTATTTTGTAAGAAAAGGAAACGAAATGAAAATACAGCATTTAACAAACAATCATAATGATCACACAGACGAGAAAAAAACAGAGCTTTTCAAAATCATTCTTACTCCCATGAAAAATGTGGGGGATGTGGAATTGATGTATTTTCGTGCAGATCAGTCTGTGCGCAGAATAGAACGTACAGAAGGATTCTGCCTTGAAATCGACAGGGGGAGAATGGTATCCCTTGATACATATTTTAACAGTTTTTCCTATGCAAAATATCTGCGTTATACCAGAGCGCAGGATGTGACATTTGAACTGGAGCTGAAAGGGCATTTTCAGATTTTTGTAATGAAAAAGACCTTAAAGCAGCAGAAACGTACCCATATCCGGGCGCCGAAGCATTTTGTAGAGTTGGATGAAGAAGTTTATGCAGAGGAAATTTGTCTGAACGATGGGGGAAAATGGCAGTATACCTGTGATTTCTCCAGAGAGAAGATCAGCATGATCCCTGCAGGGCAGCTGGATGAAAGCAGCTATGGAAAAGATGTGGAAAGCCGAAAATGGATAAAGAGTGCATTTTACTATCTGCGTGTGCTTAGTCTGGAGGACGGCGGCACCTTATATGGCGGCCGTTATCTGACCAGTGCCAGAGCAGATGAACAGGTGAGAGCTGCTTTAAATATCTGTACGTTTAAACGAGAAGAGTATGTGACCCGTAATGTGCAGAATATCTGCGATATCCTGCTGGATGATCCCAAAAGCAGCATTAGAAATGATCTGGAAGTATTTGTGGTGGATAATGGGCAAACTCTGAAAGGATTGCTGCCGGAGCATGAACATGTCCACTGGTTTCCGAATCGCAATTATGGTGGTTCCGGTGGTTTTACCAGAGGTTTGGTGGAGGCATGTGACCGCAGGGATTATCTGACGCATGTGATCATGTGTGATGATGATTTATATATGGATCCCCATATTCTGGAAAAAATGATTAATTTCCTGAAGGTGGTTCGCCCGGAATATAAAAACCTGCATATTCATGGAGGCATGTTTAGTTTAAGTGAGCCTACTTTTCAGACGGAAGCCAGTGCCCTGTGGCATCACCGGGGACTTCCCAGAAAACCGCTGGAAATGCAGGAAACCTTTAACCTGCTGATGAATGAAACAGAAGAACCTTTTGATTATACCGGCTGGTGGCTGACTTGTATGCCCCTTTCTGTGGTGGAGAAAAATGGGCTGCCTTTCCCCATGTTCATTAAATGTGACGACACGGAATATGGTTTGCGAAATGAAGAAAATGTACTGATTTTAAATGGTATTGGTGTATGGCATGAGGCATTTGATAAAAAATACAGTGCCCATCTGGAATATTTTTTCTCACGAAACGATCTGGTGACGGAAGCATACCATGGAATCCTGGGAGGAAAGAAACGAGTCATTATCTGGTTTACCGGCTGGGTATTGAAGCATCTGTTTATGCAGCGGTATGAGGCGGTTTATTTTAAACTCCGCGGTATGGAAGATTACCTGAAGGGCGTGGATTTCTTTAAAACACAGCAGGAAGATGTGCTGTTAAAAGACCTGCTTTCCCACAATATGAAACAATATACAGAGGAACAGCTGAAAGAAATGGGCTATGTTTTTGATAAAAAGAAATTTGAAAAAAGCTGCTATAAACAGACCAATCGGAAAGAGCGGATCATCAATTATCTGACCCTTTACGGAAATCTGATTCCCAGCTGTTTTTATAAAAATGATCTCAATGTGGTAGATATGCAGACTTCCGATCCCTGCCATTATGCCTTCCATAAACATGTACTGATGTGGAATCCGGGGGATAAAAAAGGCGATGTAACCACCGCTTCCAATAAATTGTTCTGGAAGTATTTCTTCTGGATGTGCAAATTGAATTTGATTTACCTTGTACGGGGCGGTCAGGTGGAAAAAGAATATCAGACCCGTGGAAAGGAATTGACTACTCTGGAATTCTGGAGAGAGCATCTGGGGCTGGAGCCGTCAGGTGCGGAAGTGCAGAAGAAACAGAAACAAAGATGGAGCCGTGAAGCGGAGTAAAGAGCGTCCAGGTAAAGTTGGCTGTAGCAGATGATATGATAAATCAGGAGAGAATCGAAAATGAAAATGGAAAATACAATTGCAGTTTTGCCCAAAATAGAATGTTGTGGCTGTGGCGCATGCTATAACAGTTGCCCTGCCCAGGCAATCACCATGGAATATGATGCAGAAGGCTTTCTGTATCCCCAGATTCATGAGGAACTTTGTGTATCCTGCGGAAAATGTAAGAAGGCATGTCCTTCTTTAAGCGGACGTTATCAGAATAGTGGTGTGCCTGACTGTTATGTGGCAATGGCAGAAGATGAGGTGCGTAAACATAGTTCTTCTGGTGGTATGTTTACTCTGTTTGCAGAACATATTCTGAAACAGGGAGGAGCGGTTTGCGGTGCAGCGTATGATAGTAATTTTAAAGTAAAACATATGGTGGTCAATAATCGTCAGGATCTGGAGAAACTGAAAAAATCGAAATACGTACAAAGTGATACAGGCAAGGTTTATACGGAAATTCAGGAGATTCTGAAAGAAGGGCGCTCTGTACTGTTTTGTGGCTGTCCTTGTCAGGTAGCAGGTTTAAAAACTTTTCTGGGAAAAGAAGAGGAAAAATTATATACAATTGACCTTATGTGCCATGGTGCTCCGTCTCCCGGACTTTTTGAAAAATATCTTAAAGAAAAACATGGAAGTAAAAAAATCACACATGTGGGATTTCGGGATAAGGATTTCTATGGCTGGTCTACAGAAATGACCGTAAAATATGCTGATGGAAGTACCTATCACAATACCAGAAGCGTAGATCCTTTTTATAAGGCATTTCTTCCTCTGTTATCTACCCGGCCCCACTGCGGACAGTGTAAGTTTTCAGTAGTCCCCAGACAGGGAGATATCACATTGGCGGATTTCTGGGGTGTAGACAAGTATGATCCCAAATACAATGATGGAAAAGGAACTTCTTTGATGACAGTAAATAGTTCCAAAGGACAGGAACTTCTGGAACTGGTAAAGGATAAAATGCCTGTTTGCGATCAAATTCCTTCGGATTATATTTATAAAACAGGACAGCCGTTTGACCATTGTTTCAAATCTCACCCCGCAAGAAACCGTTTTATGGATCTGGTACAGTATCAGCCGATTGATAAGGCGTATGAGTATGCTGTTAAACGTAAGTTTGACGTGGCGATCATGGGTGTATGGAGTGGATGCAACTATGGTAGTATTATGACATATTACTCTTTGTGCAGATTGGTAGAATCTTTTGGTTTATCTGTATTGATGATTGATAAGCCGAGACTGAGCGATCATGATCCGGAATTAAAGGAAAATCATTCCCGTCGGTTTGCAAGAGAAAATTATAAAGAAATCAGCCGCAGTTATCCGATCAGAGAGCTAAAATCTCTGAATGCACATGTGGATACTTTCCTGATTGGTTCAGACCAGGTATGGAATTATGGTATCAGCCGCAATTTTGGCCGCAGTTATTTCTTTGATTTTGTAGATGATGATAAGAAGAAAATTGCCTATGCTGCTTCCTTTGGACATGATGGTTTCTTTGCATCCAGACAGGAAAAGCAGACAACTGCCCATTTGCTGAAACGTTTTGATGCCATTTCTGTACGGGAATCCAGAGGTGTTTCTATTTGTAAAGATACTTTTCAGGTAAAGGCGACCCAGGTATTAGATCCGGTTTTTGCTGTGGATCCTGCTATTTTTGATGAAATTGCTGCACGTTCTTCTGCAGATGAAAAGGAAGAATATGTGGTATCTTATATTCTGGATCCCACGCCGGAAAAACGGGAAGCTCTGCAGTATGTAGCAGAAAAAATGAACTGCAAATTGATCAATATGCTGGATGGACTGCCCTGGAAGTTTAAAGAAAATAAAGAAAAACTGGATTTGCCCAACACAGTGGAAAATCTGCAGGTAGAGGACTGGCTGTATTATTTCAAACACAGTAAATTTGTCATTACAGATTCCTGTCACGGTGCAAGTTTTGCAATTATTTTTAAAAGACCATTTGTATGTATTGCCAATAAGCATCGTGGTTTATCCCGTTTTGAATCGTTGCTGTCTCTGTTCTGCTTAAAAGATCGTTATGTAACCGATGCAAAAGAAATTGTAAAACCTGGCAATGAAAAATTGATTTCAGATATTGATTATGATGCTGTTTACGAGATTATGGACAGAGAGCGGATGCGTTCCCGTGCATGGTTAAAAGATGCATTGTTTTCACCTAAGGTGATTCACAATTGGCGTGCATACCCTATTGTTGATGAACAGACCGATGCTTCTTATCGAAGAAAGATTAAATCTTTAGAAGACAGAAAAGATATTCTGCGCGGAGAACTTCGCTCTCCTCGTGTTCTGGCAAAAAAAGTTGTTCGAAAGGTAAAAAATGTATTTAAAAAATAATATGGTAAACTTGCACAACTTTTAGAGTAACCACCATCTGCGATTTTAACAAACTTACAATTTTTAAAAGGGTTTCGCTTACGAAGCCCTTTTTTTCATGTTATAATTCAATATATCAGCAAATGATAACAATTCCGCAGGGCGTGATAGTTATCAAGAAAAGAGTTATTACTAAAAACAATATACATGAGTCCGTTGTTATTGCAATGATATACAGGCGGCTGCATGGAGAATTCTGATTACCGGCTGCAGTAGGAAATACTGTGGACTGTAACAGCTTCTGAATTAAGAGGAGGATATTACAATGAGAAGAATTACAAGTGCATGTCTGGAGCAGACCATTCGTTTTGATACGCTGAACGGAATGGACCCCGAAATCGAGCTGAAGATGTATCTGGATCAGCTGACCCGCAAGCATGTGAAATACCAGCTGGTAGACCAGTACAGAGGAGAAGATGGTAATCTGTATATCAAAATTAAAAAGCAGTACAACAGCTATAAGACAGATGGATATATTGAGTAGTTCATGATTTATAAACAGACCAGAAGGAGGATGCAATGTTTCAGGTTGGCGATTATGTGATGTACAAAACAGATGGTGTCTGCAAAGTTGATCAGATCACTACTATGGATGATTTTCCGAAAAGCAAACAGAAAAAGCTCTATTACGTGCTGGTTCCGCTGAAGGATTCCGGAATGAAAATCTATTCTGCAGTGGATAACACAGTAGTTCCAAGAAGACCCATCATGACGGAGCAGGAAGCCAGGAACATGGTAGAGTCCATGGCGGATATTCCCGTACTGAACATCGAAAATGAAAAGTACAGGGAAGAAAGCTATAAAAAATCTCTGAAAAGCGGTGACTGCCGGGAATGGGTACGTATTGTAAAAACCATTTACCAGCGCAGAAAGGGAAGGTTTGCAGAAGGCAAAAAAAGCACAGCGGTAGATGACTATTATCTGAAAGCCGCAGAGCAGCTGATTTTAGGTGAATTATCTTTTTCCATGGGTATGACAGAAGAAGAAACAGATCAGTATATTAAGAAACAGATGCAGTAGAAACATATATCAAGTAATTGCTGAAGGAAAAGTTTATATTTGAGCACGAGCTATATGCAGTAAAACAAGGCAGGGATCAAAGGAAGATTCCTGCTTTTCTTTTGGAAAAATGTGTAGTATATAATAAGAGTATGTCTGAAAAAATTGTTCAGATATGTTCTGAGAAGAAAGATGAGGACTTTATGATGCAAGGCATGATGAAAAAAGAAAGAAAGCATGGAAGCAGTGTTCTGGAAGTGGATCTGCTTCATGGCAATATTTTGAAATCCCTTTTGATCTTTGCGATTCCGCTTATGATTTCACAGGCATTTCAGCAGTTTTATAATGCAGTAGATACCATGATCGTGGGAAATTATCTGGGAGACCGTTCTCTGGCGGCTATTGGTTCCTGCGCTTCCATTTATGAACTTCTGGTGGGATTTTCGCTGGGAATTGGAAATGGTCTTAGTATTGTGGCAGCCCGGAGTTATGGTGCGGGAAATGAAGATCAGCTGAAACGGGCTGTAACAGGTTCTGTAGTGATCGGGGTTGGTGTAACCACAGTTTTAGCCATCATTTCACAGACCTTCCTTCATCCGCTGCTGGTACTGCTGGGCACACCAGAGACGATTCTGGAGGAAGCCTACTCTTATATTTCACTGATTACTTTATTTGTGGGGATTATGTTCGCATATAACCTGTTTGCAGGTTTGCTTCGGGCCATTGGAAACAGCGTGATGCCTCTGGTATTTTTGATTATTTCTTCCATATTAAATGTAATACTGGATATTGTGTTTATTACCCGTTTTCAGATGGGGATCCGTGGTGCTGCGGTGGCAACCGTGATCGCTCAGGGAATTTCAGCGGTGTTATGTCTGCTGTATATCTGGAAATGCTGTCCCATACTGATTCCGGAGCGAAAGCACTGGAAAGTGGGGACGAAATTATATAAAGAATTGCTGGGACAGGGATTTTCCATGGGTCTGATGTCAGGGATTGTATCCTTGGGAAGTGTGATTCTGCAGGCAGGTATTAATAACTTTGGATATCTGATCATTGCAGGACATACATCTGCTCGTAAAATACATAGTTTTTGCTGTATGCCCATTGTAACTTTGGGTATGGCTCTGGCAACTTTTATTTCACAGAACCGGGGCGCCGGTCAGAAAGAACGGATCCGAAAGGGCGTACGTTATGCGAACCTGCTGTCGCTGGCATGGGGTACAATACTTACCATATTTTTGTATCTGGCAGCAGATGTTCTGGTGCGTTTTCTATCAGGATCTTCCGAACTCGAAGTACTGGAAAATGGCGCCAGATATCTGCGGATCAACGGACCGTTTTATATGGTACTGGGAATTTTGCTGAATATGAGGAATGCGCTGCAGGGACTGGGCAGCAAACTGGTTCCGCTGATTTCCAGCGGCATTGAGCTGATCGGGAAAGTGTTGTTTGTGCTTCTGATCATACCGGGAATGGGATATCTGGGTGTTATCATCTGCGAACCGGTCATCTGGTGTTTCATGTGCGCACAGCTGCTGTGGTCATTTTACAGACATCCCTTTATGCGAAAAGAATAGCAGGTGGAGTATGTTTTGAATATACTCATCCGGTATTTTTATCTGAAATCATGCTCTGCTGATTAGTTACTCAGAAATTATTAAAAATAAGCTGTGTGATACAAGATACTGGTTTACGATAATTGTGAAATATGATATAATGAGCCTTGCAGAGCTTTGCGTTTACGCAAGGAGCTCTATAAGGTGAAAGACGCACGGAGACGTCAGTCAACGTGATATAATGAATATCAGTGGTCAGGAGAAGGAGACTCTTCTGACGTAACGAAAGGTGTGAATATATGAACAGACGGGAATTTATCAATCTTCTTACGGATTCACTGGTAGGCAGAGTTCCGGGGCGTCTGGTTTCCGAGAAAGCAGATTATTATCGGAAGTATATTACAGAGCGTGCGCAGGAAAC
>JBGVFN010000150.1:0-49042 GCA_045121095.1 Lachnospiraceae bacterium | reverse complement strand
TACAATACATTTTCAATTTGGCATAGCAACAGTTATGTCTTTTTTCCATGTTTATTTTTAATTAATTCGGATAATATTCACTTTTCAAAGTTCAATCCAGCGTTAGCTGATCATAATCACCCAGAATTCCGAGAGATTATTTATTTTGTAATGATATTATAGGATGTGAATATTAAAACTAGATTAAACTGGTAAAGTTTTCCTTTTATTTTTTTACTCTAACATGTCTTCTGCTGACATTTTTTCACTTTTTGGAAATTGAAAGTGAAACGTAGTACCTTTCTGGTAACGGCTTTCTACGGTTATTTCACCGCCATGAGCTTCTACAATCCATTTCACCATGGAAAGACCTAATCCGGAACTTCCGCCTGCAGATGCAGAACGGGCCGGGTCTACCTGATAGAAACGTTCCCATATTTTCGCCAGATGTTCGTCCTGAATTCCGATACCATTATCCCGAATGTGCCCCTGAATCATCTGATCTTTTCCGGTGAGGCTGATCCAGATAGTTCCATCCTCTTTTCCATATGCAATGGCATTTTCCAACAGATTAATAAAACATCTCATCAGCATGGTTTCATCACCTTCCATGTATAATTCCGGCTCACAATCTGTATAAATCTGAATATTTTTTCGTTCTGCCCGCTCCTGTTCTTCCTCTGCGATAATCTCCACCAGCTCACTTAAATGAACCATTTCTTTCTGAAGTTTTGCCCGCCCCTGATCTGCCCGGGACAGGGTCAGAAGCTGTGAAATCATGCCTGTCATCTTACGTGATTGTTCCAGAATAACCTGCAGCCGTTCTCTAAGTTCATCGGAAGGATTTTCATGACGCAGAGAATATTCTGCCTGCATAGCAATAACAGAAACAGGTGTCCGTAATTCATGGGACACATCAGAGGTAAACTGTTTTTCCCGTTCAAAGGCTTCCTGAATCCGGTCAAACATCCGGTCAAATGTATTGGCCAGCTGATGGATTTCATCATTTCCATCCCCTAGTTGGATTCTTCGGGTCAAATTCTGGCTTTCCGTAATTTCTTCCGCAGCCTCTCGCATGGTCTCGATGGGTTTAAATGCGCGATATGTAATATAATACCCGCCAACAGCAATTAAAATTACCAGAAGAGGCAGCAAAAGCATGGCAAGATGGATTAAGGTTGTCAAACTGGATTCTGCTTCGCTATGAGACAAAATCCCCCGCATCCAAACACCTTTTTCCTGATTCTCTGTCCCCAATGTTTTATATACATCCAAAAACACCCATTTTGAGTCTTCTGTGCTTATCTCCTGTACTTTGCCATTGACAAATGCCGGTGTCTGCTCCGTCTTTAATCCATAGGGCAATTTTCCACGAATGTGATTCCCCTCTTCATCATAGAGAATCAAATAAACACCTTCGTAAAACATATCTGCATCTTCTTCAATCACGAGCCCTGTGCCGTCTTCATATTCTACGTCCTCCAGTCCCTCTGATACTGCTGTTTCCAGCTTGTTCTGCATGGAAACGGATATCTGTCGATCACCAAGCAGAACAAGAATCAGCCAGACTCCCAGTATCAATATGGTCATGAACAAAGTATACCAAAGCGTTACACGGGCTTTTACAGATAAACGTTTCATATGTTCCTCACTTTCTTCTTATTCCTCACGCAGCACATAACCAGTTCCGCGAATGGTATGAATCAGTTTCGGTTCAAATCCTTCATCAATCTTTTTTCTGAGATAGCGAATATACACATTGATCACATTGGAACCGCCATCATAATCATAATTCCAGATATGCTGTTCAATTTTTTCCCGTGTGAGCACAATCCCCTGGTTGCGGATCATATATTCCAAAACGGCAAATTCCTTGCTGGACAATACAATCTCCGTATCTCCCCGAAAAACCTTTCTGGTATCACAATCCACCTTCAAATCTGCCAATGTCAGACAATTATTTACATGACCGGAAGATCGGCGCAGCATGACCCGAATACGGGCCAGCAATTCATCCAGCGCAAAAGGCTTCACCAAATAATCATCCGCCCCGGCGTCCAATCCCGCTACCCGGTCTTCAATACTGTCTCTGGCAGTCAGAAACAGAACTGGCACGGTATATTTTTCCTTTCGGAGCTGCTTTACCACATCAATCCCATTCATCCCCGGCATCATAATATCCAGAACAATGGCATCATATTCTGCACAGCGGATAAAATCCAGGGCAGACAGCCCATCGTAGCACGCATCTACTGTATAGTGGCTCTGCTTCAATTCCTTTACAATAATGTCATTTAAGCTTTTTTCATCTTCTACTACCAGAATACGCATAATTAATCCCCCCTCCCAACTTTTCCATCATTAAACAAAGAAGACCAAAGCCCTCTTGCCCACCGATGACAATTTTATAATTTGCAGGCTGCAAATAACCATTTCTGTTGTCTATATATTATATATAGTTTCAGTCTGTCATATAAAAACAACTCTGTCAACAAAAATCCATCCTGTCAAATCTTTTCATATAAAAACCGAACCGACTTCTCTATCTGTGCAAAATCCACCTTACATTTCCCATTAAATATACCTACAGGAACAATATCATCGAATCCATAGATTGTTACCCATTCTTCCTCATCCATGGTGTAAACTACTACTTTTTTCTTATCCGGATCTACCATCCAATATTCCCGTACTCCTGCCTCTACATATTTCTCCAGCTTTTTGCAGCAATCTTTTTTTCTGGTAGATTTGGAAAGAACTTCTATCACCAGATCTGGAGCACCATACACTGCATGTTCTTTTAACTTTTCCCTATCACAAACAATCATTACATCTGGCTGCACCATCGTCTTATCATCGCAATCCAGCTGTACATCCAAAGGCGCATACAACGCAATGCAATCCCCACGATTTTGCTCAATATAATCGTCAAAACATTTAAAAATCTTTCCGCTGATCAGCTGATGAATGGATGAAGGAGATGCCATATCATAAAAAGCGCCATCTATCAGCTCTACCCGCTGCTCATCCGGAAGAGCATAATAATCTTCCAGTGTATACTCGCCAGGTTTCTTTTCTGAACCATCCGAATCATCTATACAATATGCAGCCAAAGCTTCTTTCACTGTATTCTTTTCCACATTTTTTAAATTATCAATCATATCATCCTGTACTGCAATCTTCTCCATGCTTTTCCTCCTGTGTGGCAATAACTTTATTTCTTCTTTTTTATCATTCACTATATGTTTTATCATTATATCAATAATATATTTACAATTCAATAAAATGTATATTAATTTTTTATAAAATTCATATATACTATATTCGTTTTTACCACATCCAGAGCTATACTCAACAGAAAAAGCCGGAACACGGCCCCCTGCTTTGCTTTTGCATCTGCAGGAATACCGCTTCCGGCTCTTATTGTTTCATATTCTTTTTCTTTCAGCTTTTGCTGAGTTTGCTTTTCATTTCATACGCACGCGAAGGTGTGCGCTCTTTCAAATCACAATCTTACTATCTTATCACTATCTGTTTAACTGTTTACTGTTTTTCTAATTTTTAACTGTTTTCTTAATTCAAAATCCAATACGAATTTACTGTTTTGCTGCTTATCTTCTGCTCATTTCACACAGTTCGGAAATTTCAGCAACACTCACATCTGCGTTTACGAATGTCATAGCACATGCCAGTTCTGCACCGTGTTTTTCAAAATAATCTGCAACCTTTTTTGTTAATGATCTTTTTAATTCTACCATACTCATATCAGTCACTCCTTTTCTGTCAAATGATATAGTTGATATCGCTGTTTTGTAATCTCTGCTGCTGCGCTGCTTCGCAATCGCATCAACTGATTACATTCGTTATTTTAGCGCTGTTTCCCTCCCCTCACCAGATGTTTTTTTGACTTGTTTTAAGTTGATTTTGACTTTTTCAGTCATCTTTTTTCTTTTGCCAAAGCCAATAGTTTCCTGCGTTTTTTGCAATCTTTTTTGTTCATTCACCGGCAAACCGTTTCACTTTCTGATACGATACTGCTGCATTTTTTCAAAAATGATGTAAAAATTTTCCTTATATGCATAGATTTGTAAAAGGACCATAAATACAAATCGTCCGGTTTTTGACGTTTTTTAACCTCACCTTCACCAAATATCACTCCCGGATTATTTCCCCATTTTCTGGTATTTCAGCACAGTTTGCATGGTTTCTCTAACTATTCCCATCCATCATCTAAGTCGATGTTGACATGCCATTTCTTTTTTTATATATTTAACATATGTTACATTTTCAGAAATCGTTCCAGAACATATTTGGCATCTGTCAAACCGTTACAGCTTATAGAAAGAAAGGCTATTATGAACCAACCCTATTACGAAACCCTCCGCGAAGTAAATGATTTTGGCATCCGTATTGTTTTTCTGACCACACCGGGCGGCTGCCATCCTCTCCACTGGCACAATGAAATTGAAATTTTATATCCATTAAATGGAGAAACCACGCTTGTTTTGGAGGGCAAAAAACGTATCCTTCCCAACCGGCATGTGATTGTTATTGAGTCCTGCCAGGTTCACGGTACTTACGTGCCCAGAAAAACTTCCATGTATCTTTGTATTCAGTTATCCAGAGAATATTTGAAAAATACGATTCCACAGATCGAGCAGTACCGCATCCGCTGCATACCGTCTGAAATCACACAGGAGCAGCTGCCTCAATATCAGGAAATCTGTGATCTGCTGGCGGATCTGACCCGTCTGTACATCAGCGATACTCCATTTTTCTCACTGGAAGCCAGCGGTATTGTCATTCAGGTACTGTCACGTTTGCTGCGGTATTTTTCCACCAATTATATCCCGGAAAATTCTCAGCAGGATGCTGCAACCATCGAACGTCTGCGAACCATTATAGAATATGTAGAAAACCATTACCAGGAACATATTTCCCTTCAAGATGCATGTGATCTTCTTGGAATCGGAAAAGAATACTTCTGTCGTTTTTTCAAAAAAAATATGGGAATTTCTTTTTTACAGTATTTAAACGAAGTGCGGCTCAACCATATCTACCAGGGATTGGAGCATACCGATATCCCGGTGGCTGAACTGATGGAGGAAAATGGCTTTACCAATCAGAAACTGTTTAACCAGTCTTTTAAGAAGCTTTATGGCTGTACGCCATCAGAAGTGCGCAGAAAAACAGGGACGGAATCCTGTGGGATTTCTGCAAAGTAAATTCCATTTTGAAACGTCATCGAAAGAACTTCTCACAAAAAAATCAACCTGCGGCCAATGCCAACAGGTTGATTTTTTTATTTCACTACTGCTTCTGCGCAACAGGCAGCTGCGCCAGTACAATGGCAAAAAACATCAGGAAACATCCTGCCATTTCTCTGGCATTTAATGCCTGACCAAGAATCAGCCAGCCGGCCAGAGCAGAAACCACAGATTCCAGACAAAGAATCAGCGAAGCCACTGTAGGATTCATATCTTTCTGACCCACGATCTGCAGGGTATAAGCCACACCGCAGGACAGAACGCCTGCATACAGAATCGGCATCCATGCCGCCAGAATCCCTTCTATGCGGGGTGTTTCAAACAGAAACATCATCACACCGGAAAGTACCCCGGAAACGAAAAATTGAATGCAGGATATGATCACGCCGTCTCCTTTTGGTGAAAAATAATCAATTACCAGTATATGTACGGAAAACAGCAGTGCACAGATCAGTACCAGTAGATCCCCAAAAGCCAGAGAAAATGAATTCTCTGTCATACACAGCAGATACAGACCCACAACGGACAATACTACACTGATCCAGATAACAAATGATACCTTTTTCTTAAAAAACAGGCCCATAATCGGTACGATTACCACATACAGAGCTGTAATAAAACCGGCTTTTCCCACAGTTGTATAGGAAATCCCAAACTGCTGAAAATTGCTGGCTGCAAACAATGCCACACCACAGCAGATACCTCCCACCAGCTCCACTCTGGTCACCTGCAGAGATTCTTTCACGGATAATTTCCCCTGTCCGCCCATCTCTTTGTGCTTCAGATTTTTCAGAAAAATGATACATGGAATCAGTACCAGCCCGCCAATAATACTGCGGACACAGTTAAAAGTAAATGCTCCCACATAATCCATGCCCACACTCTGAGCCACAAAAGCAACACCCCAGATAACGGCCGTCAGTAAAAGAAGCAGTGAATTTCGCATCTGTGTTTTTTTCATATGTAAAACCTCTCTTCCTGTCACTAGGACTACATGTCACTAGTACTAGAGTGTGTCTGAAAACTCATTCAAGCACACTTTAAAACATTTTCCCATTATAACCTATGTATTTTTCTTTTACAAGTCATGATCTTTTAGAGAACTATGATGCCTGATCAGATCATTCAGATTTACAAAGTTCTTACAATCCACTGAGATACTCCAGAATTCCCAGATGCAGAACCCAGGCTATTTTTTCCTGATACGCATCCTGAATCAGCAAATCTGCTTCCTGGGGATTGCTTAAAAAACCACATTCTGCAATAACCATGGGAACCGATGTGTGCAGCAGCAGATAATAATTATCATTTGCCTTTGCCACACGCCGGTTTTCAATTTCTTCCAGACCACTGAAAGACTTCTGCAAAATCTCCGCTGCCCGTTTTCCTTCTTCCGATGCTTTATAGTAAAATACCTGGGGACCGTATACAGAGTTTTCGTGATAACTGTTCTGATGAATGCTTACTACCAGGTCCGGCGCGGCGTCTTCGATGATTGAAACCCTGGTGTGCATATCCGACATCTTTTTATTAGAAGCAGAGGATTCATAAAGAGGTTCATCCGAATCTCTGGTCAGCACCACCTCCACATCCTGCGCTTCCAGAAATGTTTTCAGTTTCTGTACGATTGCCAGATTGATTTCTTTTTCTTTTGCATCATTACACCCGATTTTTCCAGGATCCGATGCACCATGACCAGCATCCAGAACCACACAATGCCCGCTGCTGCCTGCCATTTTAAATTCCTCATACGCCAGAGTTGTGCTGGCTGGCTGTGACAATGGCCGTTCATCTGTCCACAGATGAATTCCCGCTAACAATATCAGCATAAAGACGCCCATCAGCATCTCACAAATACTGCGCCGGATCAGTCCGCTTTCGCTTTCTGATTTACCATCTAATTTACTTTCTGATTTGCCATCTAATTTACTTTCTATTTTACCATCTGCTTTCTTATTCCCAACGCCCCTTCTTCCATCCTCAACGTGTCCTTTCTTGCTTTTTTCCCCATCCCACGTTCTCCAATCACCCAAAACAAAAATCCTCTGAACTGATTTGTTCTTTAATCATATGCGAAAAAAAGAACATTCAGTCCAGAGGAATTCTCCTTTGCGCTGTTCCACAGCGTATTTTTATACCGTTACAATATTATCATATTCCCCGTACTCCCGCGGCAGTTCCTGGTCAGTAATTACATTGACATCAGCAAATTCTGCAAATGTAACGGTAGAAATTTTATCAAATTTGGAGCTGTCACAGAGAATATAACGATTCTGCGTATGCTGGACCGCCACTTCTTTCACCGCAGCCTCCTGAATATCCGGCGTAGTAAATCCTTCTTTCAATGTTACTCCGTTGGTCCCAAAAAATCCCTTTGTAAAATGAAATTTTTTCAGATATTCACAGGTTTCATTTCCTGTAAGGGCTTCCGTCCTTGTTTTTACAAGCCCTCCGGGCATATACACCTGATAGCCCAAAAGGCAAAGCTTTCTGGCGTGATCGATGGCATTGGTAACAAATATGGTATTTTTAACCGTAAGATAGTCTACCACAAAACCGGTTGTGGTCCCTGCATCCAGAAATACCACATCTTCTTCTGTAATTAGAGAAGCTGCATAGCGGGCAATCTGTATCTTTTTATCTCTGTTCAGATCCACTCTTTCTGATACAGAAGAATCTGCTGTAATGTTTTTTGAAGCAGACATAGCCCCTCCATGTACCTTTACCAATAATCCTTTCTTGTCTAATTCATTCAGATCCCGCCGGATGGTAGATTCTGATGCATCCAATAACGTCATTAATTCCTGTACAGACACACCTCCGCTCTGCTCCACCCGTTTTAAAATCTGATTTTTTCGTTCCTCTGTCAGCATTTCATCCTCCTGGCCGCATCCTTATTGTATTCAATCATACAAAAAGCTACGCTCCTCTTTACATTACTCTATATTATTTTACGGCATTTTTGAAATCGTCTGGTATGTACCAGTCGGATGGAATACTCATTTGGATGGAGTACCCGACTCATACTAAATGACCGTTTTTGACCGATAATCACATTATATAAGAAGGTTTTTGTTTTGTCAAAACAAATACGTCGTACTATTTCCACATATTCCACAATTTTTTTGCATATTTTTTGTGCAAATACTGTATACTATTTTGACTGATTTTGATTGACAATGACTGTTTTTGGTGTTATCATGAATCCAGTAACGAAAAAACGTCATTTTCTTTCAGTTTCAGTCATTTTCTTTCATCGCAGAATCAATCCGATTCCGTATAGCAGAAAACGATTATTGGAAGAATAGCAAGTGTTCCCGATTTCCATCAGAAATCATACTGGAAATCGAAGAACGAAGGCTATGGAAAGGAGCACTATCATGATTTATACCGTAACATTCAATCCTTCTCTTGATTATATCGTAACTGTAAATGATTTCAAACTGGGCATGGTAAATCGTACCTGTGAAGAAATCATGTTTCCCGGCGGGAAAGGAATCAACGTTTCCATCGTTCTGAAAAATCTGGGCATGGAAAGCACCATTCTTGGTTTCACAGCTGGATTTACCGGCAAGGAAATTCAGAGACGCGTAACAGAAATGGGCTGCAAAGAAGAGCTGATTCCCATTGCCAACGGACTTTCCCGTATCAACCTGAAACTGCGTTCCAACGAAGAAAGCGAAATCAACGGCATGGGACCGGTTATTGATGATGAAGCCATTAAAGAACTGTACAAAAAGCTGGACACTCTGAAGGAAGGCGATGTTTTAGTCCTAGCGGGAAGTATTCCTTCCTCCATGCCTGAAACCATGTACAGTGACATTATGAAATTCCTGGAAAATAAGGGTGTTATGATTGCTGTAGATGCCACAAAGGATCTGCTGGTCAATGTACTTCCTTATCATCCTTTCGTGATCAAGCCCAACAATCACGAACTGGGTGAAATTTTCCATGTTACTTTAAAAGAAAAAGACGATGTAATCGTTTATGCCAAAAAGCTGCAGGAACAGGGCGCTCGCAACGTACTGGTTTCCATGGCTGGTGACGGCGCTGTTCTGGTGGCAGAAGATGGTTCTGTTTACACCAGCGAAGCACCGAAAGGCAAAGTTGTTAACTCCGTAGGTGCCGGAGACTCCATGGTAGCCGGATTTGTATACGGATACCTCACCTCTGGTGATTACAAAACTGCGTTCAAAATGGGAATCTCTTCCGGAAGTGCCAGCGCATTTTCCGAAAATCTGGCAACCAAAGAAGAAGTAGATGCCATTTTTGATACATTAAACTTTTAATCCTGTAACACCCGGCAGAACAATTTTTAAATATCGGCTTCAGTTTGAATCCTGTTAAACGAACTGCTGCTGAACGTACTGTTGAAATGTTACTACTCTTCAGTTATTGTCAAGGGGGACTTTTAACTATGAAAATCACTGATTTACTGGCTGCAGAAAGCGTATGCTTAAATGGTTCAGCCAAAGACAAAGCCGATGTATTAAACCAGATGGTTGATCTGATGGCTGCAAGCGGTAAAGTTTCCAACCGCGAAGTTTATCTCAAAGCTGTTTTTGCAAGAGAAGAAGAAGGAACAACAGGCGTAGGCGATGGTATTGCGATTCCTCACGGACGCTGCAGCGGTGTTAATAAACCCGGTCTGGCAGCTATGGTTCTGCCCGCAGGTGTAGAATACGAAGCACTGGATGATGAACCCGTTAACCTGATCTTCCTGATCGCTGCTCCCGAAGGAGCAGGCAGCGTACACATTGATATCCTGAGCAAACTGTCTACCATGCTGATGGATGAAGATTTCACCGCTGCTTTAAGAAATGCAAAAACTGTGGATGAATTCCTGAAAATCATCGACAAATACGAAACAGAAAAAGATGCTGCTGACGCTGCCAAAGCAGAAGCTGCCAAAAACACCGATCTGGCTGCTGACAAGGCAAATGCAAAACAGCCTTTGATCCTGGCTGTTACTGCCTGCCCCACTGGTATCGCTCATACCTATATGGCTGCAGAAAGTCTGGAAAAAGCTGCTAAGAAACTGGGTTGTCTGGTAAAAGTTGAAACCAGAGGCTCCGGCGGTGCAAAAAATGTAGTGACTGACGAAGAAATCGCTGCAGCAGATGGTATTATCGTAGCAGCAGATACCAACGTTCCCATGGACCGTTTCGATGGCAAAAAGCTGATCGAATGCCAGGTTTCTGATGGTATCAACAAAGCAGAACAGCTGATCACCAACATTCTGAACGGTGATGCACCTGTTTACAAGGCTGCTGCCGGTGCAGAAAAAACTTCTTCTGCTCCTTCCAAAGGCGGCGCTGGACATGCTATTTACAAACACCTGATGAACGGTGTATCTCATATGCTTCCCTTCGTAGTAGGCGGCGGTATTCTGATCGCAATCGCATTCCTGATTGACGGTATGTGTGTCGATCTGAACTCTGTATCCGCAGAAGTTCGTGCAAACTTCGGTACCATTACTCCCGTTGCAGCTCTGTTCAAAGGCATCGGCGGCGCAGCATTCAGCTTCATGCTTCCCATCCTTGCAGGCTTTATCGCCATGAGTATTGCTGACCGTCCCGGTCTTGCAGTTGGTTTCGTAGGCGGCTACATTGCAGCAAACGGAACTTCCGGTTTCCTGGGCGCTCTGGCAGCTGGTTTCATCGCTGGTTACCTGGTAAATCTGTTAAAGAAACTCTTTGATAAACTGCCCAACTCTCTGGATGGTATCAAACCGGTACTGCTCTACCCCGTATTCGGTGTTCTGCTGATCGGTATTAGTATGCAGTACGTCATCGAGCCCGTTATCGGTATGCTCAATACCGCATTAAATAACGGTCTGGGCAGCTTAAGCGGCGCAAATGCAATCCTTCTGGGTGCAATCCTGGGTGGTATGATGTCTATCGATATGGGCGGCCCCTTCAACAAGGCAGCTTACGTATTCGGTACCGCATCCATCGCAGCTGGCAACTACAACATCATGGCAGCTGTTATGATCGGCGGTATGGTTCCTCCCTGTGCAATCGCTCTTGCAACTCTGCTGTTCAAGAACAAATTCACCGAACAGGAACGCAAATCCGGTCCTACCAACTTTGTAATGGGTCTGTCCTTCATTACAGAAGGTGCCATTCCCTTCGCTGCATCCGATCCTCTGCATGTTATTCCTTCCTGTATGATCGGTTCCGCTCTGGCTGGTGGTTTATCCATGGCATTTAACTGTACATTAATGGCCCCTCACGGCGGTATCTTCGTATTCCCCGTAGTAGGAAATGCACTGATGTACGTAGTAGCCCTGGTAGCTGGTACTGTGGCAGGCGCAGCTCTTCTGGGTATCTTAAAGAAACCCGTTGCTGAATAATAGCTCATAATGAACCGTTCAGCCCTGCTGAATAATAGCTAGTAACGTAACCATTCAGCTTCTGCTGAATAGTTGCCAAATATAATTTTCCATAAAACCATCTGAAATCATACCGCTCAATGATTTCAGGCAAAAAAGGAGAGAGAAAACTTTTCCAGGAGTTTTCTCTCTTTTTTATGAGTATTGGCCGTTCCCCAAACTGTCACATTTCATCCGTTTCCGGCACTTCATGCTTTTACAATGCAATTTCCAACACTTCATATCCTTTACAATACAGTTTCCGGCACTTCATATCCCTTGCAATGCATCTTCTCCGCCGCTTCTCTCCAAGGAACCACATATCCTGCCCCATGGGAGCAAAATACAGAGCCTGCCGGGTTTGCCAGATCCGTCTCCGGCTGATATCCCATCTTTTCAATGACTTCTTCTGTATTGTGACAGGGCCGGTAACCCGTCATCACAAATCGGATGCTTCCGCGTCCTTTCGTATAGGCCGCAACTTCCACAGGATAATCCATAAAACAGGCCGCAGGGCCATTTCCTTTCAATACAGCCCGGTCCCCATCCAGTTCAAATGGCTCAAAACTGCCATTTCTCTGCTGAATATCCGACATAGCACGCCCAATATCCTCCGAAGGGACATACAAAGTAAACTCATACCAGGGTTCCAGAAGCACCGCATGACCATTTTCTCTGGCCTGCATCAGTCCATGGCGGATTCCACGGTAAACAGCTTCCCTGAAATCGCCCCCTTCTGTGTGCTTCAAATGCGAACGTCCTGTAATTAATGTAAATTTCACATCTGTAAGAGGGGAACCCGTCAATACCCCGCGATGTTCCTGTTCCATGACATGTGTTAAAATCAGCCGCTGAAAATTCAGATCCAAAATATCCGTGCTGCATACACTGGCTGTTTCCACGCCGCTTCCAGCCGGCAGCGGTTCCATCAGAAGATGTGCCTCCGCATAATGGCGCAGCGGTTCATAATGTCCGCATCCCACAACACTTTTTTCAATGGTCTCTTTATATAAAATACGGCAGGGACCAAATTCCAGTGAAAGCCCAAACCGGGTTTCAAACTGATATTTGAGAATTTCCAGCTGAATCGGTCCCATAATATGTACCTGAATTTCTTTCAGCTGATCGTCCCAATAAACCTTTAATGCCGGTTCCTCTTCCTCCAGAATCCGGAAAAGTGCCAGTAATTTCTTTTCATCACATCCCGCCGGCACAACTGCTGCCGCTGTAAGAACCGGCTCTGTATCATATACACACCGGCTCTCATCTGCTCCCAGACCATCTCCCGGCCAAGTTTGGGATAATCCTGCAGCTGCACACACCATACCCGGCTGTACCTCCTGCACTGCCTGATACTTGCCGCCATGATACAGACGCAGCTGATTCACCTTTTCTTCCTGAACAGGACTGCCATATGATACCACATCCTTTACTTTCAAAGAACCACCCGTCACCTTAAAAAACGTCAGTCTTTCCCCCTGCGCATCATGAAGAATCTTATATACACGACCAGAAAAAGGCGTTTTATGAACGGGTCTGCAATCAGGCAGAAGAAAAGCAAGTCCTTTTAAAAACTCAGCAACACCCTGGCGCTGCAGGGCAGAACCCAGAAAGCAGGGGAAAAATTTCCTCTCTTCGAAAGCCTTTCGAATCTCCCGTATCCAGTCCTCCCGGCTGTAATCTTCCTCCAGAAAATGTTCCATTAATTCCTCATCACAGACTGCAATTTCTTCCAAAAGACTTTCCGGCAGATTCAATACTCCATTCAGATCCGAATCCCCACTTTTCTCTTTACAGCATTCACTAAAATCCACAATCTGTCCCGACAAACGCTTTTGCAGCTGTTCCAAAAGTGCATCTCTTCCCACCGTATCCCGGTCCATCTTATTCACAAACAAAAATACAGGAATCTGATACCGCTCAGTCAGCCTCCATATATTCTCTGTATGTCCCTGCACCCCATCGGTACCGCTGATGACCAGTACCGCTGCATCCATGATACTCATGGCCCGTTCCATCTCGGGCGTAAAATCCACGTGACCAGGGGTATCCACCAACGTGCACATATGACGGCAAACATTCAAACCATCCAGTTCAAATCGGGCCTGCTTGGAAAAAATCGTAATTCCCCGGCTTCGTTCCAGTTCATTATCATCCAGAAAACAATCTTTATGATCCACACGACCAAAATTACGGATTGCTCCCGTTTCATATAAAATCGCTTCGGTTAAAGTGGTTTTTCCTGCATCTGCATGAGCCATAATTCCCAAAACCACATGATTTACATTTTTCACTTCCACAATCCTGTCCCCATTTCTATCAGAAAATATAACAGTTCAGCAGAGACCGAACTGTCTTGAATAAATTCAGCAAACACGCTCTAGAAAATAAGGAGCAGTCCCGTGAGACTGCTCCCTGCACCTGTACTCTTATGTCACATAAACGTCTCAAATATTATGCCGCAAAATCAAAAAGTCTGTCTTTTCCTTGAAAAGGAACTTTTCATAAACTTTTAACCTCTGCAGCATATGATAACCGGCAATACGGCATTATTCCTATCTTGCTGCATCTTCAGACTCACAATAATCAACAATCAAATCCCATACTTCTGCATTGTCCATGCCAATTCTCCAGAATGCTACTCCAGCTAAAGAATGCTCCGAAGCCACATCCAGCTTTGCTTCCATGGATTTCAGATCTTCAATCCAGATTCTCTGCTTTCCGTGAGTCAGCGGGATTTCTACATAATATTGCCCAGTACTTTCATCCCACTCCGGTGTCACACCAGATTTCTCAACTAAAGCCTGAATCTCATCCATGGATAATGCCACAGAATCCAATGAATAACGCTCATATTCTGAATTGCCGTCTTCCCGGATTTCTGCACCAGAAGCGGCATATGCTTCCGGAGTTTCCGTCCACACTCTTGCATAGAAAGGCAGTCCGCTGATGATCTTCTCCTCAGGAACCATGTTCAGTGCTGCCTGAATCCCTTCCCTTACATAAGAAAGAGAAGCAACTGAACCAGCCTCTGAGCCCTGCCAGTGTTCATCATATCCCATCAGCACCACATAATCTACCAGACGTCCCTGTTCTTCCATATCATAACAATATTTAATAAAGGTAGGATTGGCATTATCTACAGAAAGAACCAGCCCTTCCTCCCGGCACCGGATAGATAATTCCCGTAAAAACTGGATAAAATCCAATCCGCAGGAATCAGTAATATACTCAAAATCCACATTAATGCCATCTGCATTCACCGCTTTGGTATCTGCGATCAGATTCTCCACCAGACGCTGTCTGACCGAATTTTTGCCAAGAACCTGACCAATACTCATATTTTCAGCAAAATCATCAACCAAAATCCAGACTTCCATGCCCAGTTCATGAGCTTTTCTGACATACTCAGCACTGGATAAATCCCGATAACTGCCATCATTGCTTTCCAATGCAAACCATGCAGGAGAAATCACATTGATTCCCTTTGTATTTTTCACCAGCGCATCAAACTGCCGGTTACCGGAAGTATTCTCCATATCATGCCACGCCAGACAGATGGTATAATCCCGCTGAATACTGGTGTACTCCGGTTCTTCCCGCACTGCTTCGATCCTGGTTATATCTTCCTGACCCAATTCCAGACATTTTAGCAGCATATAGCCCACAAAGCCATCTTCTGTACGAACTTCTGCCCACGTATCATGCTCTGTAATCAGCTGTACACTTTCCCCTGACTTCACTTCTGTAAGGATCTCACTCTTATAACCGCCACGAATACGAACCGCAGCATCCTTCTTTACCGAAACCTGTCTGATCTCACTTCCCGCTGTATCAATATAGACACGGGCAGGATTTTCATAAATCGTAATCTGAATATTCAGATACTTTTCCAGACAGGCAGCGGACAAATACGGCTTATTCTCCACGATCAACGCAATGGACGGATCTGAGATTGATTCTTCATGAATTGTTCCAGCGTCCGTAAATAACAGACGATCATCCAGACCATCCCAATAAAACCGCTTATCCAACGCAGACCGCACTTGCTCCATAGAAAAATAATAAATCCCATCACGGACCAATGCCACATCTTCCAGCTTTTCGTTATCTACAATAACTGCCGCTTCGCCTTCTGATACACCATAGACCTGATTTAAATCTGCTTTCTGATCAGTAGAAACTATGGATTCATACAAACCACATCCACTAAACAGTGTCACACACATCAATGAAAGCAATACTACTTTAAATACTTTTCTCATATAGTACCCCACAAAATGTAACAGTTCAGCCTTGCTGAACTGTCTTGAATAAATTCAGCAAACATTCATAATTTCCTACAGAAATTATTCCACAGCCTGTTGTTTCTACAGACAGTATAACATATTGCTTTCATCTACACAAGTGAACTACCCACCACTTACAGAAGTGGGGCTTCATGAGAATAACGCATGACCATTAGGCCATTTGTCAACTCTTAAATCCTGAATGAAATCGTAAATCGAATTAAGAATTGTAATCATCACGGGACAGGTATTTTAATACACTACGTTTAATATTGCCTCACTCTATCAAAACAGATTTCTACCAGTTCTCCAGTCTCATCCAGCACATAATCACCCATATAAGAGCCACATTCTTTAATACAACATGCATTGGCAATTTTTGCAGAAGATGCTCTCCTTCCGGAAAGCCTCAGTATAACACCCTTCTCATTGTAAGCCTCCAGCTCGTCTTTCATTTTTTCATAGGTTTCCATATCCTTTTCCTGCCGTTCCCTGCAAAATACAGAACTGCCGGAATTATAATCTCTGGTCCTTTTCATTGATTCGCCCCCAACAAAATTAAATGTAATAAATTTTAATCCCCATGCAGACAGCCACAAGATTTCTGCCTGCTTCTCTCTTTTGCCATGGCTGAAAAACTCGCTTTCATCAGTCTTGCCGTATATTCTGCCGCAGGAAGCTGTTATGTAAAATGTTTCTGCCTGAACTCCTTTCCTTTATTCAGCTTCCATAGTCCGACTATATCATAAATCATTCTCTCTGTCAACCTATTTATTTAGTCAGACTATTTTATTTTTCGTTTTACATTTATCCCATTCTCCGCTAGAGCGTGTTTTGCCACATAGCCGCTGTCCGGGACTTCCAAAATAATTAATAATTTCCATATATTTAACGCAGGAACCCCTGTATTTCCTTTGCATTCCCCATCAAGATACGTTATAATAAGGCTGGTTCACTCTCTGTATTGTTCCCGCCAATGGAGAGTCGTTTCTTACATAACGGCAGAAATTCCCCTGCATTTCTGCTTGTTCAGAAAACCATCCGGTGCCATCCGGCACCAGTTTTTCATTGAAAGGAGGTACAGTATGCATATCGAAAAGATTAATGACAATCAGATCAAATGCACTCTGTCTCAGCGTGACCTGCTCGCCAGACAGCTGGATTTAAGTGAATTAGCTTATGGTACAGAAAAAGCCCGTTCTCTTTTCCAGGAAATGCTGGAACAGGCTCACGATGCTTTTGGATTTGAAGCAGACAATATGCCGCTGATGGTGGAAGCAATCCCCATTTCCAGGGAAAGTATTGTGCTGATCATTACCCGCATCGATTCCCCCGATGAACTGGATACCCGTTTTTCCCGTTTCAGTTCCATGTCCACGGATAGTCTTCAGGAAGATAACGAGGATATTTCCGATGGAGCCGATGAAATTCTGGATTTATTCCAGTCTGTACTGAAAAAAGATTCCAACGAATCGAATATGGATACAGAAGCACTCTTCTCTGACCCGGAAGAAGAGGAAATTGAAATACATGACCTGTCCAAGCATCTTGCAAGCCTGGCCAGAAGCTACTCAGAAACAGCAGATGATACCAGCAAAGTGACAGACAAGCTGTCCAATCCAGCGGCAGACGAATCCGATCAGGACGTCATTCTGGAAGGCAGCTCTCAAAAACCCATAAATCTTATGCGTATTTATGCATTTGACAATCTGGACAGCCTTACAGAACTGGCTCAGGTCCTGCATCCGCTTTACAACGGTGTAAACTCTTTATATAAAGATGAATCATCCTCTATTTATTATCTGGTAGTGTATCAATCACATCACACACCTGCTGACTTTAACAAAACCTGTAATATTCTTTCCGAATATGGCCAGCGATTAAAAGGCTCACCTGCCCGGGAAGCATATTATATGGAGCACTATCGCTGTATCGTTTCACAAACTGCTCTGCAGCGCCTGTACCTGTTCTGATCTAATCAAAAAGGTATCCTCAGTAAACGAAGGGATCTACGGTCCATTGAGGGACTTCTGCATTTAGAGCGTGTTTGAAAAAGGCTTTAGCAGAATCAGTCATTACTGCAAAAAAAGGCTGGAATTTCGTAAATGAAATTCCAGCCTTTTTATTTACCCAAAGGGGCACACGATCATACTTTGCTGAATGTTGCCAAATCAACCTTTTGTTGCAAGATATTTATTGATCATGTTCAGCAGAGGTTCTACGTCCATGCCATGAACCATAGCAGCTTCTTCCAGAGATTCCATTGCAGAAGAAGGGCAGCCTACACAATGCATGCCTGCGCTCATAAGGATTGCAATAATACCGGGATCGATCTGAACCAGATCGCCAATCAGGATATCTTTATCTACCTGTTTTGCCATTGTTAAATTCCTCCTGTAAAAATTTTTCCTCTGTCCACCAGAGGTTCCATCCAGCCAATTATAGTACATTAAAAGATTTTATGCAACTGGAAAGTATTCACTGAATATCTGGAAACATTGTGAACGCTCGCATCTGCTAAAGAAAAGCGGACATGTCTGCTGACGCAGACATCACCATAAATGAAAGTCGATTGCTCCGCACTTTGCGTGGTCACACTCCACCGGATAAATGTCTACATAATAATTTTTCTCAATATTCGTATTTTCCTTGTGTATTCATTAATGTGCACAGAAAAATCTATGATTTTCCACTTGAATTATTGCAAATCATGTATTACAATGGACACAGATGAGACGGGAGGTTTACCCGTTGCATAAATATAAAAAGGAGGTCACTTACTATGGCATATGTAATTACTGACGAATGTGTAAGCTGCGGATCATGTGCAGATGCATGTCCTAACGACGCTATTTCTGAAGGCGATGGCAAATACGTAATCAACGCTGACGATTGTCTGGATTGCGGTTCTTGCGCAGACGAATGTCCTAACGACGCTATCGTTTCCGAATAATCTCATACTGAATACATATTTTGTATGATTTCATTCAAAAATTGAGCGACAAGAAAAGCTGATATACGTTTTTTTCGTATATCAGCTTTTTTTGCATCAGCAGGGTATTCTGCTGTACCGTTTCTACAGCGAACTTTACTTAGACTTTATAAAAAACGTAGATGGCGGAATTACAGACCTGCATTGCTAAGGAGACCTTTGGTCAAACGTCGGCACTTAACGAGCGGCTTTCTGTAAAGAAAGACGCGAGTTTAGTGTCCGCTACGTTTGGGCATCGTTAACATGCAAATAAAGCTCCAGTGAAGCTTTGTTTGTAGAGCGAGAGCGTGTCTCCGTGTAATACAGGTCTGTAATGGAGCCTTCACTACCTAGACTATCAACGTTCGCTATAATACTAAAGCCTGTTTATATCCTTCTATTCTTAATCTTTCTCCGTTTTCTTCCAAAAAATCCTCCTGGACTTCTGGAGGCTGCAGCCTCATAGCGTGCCCGATTTCCCTGCTGTATGGACCGCATAGTCTCGTCCAGCTTGCGGAACCGCTCCTCCTGCCGGTTTTCTGATGCATTGACCATTTTCTGCAGTTCTGTCAGTAAAGTTGCCTCCACCTGACAGCTGATATCTTTTGCCAGTCCCCGATTATTACAGAGCATTGCCTGTGCCACAATATGGGTCATAACCGCCTGAAATTGTTTCATGCGTTCTTCCTGACTTTTTTGAGAACTGATCTCCTGATTTTCTGTAGAATTAATTACCTGTCGTTCTGCCAAATTGCTTTTCTGACCTTCCAAACCGCTGGAAGCTGCTCCCGCTCCGTAGACAGGAACCTGCCTATAAGACTCTTTATACGTTTCCTTGGGTTCGACAACAGGTTCCGTTTTATCCGGGAAAAATGGCTCCTTAGAAGGTGCCGGCATTTCCGCCGGAGGCAGATTTTTCGTCCTGGGAATCTGAACAGGTTCTGAGGCTGGCATATTTACCGTAGCCTGTCCCGGCGCATCCAGATGCTCTCCACGTATTTCATTTCGATCTTCTTTTTTCAACGGAATTTCAGTAATAACCGGCTCCGGTGGTTCTTCCCCAGATAAGATTGCCCGAATGGCACGAAGCTGGTAACCTCTTTCCTTCATATCTTTTATCTGACTGAAAATTCTAAGGTGATCTTCTGTATAGTAACGGTGTCCCATTTCATTTCTTGGAATGATCATACCGAGTTCTTCTTCCCAGTAACGAAGCACGTGAGCCTCCACCGCCAAAAGACGGGAAGCCTCAGAAATCTGATAGTGATATCCGCTCATCTCTGTCCCCTTTCGAAAATCCTAATGAACTGTTCTGTAAAATCATTCAAACACACTCCAAAGAACAGTTACAGTCATAACAGTTCAGCTCCGGAACATGCCACAGTTGTATTCCGATCAACTGCAGCACGACATTCATGCTGAACTGCCTTGATTTGAGTATAACATAAATATGCGGTTGTTTTATCAGACTCTGAGGCTTCCTCAAAAATTTATCTGGCTAAATTAGCAAATTTTGTATATTCTGGTAACCAGGCCAGCTTAACGGTTCCTGTGGGGCCGTTTCGCTGCTTGGCAATAATAACTTCTGCCACATTTTTGTCATCGGAATCTTTATTATAATAATCATCACGGTACAAAAACATTACCACGTCGGCATCCTGCTCAATGGCACCGGATTCACGCAGGTCAGAAAGCATGGGACGGTGATCATTTCTGGTTTCACAGGCACGGCTCAACTGAGACAAAGCAATAACCGGACAATCAATTTCACGGGCAAGTGCCTTTAAGGAACGGGAAATTTCGGAAATTTCCTGCTGGCGATTATCTCCGCTGCGGCCGGTACCGGACATCAGCTGCAAATAGTCGATCATAACCAGCTTCAGATCAAATTCCAGCTTAAATTTCCGGCATTTGCTTCGCAGTTCGCTGATGGAAATACCAGGCGTATCATCAATAATCAGCTTGGAAGTACCAATATTGCCTGCACTTTCCACCAGTTTTTCCCAATCAGATTCTGTCAGCTTACCATTACGCATATTCTGGGAATCCACATTCGCATCCATGGCCAGCATACGATTAACCAGCTGCTCTTTTGACATTTCCAAACTGAATATGGCGCAGCATTTCCCCTGCCGTATGGTTACATTATGCGCAATATTCAAGGTAAATGCTGTTTTACCCATGGAAGGACGGGCTGCAATCAATACCAGATCCGAAGGCTGAAGCCCGGAGGTCTGATAATCCAGATCCGTAAATCCCATGGGAATACCAGTAACTGCATCCCGATTTCTGGAAGCAATTTCAATCTTATCCAGTGCATTAAGCACCACCTGACGGATCGGCACAAAATCTCCCGAATTTCTGGTTTTCAGCAGTTCAAATACGGAACGCTCCGTTTCCTCCAGGATTGCATCGGCACTTTCTTTCCCCTGATAACAAAGACCATTGATATTATCATTAATTTTAATCATTTTTCGAAGCAGCGCCTTTTCGTAAACGATACGGGCATACTGCTTCACGTTGGCAGAAGTGATATATTCCAGCATGAGATTTCGAACAAATTCCAGACTGGCAGTCTCCGGAGAAACATCTTTCTCCTTCAACCGGTTCTGCACAGTAACCATATCTACCGGCTCTCCCTGATTCACCAGTTCCACCATGCATTCAAATACGATTCCATACTGACGGTTGTAAAAATCATCCCCCGTCAATATTTCCGACGCTGAAATAACTGCATCCCGATCCATAAGCATGGCCGCAATCACAGAACGCTCAGCCTCCGCACTATTAGGCGGAATCCGCTTGATTACCTCTTCATCCATTGTAGCACTTCTTCCATTCTATCGAAATTTCTAATTCTTATAACAACTATAGCGTAATTTTATCTGAGCACTGCCTGGATCTTTATAAAAAACGTCAACGGCGGAATTACAGACCTGCATTGCTAAGGAGACCTTTGGTCAAACGTCGGCACTTAACGAGCGGCTTTCTGTTAAGAAAGACGCGAGTTTAGTGTCCGCTACGTTTGGGCAGAGCGAGAGCGTGTCTCCGTGTAATACAGGTCTGTAATGGAGCCTTCACTACCTACATTCCCAAGTAAAATTACGCTATCCCGTTGCTCTAATTCGTCCTCTGCCAAATGTTATCATGTCTTCTACTCTATTTTTCAGATACATGCACCTTAAACTCGCCAACTACGTCCTTATGCAGTCTGATTTTGATGATGTGCATACCACAGGTTCTTAAAGGTTCATCAATCATCAGTTTCTTTTTGTCAATGATCATATTTTTCTGTGTCTTGGCAGCTGCTACAATTTCCTTTGCAGAAACGGAACCAAACACCTTACCGCCTTCACCTGTTTTTACCTGCAGTTCAATGACAACCTCTTTCAGCTGTTCTGCCAGTGCTTTTGCATCTGCCAGTTCCTGAGCTGCCTGTCTGTCTTCTTTCTGTTTCTGCAGTTTCAGATTGTTCATGTTGGCGTTGTTGGCTTCTATACCCAGTTTTTTGGGAAGGATATAGTTTCTTGCATATCCATCGTTTACATTGACCATATCACCTTTTTTACCAAGAGATTTTACATCCTGTAATAATATTACTTTCATTTAAATTACTCCTTCTTCCGTCATATCATTTAATGTTACTTTGACATATTCCAGGGCTTGTTCCACACTGCACCCAGTCATCTGGGCACCGGCCATAGTTCCATGTCCCCCGCCTCCCAGACGTTCCATAATGATCTGGACATTGACACTGTCAATGGAGCGGGCACTGATATAAATTTTATCATTATAGGCTGTCAGCACGATTGATGCCTCCACACCTTTGATATCCAGCAGTTCATTGGCTGCCTGAGCACCAGCAATGGTAGGACTTTCCAGGCCTTCAGCCGGACAGATACTAAGGGCAAATTTATCCAGATAAATCTCAGAGCGGCTTACTGCCTCTGCTCTCGCCTTGTATTCTTCCATATTTTCCCGGAAAAGCTTACGAACTCTCACGGTATCTGCACCGCCGCGGCGCAGATATGCAGCCGCTTCAAAGGTACGTACACCTGTCTTATTAATAAAATTGTTGGTATCCATGACAATACCTGCATACATGGCATCGGCCTCGTCTACCTTCATCTTAATATTATCACCAATATACTGGAGAATTTCCACAACCATCTCGCAGGCAGAGGATGCATAGGGCTCTACGTAATCCAGCACCGCATGTCGGATACTGTCATTTAATCGTCTGTGATGATCAATGACTACGACACTGGAGGTCATCTCCAGAAGCTCGGGGCACTCCGTGTAGCTTCCCCGGTTGGTATCTACAATAATCAGCAGCGTATTGTCCGACATCATTTCTTCTGCCGCTTCACTGTTAATAAATATACTGTCACCGGTTCCTGATGCAGCATTCAGACGCTCCACAACAGGACGAATGGAGGAGCTGACCTCATTCAGAACAATATGAGCCCGTTTACCCTGGGAAACTGCAATCCGATACACACCTGCCGCAGATCCGATGGCATCCAGATCCGGAATCTTGTGGCCCATAATCAGCACGTTATCGTTATTCATAAGCAATTCTTTTAAAGCATGTGCCTTTACACGGGCTTTTACACGGGTCGTTCTGGAAACGGTCTGGGCGCTGCCGCCGATATATTCGATATCATCGCCTGATTTGATAGCAACCTGATCACCGCCGCGGCCTAATGCCATTTCAACTGCGGTCCGACTGTATTCATATCTTGTTTCGTAATTTCCTTCTCCCATACCAAGACCGATACTCATGGTAATATGCTGGTCATTACCAATCTTAATATCTCTGATTTCATCCAGGATATAAAACTTATCCTCTTTCATGTTTTCCACATTTTTCTGCGGAAGTACCAGGAAATATTTATCTCTTTCAATCTTTTTTACAATACCACCCATCTGGGAGAAGTATTTGGTAACCTTACGGTCAATATGTGCAATGATCAACGCCATGCGGACTTCTTCTATCTGTCCTACAATTTCTTCGTAGTTATCCAGATAGGCTGTTCCCACAACCATACGCTGCTCACGGATTTCCTGATCCATACGGGTAATTTCTGTCTCATCCACCATACACATGGTAAATAACAGGCTGTCTTCATCTTCACTTTCTTCCAGTCCTGCCGGCGTAGGAATTTCACAAAAGGAAACCCGGAAATATTGTTCCCCCCAACGAATATGATATTCTGTTTCCTTCATATGGACTAAATCCAGTTTTTTCAGTTCCGGAAACAGAGAATGAATATTGCGAAAGCTGGCCGGTTCTATGGGGCAGATTTTCTGAAACGCTTCATTTGCCCAGAAAATGCGGCCTTTTTCATCCACCAGAACATAGGGGAAAGGCAATTCCCGCATAAGTTGATACTGCATCTGGGAATGATCCAGCACTCCTGTCATCAGCAGACGTTTAATCTCTCCTCTGTGGTACAGATACAGCCATAACAGCACTCCTCCCATCAGCAGGGTAAAAGCCAGAATAATGATACCAGCCCGAATACTTACTGCCCACACACTGATACCCATGATCAGAAATAACAGAACAAGTACGATCAGGTGAAAAGTACCACCCCTCCAGCTCTTTAATAATTTATCTTTTATCTTCATATTTGACACCTCGTTCTTTGCCGACATTATATCATTATAATCCACAAAAGAAAAGAGTTGTGTGATTGAAAAACGTATTGAAAAAACGTATTGGATTTTTTCTCATTTAACGCTATACTATAAATGGACTGTTTTCAAACAGATTGCAGACGGCAGTTCAGTAATCAGCAATTCAGCAGCCAATCATGCCGGAATGATGCCGGAACAGAAACTCTGAACTGCTGCCAAAACGGCTAAAACATCGTAACGGAGGAGAAATCTATGGAAGAATTAGGTGATAACCTACAGCAGTATTTAAAAGAGATCGGCAGATACCCCCGCCTGGACAGGGAGCGAACCCGCTATCTTGTGTCACGTAAGGATTTCGATCCCGCCGCAAGAGAGGAATTGATCAACTGCAATCTGAGACTGGTTGTTTATGTGGTCAAATATACCAACCGCAAAGGCATGGATTTTATGGATCTGGTCATGGCCGGCAACGAATCCCTGATTCACGGTATCGATTTATTTAAACCGGAATACAATACTGAGTTAAGTACTTACGTGGTTCCCTGGATCAAACAGGCAGTTCACCGGGCTATCGCCAACCAGAGTCGTACCATCCGGATTCCTCTGGAAACTTCGGATCTGATCGACAAACTGCATGTTTACATCAATAATTACAAGCGTGATCATGGAACAGAGCTTTCTGATGAAGATTGTGCCGCTTATCTGAATATCAGCGTGAAAAAAGTCCGCAATCTGAAGGACTGGTCAAAACCAGCAATCTCCATTGATACCACCATCAGCAATGACGAAGGCGATGGAAAGTCTCTGGGAGATATGATCTCATCTTCTGACAACAGCTCTGCGCCGGGTGCAGAACCCCGCATAGCCACCATTAACCAGCTGATCGAACACGAAGCCCTGTTTGAAGCCCTTAATACGCTGGACGCCCGTGAAAAACTGGTAATCGCCCGTCGTTTCGGACTTGGCGGTACGGAAATCTGGACACTGGATCAGGTGGCCGACCAACTTTATGTAACCAAAGAAGCAGTTCGCCAGATTCAGATCCGTGCTCTGAAGAAACTGAGAGCTTCCATCGATGGAACTCCCATTCCCAGTTCCAGAACGCGCACCAGGAAATAGACACATCCCCTGAATCATCGTTCGCGTGCGGCTGCAAATGGAAATGCAGGCATTTCCGCCTGCCTTGTGCCTTCGCACACAATACTAAAAGGTAACAGTTACGCTGCCGCTGCACTGTTACCTTTTTTATCATTATTCCATGTAAACAATCTTATAAAATCTGCTGTACTGAGACAGAAATTCTCCTAATGTACTGTAACGACCCGAGCAATCGTTAATCGTAATATTGGAAATAGACAGGGTATTGGAGTTGGTATTATAACCAGTCGCTACTACCCAGTGCTGTTTGCCGGACGGAGTAAACGCACCTACCAGAACCGGATTATTATTAGACAGCTGTTTATAAATCTGAACTTCATAATCAGAAGACCAGTAAGCTTTGCTTCCTGCCGGCCAGTAAACACATCCATTGCTGTCAAAAGAAAGTGTTTTTAGCATCTTAGTCGGTGTAATCTGCTGTCCCTTCCGATAGGACTCAATCTGTGCCAGACCGCAAACGACACATCCACACTGGCGAATGGTATACAGGGTATTACCCAGTCTCAGATTTGCCCAGCGGGCATCTGTCTGAGAGTACATGGGAACGTCCAGATCAATCTTGGCATATTTGTATTTGGAAGATGTGGTTTTATTACTGGAAGAACTGCCGGAGCTGCTGGAAGATCCTGCAGAAGAACTTGCAGAAGATCCAGAAGAAGTATTACTGGAAGAGGTATTACCAGATCCACCGGGCATAATAATATAAGAAGCATATACATAGCCACTCTTTCCATCATAATATGCTTTATACCAGTTTGAATTATACTGACCGGTAATCTTTATACTGCCGCCTCTTGGAATCTGAGCCAAAATCGCAGAAGCTGTTGTTGCACTTTGACGAAGCTTTAAAGAAACCCCTCCATTTGTAACTTTAGCCGTTACCGGATAACTTGTACCTGTAGAAGAAGTACTTGAAGAAACACTTCCGGAAGGAGCAGCTTCAGAAGAAACACTTCCGGAAACCGTTAAATAAGTTTTATATACATAACCCGTCTTGCCGGAAACATATTCAATCTTATACCAGTTTCCTGTTTTGCTCTTTACCGTTACTTTGGTTCCATCCTTCAGCCAGGAAATAACACCATAATCCATGGAAGGACCAGATCTTACATTCAGGTTCCCGCCACCTGTTGCTACTGTTCCACTGGCTGATGCCGCAGAAGATGCAGTGGAAAATCCCGGGAAACAGGTCACAATCACTGCCATCGCCAGGATCATTGCAGCAAGGCGGGATACTACTCTTCGTTTTCGATTCTCTGCATTCATAACTTTTCCTTTCTTTTTCATAATTCTATTTACATTGCCATCTGGACGCATAATTTCAGGATTTCTCTTTTCTTTGCATATCCAAAAAATGTTTTATGCAGGATGTGTGTTCCATTTTGAGTAATTTTTTCAGATACACTCCAAGAACAGCCTTGCATGTACAGAGTCCTTCCTTTCACTGAAATGATTCTTCCTAAAAGTACTCTCTCCTGTACAATAATTAACAGGCAAGAAAAATTCTGCCTGTTAACTGTCTTATGCGGCTTTATCTTATTGGTAAAGAACGATTCAAAAAGAAAATTATTACAAACTTTTTCCATTTTCAGAATTCTTTCCAACGTAGTAATTTTATGTGTTTTTTCCTAAAAGGCATAACATAATTTTCAAAATATGTAAATATTTTTCAGGCCAATATATCAAGCGACTACACTGCTGATGTAAGTATCACTTTTCACGAAACAGACATTCCAAAATTTGGGCCAGCGATGCTTCTTCATCCGGTATTTCTTCCGGATATCGACAAAAATACTTCGGCCAGCTGCTCTGTTTAAATCCTTCCAGCAAAATAATATCTGCCTCCGGAAACATCTGTATCAAATCCTGTT
Organism: Lachnospiraceae bacterium; assembly: GCA_045121095.1. Lineage (GTDB taxonomy): Bacteria > Bacillota > Clostridia > Lachnospirales > Lachnospiraceae > TWA4. The sequence goes on along the minus strand of JBGVFN010000150.1, from coordinate 21,491 downwards.
CATCTATTTTTCGCTGTTTTGAATCTGCCGGCTGTTCTTTTGTTACCATCCAGCGATTCCCGGAAAAAACTGCACTACCATATGCACCGGCCTTTCGATGCCTGTAACTGTCCGTTCCCGGTACATCCGGTTCAAAATCATGTCCGTCATGTTTAATCGTGGCTACACGATAGCCCATTTGTGTAAGACGCTCTACCAATTTTACTGTCAAAGTAGTCTTTCCACTGTTTTTATAACCGGATATGGCAAAAACAACCTGTTTTTTCTGCTCTCCCAATGAAACTTCTCCTGTAAATCTTCTTTTTTATTCCTGCTCTGTATCATCCGGGTACAAGTGTATCCCTTTATAAACCCGGGGAATTCGTTTTCCGATATCACAAACAAATTCATAATTAAAGGTACCCGCCAGCGCAGCAGCTTCCTCCACTGAGATAAATTCTTCTCCATCACGGCCAATCAGGGTTACTTCATCTTCCACCTGTACATCATCCATACCGGTCACATCCACCATAAACTGATCCATACATACACGACCAATGATCGGAACCGATTTTCCATGAATCAGAACTCGTCCTTTATTGGATAAAGCTCTGGGATAACCGTCTCCATATCCCACACTAATCGTAGCAATTCTGGTTTCCTCGGCAGAAGTCACAAAAGTCTTTCCATAGCTGACCCCAAGTCCAGGACCTGCTGTTTTCACATGAACCACATGGGCTTTCCACTCCAATGCAGGTTTTAACGGCAGATTTTCTTTTACAACCTCATCGGAAGGATACAGACCGTAAGTCACAATGCCGGAGCGCACCATCTGGAAACGATGATGATCAAATTCCATAATTCCGGCACTGTTGCAGATATGTTTCACAGGAATTTCTACTCCACGTTCTTCCAGAAGTTTTACAAATGCATCATAACGCTGCATCTGCATATAGCTGTATGTTTTATCGGTTTCATCTGCTGTGGAAAAATGCGTAAACATGCCTTTGATAATGATTCCCGGCAGAAGACTGATTTCTTTCACAATATCTGCACTCTCCGCATCCGGTACAAAGCCAATTCGTCCCATTCCCGTATCCAGTGCAATATGAATTTCAGCCTGTTTTCCCATGGAAACTGCAATTTCACCCAAAAGTTTTGCATCCTCCAGATTATAAATAGTCTGTTCAATTCCATACTGTATCAGCTTGGAATACTGTGCTTTCATGGTATATCCAAGAATTAAAACAGGAAGAGTCAATCCCGCCTTACGCAGTTGAACCGCTTCTTCCACGGTGGCTACCGCGTAATAATCCACCTCATCTTTTAAATATCTGCCGATTTCTACAGCTCCATGTCCATATCCATCCGTTTTAATAACTGCCATTACCTTTACTTCGGGTGCAACACATGATTTTACGGCTCTGATGTTGTCTGCAATCGCATCCAGATCAATCACCGCATAACTCCTTAAATCTTTTCTCATCATATTATCCCTTTTCTTTTATCATAAAAAGTTTCTGTAACAGCTAACCATTGTTAAGCTGTTATAACTTTTTTAAAATCTGTTTTACATCAAACACGCTCTAGAGCAACTGTATCACAAGCCTGTTTTCACCAGCACAACTGCATCGCAAGCAAATTTTCACCGGCTTTCACCAGTACAACTGTATTACAAGCGAACTTTCACCGGTTTCCCCGGCACAATTTCATCCGGTTTAATCCGGCAATCAATGGCCAGAACCTGCACACCTGCTTCTGCAGCCTGCCTTAATGCCTGTCCAAAAGCCGCATGGGTCTGGTCATTGGGCTCTAAATACTGAACCTGTTCCATCTGAATAACAAATAAAACGGCTGCTTCGTAACCTTCTGCCCGGGCAGTCATCAGTTCCTTCAAATGTTTGACCCCACGCTCTGTAGGTGCATCTGGAAAACGAACCACCCCATTATCTTCCAGGGTGACTCCTTTTACTTCCATAAATATTTTCCGTTCTCCGTCTTCTATGTACAGATCAAATCTGGAATTCCCAAAGGTTTTCTCCATTTTCACAACAGCCTGTTCTGATACAAATCCACTTTCCATAACCCACTGAGCAGCTACCCGATTAGGTACCTGCGAATCCATATTAATCAAGCGGTTTCCCTTACGGACCGTTATCAGATCCAATGGAGTCTTTCTTGACGGATTTTCATTTCGCTGCACATAAATCTCAGTTCCCGGAATCAACAGTTCCCGACACCTTCCTGTATTCTTTACATGACAGATTTCTCTTCCCGTACGAGTCTCCACCCAGGCAACAAAACGATTGGGACGTTCCAGAAAAATTGCAGGTTCGATTTTCTCATAATGCATACTCCACATTACTCCTTACTGATTCCTGTATCTAATCGCTGTATCTAATCACTGCAGCCAATCATTGTACCTAATTACTGTGCTCCCTGCTTTCCTAACACCACCAGAACCGTTTTACAGAGAATCTTAAAATCCAGCCACAAGGACCAATTATCAATATATTGAAGATCCAGTCGGACAATTTCCTCAAAATCTTTGATTCTGCTTCTGCCACTGACCTGCCACATACCAGTAATGCCCGGTTTCATGCTCAAACGTCTCTTATGATGATCCTCATATTCTTTAAATTCTCCCACTGTAGGCGGCCTGGTTCCCACCAGACTCATATCACCTTTCAATACATTAAAAAACTGAGGTAACTCATCAATACTGTATTTGCGGATAAATTTCCCAACCTTTGTAATGCGCGGATCATCATCCATCTTAAACATATTCCCCTTCATGGTATTCTGGGTCTGCAGATCCTTCAGCCGCTCTTCCGCATCCGCATACATGGAACGAAGTTTATAAATATAAAAGAAACGACCATTCAATCCTACTCTTTTCTGCTTAAAAATAAGACCTCCGGGGGACTCCATTAATAATGGAATGGCAGTAACTGCAATAATGGGTACCGAAAGCATGCAGCCTACCAGACCTCCCAGAATATCAATCAGACGTTTTACGAACAGCATCCGATAATCCTGTATATTCTGAGAAACGGTCAGCATGGGATGACCGCTGAAATAGGTAATCTGCTTCTTATAATCGGCAAAATCCTCCAGCGACAGTAAATTCAGATGTACAGTAACACCCATATTTTCCAGCATTTCCACCAGTTGTTTTACGTTGATCCGATTCATGGCATTGTAGTGTTCTACATAAAGTACCACTTCGTCCAGCGCTTCCGCACGGACCCAGGCTTCAAAATCTTCCCTATTGGCTTTTACCTCAATTCCACCAATACGTTTGCCTTTCATATTCTGATCCAGAATACAAATCCCAAAAATCTTCCGATCCCAGTCGCTTCGAATTTCTTTAATTGCCTCTTCTGCCCGGGCAGCGGTTGTGGCTATCCCCACCTGCACCGCATGTTTTCTGCGGCTGTAATATCCCACCACATAACGCTTGAACAATACCGTACAAACTTCCATCAGCAGGATATTAATAATAATAAAGGTAAAATAAACATATCTGGATTCCATCATGGAGTTACGAGTAACCATCATCAAAACAGACATTACCACCGCAAAAAGAAGATTCTGCCGAAAAATCAGAAAACTGTTCTTCCAGAACCGTTTCTTAAAAATCTCCTCATAAGGGTGCAGATAAACAAATGTAATAAAATAAGAAATTGCTACCAGCACATAGTATCCCACAATATTTCGTTTTGCCCAGGGACGCAGCAGACCAAGCTGGTCTATCAGTTCAATGGAAACCCGACAGCTGATTGCCACACACAGGGCATTCATCAGATTCATCAGTAAATAAATGGTCTTTTTCTTATTATTGTACATACTTTCCCACCTGAAATTTTATCCATTTACAGCATTCCAACATTTTATGAATGAACCGTTACATTTCTCCCTATTATAGTATGCACAGCAAAAAAAGTCCATATTCCGGCAGATTTTGCAAAAAGCATTTTTTATAGACTTTTGGATGGAAATTTCTATTATCCACACTTTAAACAGTGTACAAAAAATTACTTTCCACAAAATCCATTTATTTTTCCACATATTTGCCGCCACTTTTCCACGTATTTTCTTGACTTATCCACCACTTATATGCACTTTTTCACATCATTTTGTGGATATCTTATTTTATGAGCTATTTTTTTACATTTTTCTCACATTTATTTCCTTCTTACATGTTGATAGACTTCTGTATTTACCATCCGCACACCCTGTATCACCAGAGTCGGAAAAATGGCCAGAATATAAATCCATAAAATCTGCCAGATTCTCAGCATACTCACAGAAAACAATCTCTGCAGCAGAGGGATAAACAATACTGCATTTAATAAAAGCACACCTGCCAGAAAGGCACCGATACTGAACGGATTGCTCCAAAAACCGATCTTCAGGATCGGCTGTTCACTGCGGCAGTTGAATCCATGAAACAGTCTGGCCAGAGTAAGCACGGCAAAAGCCATGGTGCAGGCGGTCTGACTGCTGTTTTTTAATCCGGTATAAAATGCAATGAGAGCAGCTATGGCAATCAGTCCGCCCTGAAGCAGCAATTTTCTCATAAATTCCCGTGTAAGAATTCCCGTCCTGGGATCTCTGGGCTTTAATTCCAGCAATCTGCGGTCAGAAGGCTCCATTCCAATGGCAAGAGCCGGCAGCGAATCCGTTACCAGATTCATAAACAATAACTGTACCGGAGCAAAAGGCGTGGGCAGTGCCATCAGCGAACAGTACAAGACCACCAGAATCCCTGCCATATTTCCTGATAATAGAAATTGAATGGCATTTTTAATGTTTCGATATACATTTCTGCCATTCAGAACTGCTTTTATAATCGTAGCAAAATTATCATCTGTTAAAATCATGGCGGCCGCATCTTTGGATACCTCCGTACCGGTAATTCCCATGGCCACGCCAATATCTGCCTTTTTTAAAGCAGGCGCATCGTTGACGCCGTCTCCCGTCATGGCAGTAATCCGGCCTTTTCGCTGCCAGGCCTCCACAATACGGATTTTATTCTCCGGTGATACTCTGGCATAAACGGAAATATTCTCCAGTTTTTGATCCAACTCTTTCTCATTCATGGCATCCAGCTCTGCACCTGTTATTGCCAGATCACCTGCCCCCTCTTCCAGAATTCCAATTTTCCGGGCAATGGCAGCCGCTGTAATTTTGTGGTCTCCTGTAATCATAACAGTTTTAATGCCGGCTTTTCGTGCATCAGCAACAGCAGCCTTAGATTCCTCCCGCGGCGGGTCCATCATGGAGACCAGACCGATAAACGTATAACCCTGTTCATTTTCTGTGGATAAAGCCTCGGATTCATCCACTTCTTTATAAACAAACGCCAGCACCCTGAGACCGTTCTCCGAAAACTCCTGATTTTTCTTTAAAATTGCCACTTTATCAGCCTCTGTCATGGGACGCACTCTGGGGCACACTCTGGCATTCTTTCCCCCGGTCGCGGAGCCGCTTTTACCGTTTTCACCAGTTTCATCGGTTTCGTGGAATTCTGCTCCTGCTTCGCCAGCCTCCGTGGTAACGCCTGCTTTCCCACTTTCCATAATGGAAACGGTACGTTCCAGCAAAACATCCACTGCTCCTTTGGTAAGAACAGTAGGAATTCCATGGAGCTGGTATTTGGTACTCATCCGTTTTCGTTCAGAATCAAATGGAATTTCCCCCATTCTGTGCATCATTTCCCGAATATCCTGCTCTGAAATTCCTGCCCGGTCCAGACCTGCTTTCCGCGCCATTTCCAACAAACAAAATTCTGTGGGATCACCGATTCCACGCCCCTGGGAGATGGTGGAATCATTATTGAGTATGGCATTATATAATAAATAGCGGTGAAGTGGTTCTTTCAGATCTATATCCTCAGGGCATATGGTTTTTCCATCCAGATAAACATGCTGTACGGTCATTTTATTCTGAGTAAGTGTTCCTGTCTTATCAGAACAGATTACAGAAACACAGCCCAAACTTTCCACTGCCTTTAATTCTTTTATAATCGCATGTTCCGCCGCCATTTTCCGGGTTCCCATAGCCTGCACAATGGTCACAATGGAGCTCAGTGCCTCCGGAATCGCAGCAACAGCCAGGGCAACTGCAAACATCAGAGAATCCAGAAGCGGCATTTTCCGGTAAATACTTAACAGAAATACAATTCCACAAACCACCAGAATCACCATTGCCAGTTTTTTGCTGAAATGATCCAGACTGATCTGCAGCGGCGTCCGTTTCTCCTGAGCAGTATTCATCAGGTCCGCGATCCGCCCCATTTCTGTTTCCATTCCTGTAGCCGTTACAAGAACAACAGCCCTTCCATACGTTACCAGACTCCCTGAAAATACCATATTGGTTCTGTCCCCAAGAGATACTTCCTCCATAATTACTTTATCCGATTTGTCAACATTAGCCGACTCCCCCGTCAAAGAACTTTCATTTACCTGCAGGGAAAAACTTTCCAGAATCCGGCCATCTGCCGCCGCCATATCCCCCGCTTCCAGCAGCAAAAGATCTCCCGGAACAACTTCCTTTGATAAAATTTCCATTTTTTCTCCATCCCGTATTACTCTGGCATGGGGCGAAGCCAGCGCTTTTAAAGAATCCAGGGACTTTCTGGCTTTCACATACTGCAGCGTCCCTAATACAGCATTCAGTATAATTACCACAAAAATAACCAGAGTACTTTCCATATTACCAGAAAACATGGAAATTACCGCCGCTGCCACCAGAATCAGCACCAGCAGATCCCGAAACTGCTCTGCAAAAACCTGCAGAACACTTTTCTGTTTCCCTTCTTTTAAAACATTTTCGCCTTTTTCTTTCAGAAGCTGCTTTGCCGCTTCCCGGGACAGACCATTTTCTGAGGTTCCAAAATGCTGCTGCAGTTCCTGTGGGGTCATTTGATAAAACGGGGTCATAAGATTACCTCCAAACTATAATAAAGTATAATAAATTCCAAAACGTCAGCATTTGCTGAACTCTTACATATTTTAAAATTAATCACTCAAACTTCACACATCAAAAAGTAAGTTCGCACCTTATTAGTATGGGAAGTTTGAGTTAAAAAGCATCAATTTCAAAAAAAGATTTGTGTTTTTTCCCATCCATTTCATGTATATAACGGATAATACACCATAATTTTTGCAGCCACCTGCCATATAATTGCAGCAGCATAAAACACAGTAGACAGAACAATCCCTGTTCAAATGCCGATGTTCCTAAAAAACCCCAATTTCTAATAAATGTTCCAGCCCTGCCAGACCGTATGTTTCGTACACCGTCCAGCTTTTTGATACGGGTTAAAATCATTCCGGAGATTCCGGAAATACCTGTTGTACCTCCAAAGATTTTCTCTGATGACAGATAATGCTGCAAAATAACTCCGGATTTTTCTTCAGAAATAGCAATACAACTTCCCGTCAGCTGTGAAGAAAACGGCTGAGATGAAGATAACGGAACTGTCTCCTTCCAAGTTTCCTGATGCAAAAATGGCATACAGAACATACAGATCAACATAATTACCGAAATAAACCACTTCTGTTTTTGACAGCACTTCCATCTTTTCATCGCACACTGTTTCCCTTCTTGATTAATTTCCATGATGCAAAGGTCAGAAGTCAATTTTCATAAAACCGCACAAAAAAAGACCTTTATCGCATCAAAATAACGCAATAAAAGTCTCGTTCTTCTTTCAGTATGCATCCCGGACATAAAGATGACGTGATGACGTAATGCATAGCACCCACTGAAACATCTTCAAATCTTAAATACGCTCCAGGGATGTGAACTACTCCCCCATATTTCTTATACAAAATAGTATCAAGAAATAGAAATCTCGTCAAGATAGGCATTTACCAGTTTTTTTCATGAACTTGGAATATTTTTGTAAAAAACTACTATTCTTTCCCAAATACTGCATCTACCTTTCGTTTTCTTTATTCTGCGATATACTTGACATGGCCTGAATCTTCTTAGCGTGTAATTGTTTTCGTCAACTCAATTATACCACCAGCAAGTGATTTATGCCTTTTTATGCGTTAAAGTATTAATTTTTCAAGGTTCATCACACCTTATTGGCATGGAAAGTTTGAGTTAATCATAATTAAAATACGTCGATTCCAGAAAAATATACCTTATAAAATAGCCCGAAGGGCATAAAAACAAGGATACTCGAAGAGTATACCTTATAAAACTGCCCGAAGGGCGTAAAAACAAAAAAGGACTGATATGCAGCCAACTGTGTTAGCTTACATAACAGTCCTTTATGGTTTCTGTACTTCTGCCAAAGCAGAATCACTAATGAACTTGAGACCCCTGTACAGCACTGGTAGCTTTCAGCTGCTGAACTTCTTCATTCAGAGAAAGCATCCGTCTGTCGAGCTGGTCGATAATGTCTGCACAATTTTTCAATTCATCATAAATATGTTCCGGCGCGTTGCCTTCAAATTTATAATAAATCTTATGTTCAAGACTTGCCCAGAAATCCATGGCAATTGTCCGGATCTGAATCTCCACTTTGGTATTTACCGTACCGGTTGAAAGATAAATGGGCACGGTTACCACCATGTGGAAACTTTTGTATCCATTTTCCTTCGGATGTTTCAGATAATCTTTGATTTTCAAAACTGCCACATCATCCTGTCGGGCAATCATACCGGCAATCCGGTAGATGTCCGATGTGAATGAACAGATAATACGAATACCGGCAATATCACAGAGATACTTCTCCATGTTTTCAAGTGTCGGTTCATATCCGATCCGTTTCAGTTTTCTGGCTATGCTGTCAGGTCTCTTAATACGTTGTGTTACATGTTCAATCGGATTGTATCGATGAGAGTGCACAAATTCGCTGTTCAGGATATCAATCTTGGTACTGATTTCCTTTAAGGCTGACTTGTACAAAAGCTCTGCTTTTCTCCACTCTTCCGTCTGAGCAGCAACCTCTTCCTGTATCGTCATGTCCATCCCCCGCCTGTTCTATTAATCATCCGGTAACAGCTGTGTGCTGGTATACGTTTCGGAAAGTTCCGAAAAACGATCCCCTAAAACCAGACACTTTTTACCGGATCTTCTGTAATCAGCTGGAATGTCCATAGGACAAAACAATCCTGCTGATTAATTACAGCTGAATATCCTTTAACAGGTCGCCAAGGCTTGTAGAAGCTTTGCCTTTTTCTTTGTAATGGAAGGTTTCTTCCTTAGGAGCAGCTGCTTCTTCTTCCTTTTTAGCGTCTTCCAGAACAGCTCTCATACTGAGGCTGATTTTTCTCTTTTCGTTGGAAAGAACCTTAACGGTTACTTTATCGCCAACAGCCAGAACGTCCTCGGGAGTCTTGATTCTCTTTGTGCTGATCTGTGAAATATGAACCAGACCGCTGATCTTGTCACCCAGGTCGATAAATGCACCGTAAGGCTGCAGAGATTCTACAGTACCTTCTAATACACTGCCAACTGTAATAGCTTCAAATTTTTTCTTTCTTTCTTCTCTTCTTGCAACTTTCTTACCGGAAAGAATCAGACGTTTTTCTTCTTCTTTTGCTTCGATGATCATAACATCAACGGTTTTACCCAGCCATGATTCCAGATCTTCTACATATTCTGCAGCCAGCTGAGATGCAGGAATAAAACCACGAACGCCGTCAATATATGCAACAACACCGCTCTTAACAACACCGGCAACTTCAACCGTGATTACGGTGTTTGCTTTCATCTTTTCTTCAAAATCTGCCCAAACTGAGTTTGTCTCAGCAGCAACAACTTCTGTTTCTTCTGTAACTTCTTTTACGATTTCTTCGCTCATTTTCATTTACCTCCTGATAAAACTCGCGTATTTTTTATTATAACATCAAATCTACTGAATGTCAAAGCCATAAGGCGGAATGTTACCTATTTCTGGGTAACTATTCAGCCAAGCATGATTTTTGTTCAAAATACCGTGTCAAGCTTGCTTGTAAACGGTATTGGGGGCAAAAAATCGTATTTGGCGTTTAGCCAAATGAATAATTTTCGAAGAAAATTATGAATGCTTGCTGAATTTATTCAAGACAGTTCAGCCAAGGCTGAACTGTTACCTATTTCTGGTTTTCTTTATACTCACTAACCAGACGATGAATCTTCTGGGCAGGATTCAGCAGATCATGAATACTCATATCATGGTTCAGTGTATCAATGATCAGTGCCAGATATTTGCTGATATCAACATTTACATAATAAGGACGGGATAATAATTCTGCTTTCTGATAGATCAGATTGGTAGTCAGTACCCGATCGATCAGTCCCTTTTCATAATAAGCATCAAATTTAGCCATGCCATTGGTAAACAGACCAAATGTAGCACATACGAATACTTTTCTGGCTTTACGGCGTTTCAGTTCTTTTGCCACATCCAGCATACTTTCACCGGAAGAAATCATATCGTCAATAATCAGAACATCCTTGCCTTCCACTGAAGAACCCAGGAATTCGTGGGCAACAATGGGATTGCGTCCATTAACCACTTTTATATAATCTCTTCTCTTATAGAACATACCCATATCAAGACCCAGCATGTTTGCATAGTAAACAGCTCGTCCCATAGCACCTTCATCGGGGCTGATAACCATCATATGATCGCTGTCAATCTGCAGATCTTTTTCAACTTTCAACAAAGCTTTTATAAACTGATAGCTGCACTGAATATTTTCAAATCCATTCAGCGGGATAGCATTCTGAATACGGGGATCATGGGCATCGAAAGTCAGAATGTTGTCTACGCCCATAGCTGCCAGTTCCTGCAGTGCCAGTGCACAGTCCATGGATTCTCTTGTGGTACGTCTGTGCTGTCTGCTTTCATATAAAAAAGGCATCACTACGGTGATTCGTCTTGCTTTTCCGCCAACTGCTGCGATTACACGCTTCAGATTGGAAAAATGATCATCCGGTGACATGTGATTTACCTTTCCGCACATGGAATAGGTCAGGCTGTAGTTGCATACATCCACCATGATAAATAAATCATCGCCGCGAACAGAACGGGCCAGCACACCTTTTCCTTCACCGCTGCCAAAACGGGGTGTCTGTGCTTCAATAATATAAGAATCACAGCCATATCCACTGACAGAAAGGTCATCATGCTCTTTTACCCTTTCTTTACGTCGATCCACCAGAATCGTATCTACCTTTTCCATAAGAGGTCTGCAGCCTTCAACGGGAACCAGACCCAAACGTCCTACAGGAATTGTATTAAATGTGTTATCCCATATATTATCCATTGTATTCTCTCCTATGTGCAATCAGTTTACGGATACGAATATCCTCTCCATAAAGCTCCAGTATCTTATAATTGCTGATCAGCCGTGAACTGATCCGCTCAGAATAACGGCTGTTCATCTGTGCCAGAGTCAGATTGGTGGAAATAACCACCGGACGACTGCTGCGGGCCCGCTCATTAATGCAGGAAAACAGCCTGGAAATTGTAAAATTGTTAGCTACTTCCGTACCCAGATCATCAATGATCAGCAAATCACAATCATAAATATGATGGTACATTAATTCTTCCTCCGGTTCCGGATCATCCTGAAACTGATGGGAAGAAAAAATCTCAAACAGCTCTGCAGCAGACAGATAGATGACAGAATAGCATTGATCCAGCAGGGCCTTTGCGATGCAGTGGGTCAGAAAGGTCTTTCCCGTTCCGGCGGGACCTGTCAGCAGAAGATTGGGCTTTTCATGAGCGAATTCTGCCACCATTTCTTTACAGAATGCTGCCACATGATGCATATTTTCCCGCGGGCTTAACCGCCTGTCTGATGCGGTATTATCATACCATTCAAATGAAAAAGTGCCAAAGTTTTCTTTTTCCAGTATTTCCCGCAGATTGGACTGCCGATAGAGCAGATCAATCTCCTTTTGCCGGAAACATCTGCACTTTTTATGACCCACATAACCGGTATCACGGCAAAGACGACAGGTATACTGCATGGAAAGTGCATCTTCACGGTATCCATTGGCCAGAAGCAGCACTTTTTTCTGCTCTTTCAGATCCGCCATACGAATTTTCAGTTCCTGAAGAGAACTTTCATCACCACTCAGTAATTTTCGTGCCTGTCCGGCAGCCAGCGCAGTAATTTCGTGTTCCAATTCCCGTATAGCCGGTACTTTTTCATAAATTTCCCGGACCCGTTCTTCCAGTTCCCGGGAATGTCTGAACTTCAACTGATTGTACTCCCGCATAATCTCATCATATTGAGAATTCGTTAATGCCATCGTGCTGCCCCCTTTCTTCCTTTGTAATAACAGTTCAGCAGAGTATGACCGTTTAATTTACAGAATTAATCTGCTTTAACAGTTCATCATAATCATAGGTCCTCTGATCAAAATCATGGAACTGCGCCCCCGGCTTATTGCCGGACGAACGATATTTCTTATAAGAACCGCCATTTCCATTTTTTACGCTGCCAGAAGTTCCTTTTGCACCAGAATTGCTGTCATTTCCTTTCTGGTTATCCTTTTCTTCTTTCTCCTTCTGGAACTGCTCGTCCAGTCCCTGCACCTGATCCAGCCGGGAAATACCCGCTTTTTTCCACCGGGAAAGAATGGATTCTACATAATTCAGGTTCGGTTCATGGATGGACACCATGGTCCGATTACAGGCTTCCACCACCATATCCAGAGAAAACTCATATTCCTGAAACCACCGGTCGATGATTTTCCGCTCTGAAGGGGCCGGCTGGCGTCCATTGAGGCCCAGCGCCTTCATTACTGCATATAATTTTTTATTATGAAGCGGCGTATAAATCCTTGCCTGCTCTACTGTTTTGATTTTTTTACGATGCCAGTCCACCGCAACGGCTTCCATATAACGCACGCTGCGATGACCATTGGTTACACAGGACTCCACCAGATATTCCAGCAGCGCTGTATCCATCTTAAGACCATCATACAACCAGGCAAAAGATTCACAATCCGCTCTGGACAAAGGTGCGCCTATGTACTGTTCGGCAATAAACATCAGCTGGCTGAATTTCTCGTCCGCAGAAACTGCAGCAAAATTCACCTGTCTGGAAGGAAGCGGTTCTTCCGCAGAATTTACGGATAACATCGATTTCTCGTTTAATCCAGTTCCAGAGCCCATTCCTTTATCAGCCTGGGATGCCATTTTTCCTGATATTTTAACCTCTGCTTTTCCTCCAGTTTCCGGTGCCTGACTGACTACCATCTCCCTTTCCACTTCAGCAGAAACAGGAGTTTTCGCTCCTTTCGGCTCCAGAAGCTGAATTTCTTCCAGCACATTACTGCCGGATTCATATTTTAGTTTCATCAGCCCCTTTTTTTCCCAATGACGCAGAGAACGCAGTACATCACTTTCGCTGCAGTCCAGAATATCCGCCATCCCGCTGACAGAAATCTCTTTCTGCGGATCTGTCAGAAGTCTCACCAGCAGCAAATAGGTTTTTAAATGGCTGGAGCCTGATGTAATCATATAGTTATCAATAAAAATATTGGAAATCAGGGTATATCCGGTTCCTGTCCCCATTACTTTCAAATGACTCATAACGTATTCTCTCCCCTGATTATACACACCTTGTAAACCTATTATCCACAGTTTATTTGTGCACAATGTGGATAAATTCTTCTTAAATCTGCCAATTATCCCAGACAACTCATTTTTTATAGATACATCTCCTCAAATTGTCTGATTATTTGTGGATAAGTTATCCACAAAGTAACAGTTCAGCAGACCTCCATCATTTCCTGCTGAATGGCTATCCACGAAGCACCATCTACAGACCCAGCAGATTTTCTCCTACTTTGTGGATATCTCCAGCTCCCATGGTAATAACCAGATCGCCTGCCTGACAGTTGGTCAGGATAAATGTTTCGATTTCATCAAAGGAATCAAAACTATGAGCTGTGGTGCCCAGTTTTTCAATACGGTCTGCAATATCCTGTGAACTGATACCCAGTGTGTCCGTTTCTCGGGCTGCATAAATAGGCGCCAGCAATACTTCATCGGCTGCGGAAAGGCTCACTGCAAATTCTTCCAGAAGAGCTTTGGTACGTGTGTAGGTATGAGACTGGAATACACACCAGATTTTGTTGTTTTTCATCTCTTTTGCAGCAGCCAGAGTGGCATCGATCTCCTGAGGATGATGTGCATAATCATCCACAATAGTAATTCCACCCAGAGTTCCTTTATATTCAAAACGTCTGTGAGCGTTGCCAAATTTACCAAGACCGGACGCAATGATCTCCGGTGCAATTCCTTCTTCCAGTGCAATTGCCGCACAGGCCAGCGCATTTTTCACATTATGAATACCAGGTACATTCATCTGAATGGTAACAATCTTCTCCGTTCCTTCCGCGGTTTTGCGCATCAGATCAAAAGAAGCCTTTGCCTGATCATCATATGTAATACCACAGGCGGTATAATCTGCACCTGAGCCCTCCAGACCAAAAGTAATCACTTCACAGGGCAGATCTGCAGTCAGTTCCTGCCAGCTGTCAATTTCACTGTTAATGACCAGTGTACCGCCTGCAGGCAGTTTTTCCATAAATAAACGGAAAGAGTGACGGATATCATCCAGATCTTTAAAGAAATCAAGATGATCCGCTTCAATATTTAATACCGCTGCAACAGTCGGGTAGAAAGAAAGGAAGCTGTTGGTATATTCACAGGCTTCTGTAATAAAACAGTCCGATTCTCCCAGATGGAAATTACCATGGATGCAGTCCAGCATACCGCCAACGGTTACTGTGGGGTCCTGTTTTGCTTCCAGCATCACTTCTGTAACCATGGAAGTGGTACTGGTCTTTCCGTGAGTACCGGAAATTGCGATGGCTGTCTTATAATTTTTCATAATCTGTCCCAGCAGCTCCGCTCTGGTCAGACGTGGAAGTCCCAGACGGATTACTTCTGCCAATTCGGGATGATCTTCATGAATAGCAGCCGTATACACCACCACATCAATCTCTTCCGGATGAATATTGGATGCTGCCTGTTTATAATAAATACGGGCACCAGCAGCCTCCAGCTGTCTGGTCAGATCGGATTCACGCATGTCAGAACCGGTCACCGTAAAACCTTCTTTCATGAGGATCTCTGCCAGACCACTCATACTGATACCGCCAATTCCCATAAAATACACTCTGCAGGGTTCATTAAAATTAATCTGATACATAACTTTGTAACCTCCTTGTCACTCTATCCTTATGCTTTCATCATTGTAACACTCACATTTTCTGCTGCGCTGCTTTGCAGTCCAGCTTTTCA
Source organism: Lachnospiraceae bacterium (assembly GCA_045121095.1). GTDB lineage: Bacteria > Bacillota > Clostridia > Lachnospirales > Lachnospiraceae > TWA4. Next base: position 6,232 of record JBGVFN010000150.1, on the reverse strand, counting down.
GCTTTTCCTCCAGGATTGCTGCCATTCTGCCGGGTGTGAGCCCTTCTTCATCTATAATATAATCGGCATACTTTTCATACTGTACGCCTCGTTCTTCCATAAGTTCTTTTAGTCCCTGTCCTTCTTTCAGAGCAACCCCTCTGTCCACCAGATCACCCAGACGTGCAGCCAGTTCCTCATAGGACACTCTCAAATAAACAACCAGACCCAGTTTTTTCAGATGCTCCATGGCTTCTTCGCAGTAAATCACACTGCCGCCAGGCGCAATCACACTATGTTCCACCTCCAGATCAGTATTTACCTGATTTTCAATACGTTTAAACCCTTCCAGGCCATCCTCCGCAATAATTTCCTTCAGCAGACGATGCTCCTGTTCCTGAATCAACAGGTCCGTATCAACAAAACGGTATCCCAGACGCTTGGCCAGCACAACGCCAATGGTGCTTTTTCCCGCTCCGGGCATTCCAATCAATGTAATATTATCATACTTTCTCATAAATTTCTCCCTAAATGTTTTCCATAACGGACGTCCTATGTGTACAAATTGAAAATCCAGATGAAAACAGCCTGAAATCAAACGGCTGATTTCAGGCTGTATACGACCCACTGTCCGCAAACTTACTCTGCTTTTGTTTCTTCTGCAGTTTCATCTGTTTCATCAGATGTTTCTGCAGTTTCATCTTCTGCTGTTTCCCCTTCTGCTGTTTCATCTTCCACAGTACCTTCTGCCTCTTCTGTTTCCAGAATACCTGTCATATCAGATATGATCACAGAGTTACTGCTGTAATCCGGCTGAGCAGCCAGATAGTCATTATATGAATTCTTAGCTGTCAGTCCCAGCATAAGTACCAGACCGCCTACAACCACGATACCCGCTGCCCAACCGCCAATGCGATAAAGTTTCTTTTTCTTTCTTTCTTTTTCCAGGATTTCTTTTCTATTTTTCTTGTTCTCTTTATATTTATTAACTTTTTCTACACTCATCTGCTGCAAATCCTTTCCATGTATTTTTATATTTCTTCTGATTCCCTCAAATGAACGAAAGAATAATCTCCTTTGTTTACTGAGAGTATTTCATGACCATATCTAAACGGACATATCTGCTGACGCAGCCATCACCATAAATGATACAAAAGTCAAAATCCATGCTAATTATTTTATACTTCCTGTGTAAAATATGCAAGTCCTTTTTCAGCTTCCGGCCTGTGTTTCATTCAAACGTGCTGCTTTTCCGAATAAAATAAATCCGATAATAAACATGATACTCAGCACCCCGACACCTGCACTGGCATTACCCGTAATCTGGGTAATGACGGCAATCAGCGCCGTTCCCATAAAGGAAGCTCCTTTTCCGCAAATATCAAAAATTCCGAAAAATTCTCCGGATTTTTCCGGTGGAATGATCCGTGCAAAGTAGGATCTGGATAATGCCTGAATTGCCCCCTGGAACATGCCCACTGCCACTGCTAAAAGCCAGAATTCCCACTGCTTGTCCAACTGGATCGCAAACAGGGCAATAGCAAAATACGCCAGAATACATACGCGGATCAATTTGGCATTATCAATCTGTGCTGCCAGTCTTCCAAACAGCAGTGCAAATGGAAATGCCACAATCTGTGTTACCAGCAATGCCAGAAGAAGACCTGTGGTATCCAGCCCAAGGGCCTGTCCATAAGCCGTCGCCATCTCAATAATGGTATATACACCATCTATATAGAAGAAAAAGGACAGCAAAAACAGGAAAATATTTTTATGCTGCTTCAGTTCTTTAAAAGTGCTGCCCAGACGTCTGAACGTGGCAGCAATCTGATTGCCTTCTGCTGCTTCTACATAATAAATCTGATGATAATTTTTAAGCAGCGGTATGGTCATGATGATCCACCAGCCTGCATTAATAAACAGGGCAATACTGATCGCCGTCATCATGGTGATTCCCAGAGAATCATACATCAAAACAAACACCAGACTGATGATAAATGGAATACAGCTTCCGATATATCCCCAGGCATATCCTTTGGAGGAAACAGAATCCATCCGCTCCGGTGTGGTAATGTCTGTCAGCATGGAATCGTAAAATACCAGACTGGCCGCATAACCGGTTTTGGCGATAATAAACACCACCAGAAACACAATCCAGGAACTGGGAATGGTCAGCGCTGCACATCCTACCGCACCCACCAGCATGGCGCAGATAAAAACCGGTTTCTTCATGCCTTTCTGATCGGAAAATGTACCGAATACCGGTCCAATAAATGCCACCAGCAGGGTGGATATGGAGGCAGCGTATCCCCACCAGGCCAGATAATCCGTGCTGGAAACCCCGGCATTTTCCGCCAGACTGTTAAAATAAATTGGCAGGATCGTTGCCACCAGCAGGGTAAAAGCCGAGTTTCCCACATCGTACAAAACCCAGCTCAGCTCCTGCTTTGTCAGCTTTTTGCTTTTTATTTCACGATCTTTCTTCTCGTGATTTTTCTTTTCATGATCTTTCTTTTCGCTATTCATCTATAGATCCTTTTATCCGTTTAATTAAAATTTCTTTCGAATCGCCCTGAAAGGGCTTTTCCCTGCTCTACAGATTCCACAAAGCCCTGAATCTCCCGTACACATTCAGGAATCGCCCGGTCAAATCTGGCCGCCAGACCCTGACAAACCTCTTCACATGCCAGATTTGCATGGGTCTGCATCACAAATGATACATACTCCCCATCGCTGCCGAAAATCAGCCGCAGCAAACCGGTCATCAGGCTCCGTTTCACACCGTTAGGGCAGAAAAGCACCCGTTTGATCAGGCGCATACGCTCCTGACTGAGACGCACGGTAAACGTAGAAACACCTCTGTAGAAAACGGACATGGTTTCCGCCAGTTCCTGGGAATCATCCACAAGACGATGCACAGGATAACGAAGAGCACCTTTTCCATCCCGTTCCATCATGTAACGGTCAAATTCCGTTTCCTGTTCGATATGAGATTCCCCGGTTTCCCCAATCATCTGTTCCACAAATCCGTGACAGGAGGAATCCAGCATAAAATGACAGATAAAACCCATAATATAAGCTCCTTCCGGAGAATCCATTCCAGTTACTTTCAGGATTTTTACAGCCCGTTCCAAAAATACGGACGCATTTTCCTCATGGATCTGATGCCCCAGCTGGGTATAACGATTTTTCACCAGCGGATTAAAAAAGAAAAGAAAATCCGGTCCCTGAAGACCTGCCATATATTCCTCTTTATACTCCCTGATTACTTTTTTCAGAACAGCCGGCAGCTGCCGGTAAACTTTCTTACCAAAACTATAATGTGCATAAATAGCAGGCATTGACGTCCTCCTTATTCATTCCGCAAATTCTTCTGCCGCTTTTTTCATTTTTTCACGGATGGGTAAATGGTACGGGCATCTGGGCTCGCATTCACCGCATTCAATACAGGCATCGGCTTTTACTGCCAATGTAGCGTAACGCTCTCTTGCCCAATCTGCAAGTCCATACCGCTCCAGATATCCTGCAAATAAGAAGACATTGGGAATACTGATTCCTACAGTACAAGGTGCACAGTAATTACAGCGGCGGCAGAAATCGCTGCCCAGCTGCGCACGTACCTGTTCACAGGCCTTCAATTCTTCTTCCGTCAAAGGCGCTGTATTGCTGCTGGCCATAATATTCTGTTCCAGTTCTTTTTCCTCAGCCATACCAGGAATTGCCACAGTAACAGCGGGGTTGGATAGTACATAGCGCAGAGCCAGCTGAGGGTCTTCTATGGCACCACCTGCCATGGGCTTCATGTCAATAAAACCGATATTTTTCTCTTTGCAGGCCGCGATCAGTTCTTCACCCTGAGATTCCACAATATTATAAGGAAACATAATCGTTTCCACCCAGTCTGTCTCCAAAGCCTTTTTAAATACATCCAGAGAGTGCATGGTGATACCGATATGACGAACTTTTCCAGCTTCCTTTGCCTCCATCATGGCTTCCAGCGCACCGCCGGGTGCAGATAATGCCTCGAAATCAGCCATAGAAGGGTTATGGAACTGATACAGGTCCAGATAATCGGTCTGAAGCAGTCTTAAACTGGTTTCAATCTCTTTTGCAAAATGCTCTTTTGAGCCTGTACGGGCTTTGGACGCCAGCACAAACTGATCTCTGCGTCCTTTTAAGGCCTTTCCCAGATATTCTTCACTGACCGTATATGCTCTGGCAGTATCAATAAAATTCACCCCTGCTTCCTGCATACGATCCAGTAATTTACAAGTTCCCTCCGCATCAATACGCTGGATGGGAATTCCGCCAAAACCCAGTCTGGAAATCTTCAGACCGGTTTTCCCAAGTACCGTATATTCCATGATTTCACTCCTTATTATGTATAAAAATGCTCCTTTTTTATTCCGGTTTGTCTGTTGTCAGATACTGAACAGAAATATAAGCTTCCTGTCCGTTAAATTCCACTTTCCACCACCATGCGTCCGAACTGTCCAGAACCTTTACACTCTGATTCTGCTTTAAGATTCCGACTGAATCATAGGAGGCACCAGGACCTTTCCGAACATTTACATCAATGGTAGACCAGGCCAGATTTTCTGCGGTAGTATCCTCACCATCGGACGCTCCTGCCTGTGACTCCTCTTTTGTTTCTTTCTTCGTTTCTTCCGCTGTTTCCTTCTTTGTTTCTTTTTCTGTTTCCTCAGAAGAACTTTCTGCCTCATCTTCAGAATCAGTGCTGGAAGCAAGGATACTCTCCGCCTCTTTCAAAATATCTTCCATATTTTTACTTTCGTCAGAAGCCTGTACATACTGTGCAGACACATAACCGGTTTCATCGTTCATAAGAACCTGAACCCATCCATTATCACAAATACCTGTCAGAATGACAGTCTGGTCTACCTGTAAAGTACCTTTTTTATCAAAATCCGCACCGGGACCAGAACGCACATTAACTGCGGAAACTGCCTGAATCTCCATCTCTTCCACAGCCAGCATGTTCACACCTTCTGCAGCTTCTGTAATCACGGTCTCCTTTTCGGTTTCATTTTCGGTTGACACTTCTGACCCGGACTTTGTTTCTGCTTCACTTTCATAAAAAGTCAGTCCCCACTGAGCCTGTGTTTCTTTTTCCGCACGGGCCAGGGAATCAGAATTGCCGGAACAGGCTGTAAATGCTCCTGCACTGAGCATCAAAATGGTTAATGCAGCATTTAATTTTTTCACCTGAGCTACCTCCTGTTTTTCATATAATCGTTCAGCTGATACCGAGCATTCTCGAATTTATTCAGCCTCTGTTGAACTGTTACATTTTCCTATATATTTAAAGATAAATACTCAAAGTATAGTATACATGAACCTTTAAAATCTGTAAACATGTCTGCCCGTGAAAAACTGGTGAAATATTGTTACTGTTCAGACAGCAGCCAGACACTTGCTGTCGGGCTGCGAGAGAACATGATTCAGGGGTGAGCAGGATACCTGTGAACAGTAATGAAATATTGGTCAGATACAGTTTATCACAAGTTTCCTTGACACACTTTCTGAAACACGATAAACTACCTTCAACAAACAAAAGTGCATGGATTCACTGCGAATTTAGGAGGAATTTGGAATGGGAAAGATTTATAAAGTGGAAATTATTACACGAAAAGAAAAATTTCAGGAACTGAAGGAAGCCCTGAACGAGATCGGCATCGAGGGCATGACCGTATATGATGTCCAGGGATGCGGCGTTCAGAAGGGTATTGTGACCTACTACCGCGGAGTAAAGACGGAAGTTCAGCTGATTCCCAAGATCAAAATTGAAACCGTGATCTCCGAAGTGCCTTATGAAAAAGTTCTGGAAACCGCAGAACGGGTTCTGAAAACCGGTACTGTGGGCGATGGTAAGGTGTTTGTTTCTGAGATCACTGAGGTATTGAGAATTCGTACTGGAGAACGCGGAACAGCGGCAATTCAGAATAAATAGGGGCTGAGGACCTGCTTCACAAAGGGGATTATTTTTCCTTTGGGGGGGCAGGTTTTTTTGGCCACTTTGTTTTAAAAGCTTCCGTTCCGGTACTGATATACCCTTCCAGGACCCGCTCTCGCTAGCCGGAAACGCAGCGGATACTAGAGCGTGTTTGAAAAAGGCTTTATGCAGGATGTGCATCCCATTTTGAGATAAATTTCTCTCAAATGAAGGAGGCGTAGCGGGCTACGCTGACTGAATCTGAGAAAAATTTAGCCAAAACTGGGGTGCGCAGACTGC
>JBGVFN010000149.1:0-11925 GCA_045121095.1 Lachnospiraceae bacterium | reverse complement strand
CAAAGTACTTTTGTGACTATTCAGCAGGAAATTCTGAATGTCTGCTGAATGGTTGCATGTTTTTATAAACACAGAGAAAGACACTGACCTGTAAAAACTGCAGGATCAGTGTCTTTTTTAGTAATAATAGAATTTACATCTTCAGATTTTCTTTTGCGGTAGAAAGCATCAGCTTAATACGGTTCAGCTGGTTTACTTCGCTGGCACCGGGGTCGTAGTCCACGGCGATGATGTTGGAATCGGGATACTGACGGCGCAGCTCCTTGATAACACCTTTACCTACTACGTGGTTGGGCAGACAGCCGAAGGGCTGCGTGCAGACGATATTGGGGGTGCCGTTGTGGATCAGTTCCAGCATTTCACCGGTCAGGAACCAGCCTTCGCCGGTCTGATTGCCCAGGGAAACGATGCCCTTGGCGTATTCGGCCAGCTGTTCAATATGTACAGGTGCTTCGAAACGCTTGCTGTTTTCCAGTTCTTCGCGGACTGTTTTGCGGAACTGTTCAATAGCCTGAATACCGATGTTGGAAAGTACGGCGCTCTTTTTCTTGAAGCCCAGGTTTTCTACCTTGAAGTTCATGTTGTAGAAGCTGTACATTAAGAAGTCCAGCAGATCGGGTACAACGGCTTCGGCACCTTCTTTTTCCAGCAGCTCTACCAGATAGTTGTTGGCTGCAGGCAGGAATTTAACCAGAATTTCGCCAACTACGCCGACTCTGGGTTTTACCATGTCTTCATGGATGGGCAGTTCATCGAAGTCGTGGATGATTCCTTTGATCATCTTGTTGAACTGGCCATAGTGAATACCGTCCTTGGACAGGAAACGGCAGCAGCGTTTTTCCCATTTACGGTGAAGGGCATTGGCGGAGCCTTTTTTCACTTCATAAGGTCTTACGCGGTACAGGCAGCGCATGAAGACATCACCAAATACAACGGCCATCAGTGCTTTGATGATCAGTGTAGGTGTGATCTTAAAGCCGGAGTTCTTTTCAAATCCCTGGAAACTCAGGGAGATAACAGGTACCTGTTCCATGTTGGCTTTTGCCAGTGCACGGCGGATAAAGCCGATGTAGTTGGATGCACGGCAGCCGCCGCCGGTCTGGGTGATGAAAACGGCTGTTTTATTGGGATCGTATTTGCCGGACTGGAGACTGTCCATAATCTGGCCAACTACGATCAGGGAAGGATAGCAGGCGTCATTGTTTACATATTTCAGACCTGCATCCAGAGAGTCTTTATTGGTGCTGTCCAGAACTTCCACATGGTAGCCCAGACTGTTGAGTGCAGCCTGCAGCATGCTGAAGTGGATGGGAGACATCTGAGGACACAAAATGGTGTAATCCTTTTTCATCTCCTTGGTAAATTCCACGCGGTTTAATGCGGAAGAAATTGCTTTTTTCGCTGTTCCGGCAGTCTGACGAACGCGGAGAGCGGAAAGCAGGGAGCGGATACGGATACGAGCCGCACCCAGGTTATTTACTTCGTCAATTTTCAGAACCGTGTAAATTTTGCCGGCAGCTTTCAGAATGTCGGAAACCTGATCGGTGGTAACGGCATCCAGACCGCAGCCGAAGGAGTTTAACTGAATCAGATTCAGGTCTTTTCTGGTGCCTACAAAGGAAGCGGCTGCGTAAAGGCGGGAGTGGTACATCCACTGGTCCATAACGATGGTAGGACGATCTACGGTTCCCAGATGAGATACGGAGTCTTCGGTAAGAACACAAACACCGTAGGAGGTGATCAGTTCGGGAATACCATGGTTGATCTCCGGATCACAGTGATAGGGACGTCCAGCCAGTACGATACCGTGTGTGCCGGTTTTTTCCATGTAACGCAGGATTTCTTCCCCTTTCTGGCGGATGTCATCGCGGACTGCCAGCAGTTCGGTCCAGCCAGCGTGAGCAGCGGCAGCCACTTCCTTGGCAGGAATATTGAATTCTTTCTGGAAAATGGTGGTCAGACGTTCCGTTACGGTCTTTTCATCGGAGAAAGACATGAAAGGATTCAGGAAACGAATCTTGGAATCGCTGAGTTCTTCCACGTTGTTCTTGATATTTTCAGAGTAGGAAGTAACGATGGGACAGTTGTAATGGTTCTGTGCGCCTGATACTTCTTTTCTTTCGTAAGGAATGCTGGGATAGAAGATCACATCCGGTTCTTTCTTGATCAGCCAGCTGATATGGCCATGAGCCAGCTTGGCAGGATAGCATTCGGATTCACTGGGGATGGATTCAATACCCATTTCGTAAACCTTGCGGCTGGATTTGGGAGATAAAATCACAGAGAAGCCCAGTTTGCGGAAAAATACAGCCCAGAAGGGATAATCTTCATACATATTCAGGACACGGGGAATACCAACGGTGCCTCTGGGTGCATCCTTGGGAGCAAGGGGCTTGTAATTGAAGATTCTTCTGTATTTATAATCAAACAGGTTGGGAGTTTCTTTTTTCTTTACTTCCTGGCCAAGACCACGTTCGCAGCGGTTGCCGCTGATAAACTGACGGCCGCCGTCAAAGGTGTTGACAGTCAGAAGACAGTGGTTGTTGCAGCCTTTGCAGCGGGTCATGCTGGTTTCGTACTGCAGAGTCAGGATCTTCTGGCAGGGAAGCATGGAGGTTTCTGTACCGGGGGTATAGCGTTCTCTTGCAATCAGAGCAGCACCGAAAGCACCCATAATGCCGGCAATATCCGGACGGATGGCTTCACAGTCGGAAATCTTTTCAAAACTGCGAAGAACTGCATCGTTGTAGAAGGTACCGCCCTGTACGACGATGGATTTACCCAGATCTTCCGGAGAAGCAATTTTAATTACCTTATATAATGCGTTTTTAATAACGGAGTAAGCCAGACCTGCGGAAATATCAGCAACGGTAGCGCCTTCCTTCTGTGCCTGTTTTACATTGGAATTCATGAAAACGGTACATCTGGTACCCAGGTCAATGGGATTTTCTGCAAACAGAGCTTCTTTTGCGAAATCCTGAACACTGTAATTCAGGGATTTTGCAAAGGTTTCAATGAAGGAACCGCAGCCGGAGGAGCAGGCTTCATTTAATAAAACATTATCAACGGTCTGGTCTTTAATCTTGATACATTTCATATCCTGACCGCCGATATCCAGAATACAGTCTACATCTGGATTAAAGAAAGATGCTGCATAATAATGGGCAACGGTTTCTACTTCTCCTTCATCCAGCATGAGCGCAGCCTTTAACAGCGCCTCACCGTAACCGGTGGAGCAGGAGTAAACGATCTGTGCCTCATCGTTCATCTGAGAGGTAATCTCATGGATGGCGCGGATGGCGGTGGAAAGAGGGCTTCCGTTGTTGTTGTCATAAAAAGAGTACAGAAGGGTACCATCTTCGCCTACTACAGCCACTTTGGTGGTGGTGGAGCCGGCATCAATACCCAGGAAGCATTTACCTGTGTAATCTTTCAGAGTACCTTTCTTTACGGTGTGTTTGGCATGGCGGGCACGGAATGCATCGTAATCTTCCTGAGATTTAAATAAGGGATCCAGACGTTTGATCTCGAATTCCATCTGAATACCTTCATGGAGACGTTTGTACAGGTCTTCCATGGGAACAACGACTTCACCTTCCTGGCTCATGGCAGCACCCATGGCAGCGAAAAGATGAGAATGTTCCGGTGCAATGATTTCGTCGGGTTTCAGGTTCAGCGTACGGATAAATGCCGCTTTTAACTCTGTCAGGAAGTGGAGCGGACCGCCTAAAAATGCCACGTGGCCGCGGATGGGTTTCCCGCAGGCCAGACCGCTGATGGTCTGGTTAACCACTGCCTGGAAAATAGAAGCAGAAAGGTCTTCTCTGGTGGCACCTTCGTTGATCAGGGGCTGAATATCGGTTTTTGCAAATACACCGCAGCGGGCTGCGATGGGATAGATTGCCTTGTAATTTTTGGCATATTCATTCAGTCCGGCTGCATCAGTCTGCAGCAGAGAAGCCATCTGGTCAATAAAAGAACCCGTACCGCCGGCACAGATACCGTTCATACGCTGGTCAACACCGTTGGTATAATAAATAATCTTGGCATCCTCGCCGCCCAGCTCGATGGCCACGTCTGTCTGAGGCGCATAGCTTTTCAGCGCAGTGGAAACAGCCACTACTTCCTGTACGAAAGGAACTTCCAGATGTTTGGATAATGTCAGACCGCCGGAACCGGTAATCATGGGAGCAATATCCACCGGGCCGGTGATTTCAAGGGCTTTTTGGATAAGAGAAGCCAGGGTTTCCTGAATATTTGCATAATGTCTCTGATAATCAGAGAAAATAAGATTCTGTTCAGAGTCCAGTAATGCAACTTTTACGGTTGTGGAACCGATATCGATTCCGAGACTATAATATTTGCTCATGTTAATAACGGCTGATTGCCGCATCCTCCTCTTCTGATATCGATAATATAATCATGTAACGTTTCAGCAGGCATCTGTAATGATCGAAAATACCCGGAACATATTTGGACACGCTCTGAAAGGTACACGGTCATGCAATGCCAAATCGTTACCATAAATAATAGATGAAGGGAGCAATCGCTCCCTGGTGACTTGATTTTGTTACGATTTTTTATGAAAAAATCCGGCTGAAAAACAGCATCGTTATTATAATACCTTTCATTGGAAAATTCAATCAGCAAAAACACCAGATTGTCCCGGTAAAAAACGAAAAAACATGAAAAACTCATAAATTCTCAGAAGAACCATACACAATAGTGCATCTTGCTGAAAACCTCTGGATGTGGTGGAATCGGTTGACAAAAAAATAATTAAAATTTATAATTTAACACAGCTGTTATGTCTGTCTGAGGCATATCCGGCCAATGAGTGAAGGAAGGAGCTTTAGCTGATATGGTTAAATATTACAGATCGGTAGATAATATACTGTTGGAAGAAAACAGTGCCAAAGCAAACAGCTGGATCGCCCTTACCAATCCCACTGCCGGTGAGATTCTGGATGTGGCAGAAGACAATGGAATTCTTGTCAGCGATCTGAAGGCCGCATTGGATGATGAGGAACGTTCACGTATTGAAGTGGAAGACGATTATACCATGATCCTGGTGGATATTCCCACCATTGAAACCCGGGATGAGCGGGACTGGTATATTACCATTCCTATGAGTATTATTGTAAAAACAGATCGTATTATTACGGTCTGTCTGCAGGATACTCCGGTGCTGCAGTCTTTTGTGGATGGCCGGGTAAAGCATTTTAACACGGGCTGGAGAAGTCGTTTTATTTTACAGATCCTTTACCGCAACACCTCATGGTTTATCCATTATCTGCGTATGATAGATAAGGAAAGCGATGATATGGAAGAAAAGCTGGGTGATGGCAGCACGACCAATAACGAACTGATTGAACTCATGGGTCTGGAAAAGTCACTGGTGTACTTTAAGACCTCCCTGCGTTCCAATGAAGTGGTGCTGGAAAAGCTGGTGAAGCTTCCCCGTTTTGAAAAGTATCCATCGGATGAGGAACTTCTGGAAGATGTCATTATTGAGAACAAACAGGCGATTGAGATGGCGAATATCTATTCCGGTATCCTGGAAGGTATGATGAACGCCTTTTCGTCGGTTATTTCCAATAATCTGAACCAGGTTATGAAGATTCTGGCCTCTGTGACCATTGTACTGTCCATTCCGACCATGGTCTCCAGTTTTTACGGTATGAACGTGAATACAGCAGGGATGCCTTTTGCAGACAATGTAAATGGATTTTTGATTATTATCATATTTGCATTGATTTTGTCTTTGCTGGTTGCTCTGATTCTGAAGATTAAGAAGATGTTTTGATTCGGTTAATAAACAAGAGAAGGACCAGAAGATAGAAAATGACAATCATTTGGCAATGACTGAATGATAATATGTAAGAAAGATGTGAGCGTTATGAACTGGTTACAGAAGCTTGAGCGAAAGTTTGGGAAATATGCCATACGCAATCTGATGATGTATGTGATTGCATTGAATGTGGCAGGTTTTATTCTTCAGATTGCACAGCCTCAGCTGTATTATAGTTATCTGCAGCTGAGTGTGAAGGATGTACTGCAGGGACAGGTCTGGAGACTTTTTACGTTTTTGCTGGAACCGCCGGCAGGTTCCATGGTAAGCTTGCTATTCTTCTGTCTGCTGTATTATAGTATTGGTACAGCCCTGGAGAATACCTGGGGAGCTTTCCGCTTTAATTTGTATTATTTTACTGGAATTATTCTTCATATTGTAGCAGCATTTCTGGTTTATGGAATCTGGGGAATTGACCTGCAGATGAATCTGATGTATCTGAATTTATCGCTGTTCCTTGCTTTTGGTGCAGAATTTCCAGATTATGAGATTTATCTGTTTATGCTCCTGCCCATTAAGATGAAATGGCTGGCCATACTGGATGGATTGGCATTAGCAGCTACGATTGTAGGTGGTTTCCTGACCATTTTCTTTACACCGGAACTGATTGGAATTAATTCCTCCGTGCCTTCTGCCCTGGCGGCACTGATCTCTGCTGCCAATTTCCTGCTGTATTTCTTTAACAGCAGAAGATTCAGCAGGTATTCACCCAGACAGGTGAAACGCAGAGCGGAGTATCAGAGAAAAGTAAAGATGGCGGCGCCCAAAGGAAAGGGCAGTACCCGGCATAAATGCGCAATCTGCGGTAAAACTGAAAAGGACGGGGATGATCTGGAGTTTCGTTACTGCTCCAAATGTAACGGTGCTTATGAATATTGTCAGGATCATCTATATACGCACAAACACGTTATAAAGAGCTGACAACGTTCTTTAATAAGGGTTTTACAGTATTGAACACTTGCTGCAGAACCCTGTTGGAATGAGTGCAGCCTTTTAAGAAAGGAATTTATCATGAGAAAAACAAAAATCATCTGCACAATGGGACCGGCAGTAGACGATCCCGAGGTAATGAAATCCCTTATTCTGTCAGGGATGAACGTAGCCCGTTTTAATTTCTCTCACGGCACACATGCAGAACAGAGAGCGCGTTTTCAGCAGCTGAAACAAATTCGTGAGGAACTGGGAATTCCCGTTGCAGCTCTGCTGGATACCAAAGGACCTGAAATCAGAACCTGCACACTGAAGGATGGCAAAAAAGTAAAACTGGAGCAGGGACAGGAATTTACTCTGACTACCCGTAACGTACAGGGTGATGCGACCTGCGTGCAGATCAACTATGAAGGACTGAACGAAGACGTAGAACCCGGCAATCAGATTCTGATCGATGATGGTCTGATCGGTCTGGAAGTTGTTTCTGTGGAAGGTCAGGACATTCACTGTGTTGTAGCAAATGGCGGTGAACTGGGTGAAAGAAAAGGTGTCAATGTTCCCAATGTAAAGATCAATCTGCCTGCTATTACAGAAAAAGACAGAGATGACATCATTTTCGGTATTGAACAGGGATTTGATTTTATTGCAGCATCTTTTGTACGAAATGTAGATGCAGTTCTGGAAATTCGTGAAATCCTGCAGGAATACGGTGCGAATGACATTAAGATCATTTCCAAAATTGAAAACCGTGAAGGTGTGGATAACATTGATTCCATCATCAAAGCCAGCGATGGTGTTATGGTAGCACGTGGTGACCTGGGTGTTGAAATCCCTGCAGAAGAGGTTCCTTATATCCAGAAGACCATCATTAAGAAATGTAATGACCAGTTTAAGACCGTTATTACTGCAACACAGATGCTGGATTCCATGATACGCAATCCCCGTCCTACCAGAGCAGAAGTAACAGACGTTGCTAATGCGGTATATGATGGTACAGACTGTGTAATGCTTTCCGGCGAAACTGCTGCAGGTAAATATCCTCTGCAGGCGCTTCAGATGATGTGCAGAATCTGCGAAAATGCAGAATCTCATCTGGATTATGAAGATATGATCGCAGAAAGAAGAAAACACAGAAGAAGAGGTATTTCTACCGCTGTTGTTTATGCAGCTGCAGCAACGGGTCTTCATATGAATGCCAAATATATCATCACTCCTACACTGAGTGGTTTTACTGCCAGAATGATGTCCAAATTCAGACCGAACTGTCAGATTCTGGCGCTGAGTCCCAGCGAAGCAAATCTGCGTAAGATGCAGATCTTATGGGGTGTAACTCCCATGCTTTCTGAGATGCTGCATGGAGACGGTGCAACTGTAGTAGATTCTACTTTTGATATTGTTCAGGATGCGGGCCTTCTGGAACCTGGTGATACCGTTATTATTACAGCTGGTGTAGTTTCCAAGAGCGACCATGTAATCAAGGGTGTTACCAACACCATGCAGGTTATGACTGTTAAATAAGAATATCTGCAAAAACCATGATGATTTTATCATGAAATATAAAAAATAAAGAAAAGCTGTAACAGTTTGGCAAGACTGCTGAGCTGTGGCAGCTTTTCGTTCTTAGAAAGATAGATAGAAAGCGGGATTGTGTGGGAAAATTTCTCTATATAGCAGAAAAACCAAGTGTAGCGCAGGAATTTGCCAAAGCATTGAAAGAACCTATGAGACGTGGGAACGGATATCTGGAATCGGCTCACTATGTGGTGACCTGGTGTGTGGGACATCTGGTGACCATGAGTTATCCGGAGGCATATGATCCGGCATTGAAAAGCTGGCGTCTGGATTCGCTGCCCTTTATTCCACAGGAATATAAATATGAAGTGATCGATCAGGTAAAGGATCAGTTTGAAATTGTTAAAACACAGCTGAATCGAAAGGATGTGGACGTGATTTATGTCTGCACCGACTCCGGGCGGGAGGGAGAATATATTTACCGCCTGGTGGAACAGATGGCGGGTGTATCCGGCAAGCAGCGAAAAAGAGTCTGGATCGATTCGCAGACAGAAGAAGAGATCCTGAAAGGAATCCAGAATGCCAAAGATTTGTCTGCATACGATAATCTGGCGGCATCTGCGTATATGCGCGCCCGGGAAGATTATCTGATGGGCATCAACTTTTCCAGACTGCTTACGCTGGTTTATGGCAGGGAGATCAGTCAGGTTACCGGCAGCCGTTATACGGTTATTTCCGTGGGCCGGGTGATGACCTGTGTACTGGGAATGGTGGTAAAACGAGAGCGGGAGATCCGTAATTTTGTAAAAACGCCCTTTTACCGGATTCTGGCGGATGTAAACTGCAATGGACATATGGTTCAGGCGGAGTGGAAAGCGGTGGAAGGAAGCCGTTATTTTGCTGCATCCAAATTGTATAAGGACAATGGCTTTTTGCAAAAAGAAGATGCCCAGGCACTGGTGGATTATTTATCCGATCCCTGGCCGGCCCAGGCGACGGTTTGTCTGAAGGAAAAGAAAAAGGAAAAGAAAAATCCGCCGCTGCTCTACAATCTGGCAGAATTGCAGAATGAATGTTCCAAACGGCTGAAAATCAGTCCGGATACCACGTTAAAGATCGTGCAGGAGCTCTATGAGAAGAAGCTGGTTACTTATCCACGAACCGATGCCCGTGTACTTTCCACAGCAGCGGCGAAGGAAATTGATAAAAACTTAAAAGGTCTTATCAATCTTTCTTCCACAGGACAATTTGCCCAGGAAATCCTGAATAAGGGTACTTATAAAAATATTTCCAAAACCCGGTATGTAAATGACAAGCAGATTACAGACCACTATGCCATCGTTCCCACTGGTCAGGGACTTCGGGCTCTGGGCAGTCTGAAAGGCTATGGCGGTCGGGTGTATGACATGATCGTGCGGCGGTTTTTGAGCATTTTTTATCCGGCAGCGGTGTATGATAAATATTCGCTGGCTTTTCAGGTGAAGGAAGAGAAGTTTTTTGCTGGTCTGAAGCTTCTGGCCGATGAAGGATATATGGTGGTCACCGGTGAAGCCGCATGGAAAAAGGCCGCGGCAGAAAAAGACAATGGTGCTCAGGAGCAGAAAGGGAAATCCGGGGAGTCAGATTCCGCCGCTTCGGAAGAGGAAAATTCGGAGCAGAAATCCATGTCGGCTCAGGAGCAGGCAGCCTTTTTAGAAGCACTGAAAAAGATGAAAAAAGGTGATGTATTCCCGGTAGATTCTTTCCAGATCAAAGAAGGAGAGACCTCACCGCCCAGGAGATACAACTCCGGTTCCATGATTTTGGCCATGGAAAATGCTGGTCAGCTCATAGAAGATGAAGAATTGCGGGCACAGATCAAAGGAAGCGGCATCGGAACCTCCGCCACCCGGGCAGAAATTTTGAAAAAGCTGTTTAACATCAATTATCTGAATCTGAATGGAAAAACACAGATAATTACTCCTACCATGCTGGGAGAGATGATCTATGAAGTGGTCAATGATTCCATTGTACATTTACTCAATCCCGAGCTGACAGCCAGCTGGGAAAAAGGTCTGACCTATGTGGCAGAGGGAACCATTACCACAGAAGAATATATGCAGAAATTGTCCGGCTTCATTGTACGCAGGACAGAAAATGTACGCCGCAGACGGAATGTCAGCAATATACAAAGAAATTTTCAGATGGTGCAGAAATATTATAAATAAGGATTGAATTTATATAAAAACACTTGAATGTGGAGAGAGACTAAGAAACGAGGTATTGATATGAAGGAATTAAAAACAACAGCTCTTTATGATCTGACTCACACAAAAGCAGCCGATCTTCTGGCAAAAACAGAATATCCCTGGGAGGCACTGGCTGGAATTGCTGATCTGATTCTGGAATTGGGCCCCAACCTGCCCAAAGATCGCTATGAAGAACATGGAGAACACATTTGGATCGCAAAATCTGCAAAAGTAGCACCCACTGCATCCATTACCGGCCCTGCCATTATCGGAGAAGAAACCGAAGTACGTCACTGTGCCTTTATTCGCGGCAATGCCCTGGTAGGTGATCATGCAGTAGTTGGCAATTCCACAGAATTAAAAAATGTCATCCTGTTTGATAACGTGCAGGTTCCTCATTACAATTATGTAGGCGATTCTATTCTGGGCTATAAATCTCATATGGGCGCAGGTTCCATTACCTCCAATGTGAAGTCCGATAAAAAACTGGTGGAGATTCATACTCCGGAAGGAAATCTGGAAACCGGACGTAAAAAAGTTGGTGCCCTGGTGGGTGATAACGTGGAAGTAGGATGCGGAAGCATTTTAAATCCCGGTACAGTAATCGGACGAAACAGCAATATTTATCCTCTTTCCAGTGTACGCGGATTTGTACCTGCAGAATCCATTTATAAAAAGCAGGGAGAAGTGGTAGAAAAGAAGTAGTGAGGTCTCCTTAGCAATGCAGGTCTTGTAATTTTGCTGGTTATAAAAAGGTTATAAAAACAGGTAACAGTTCAGCCTTGGCTGAACTGTCTTGAATAAATTCAGCAAGCATTCATAATTTGAAAATGGAAATAAATAGAAAAACCGATAGAAAGTGTGGCTTTCTATCGGTTTTTCTGCAGTCGGAAAGCGTTAAGCTCTGCTCCGAACAGCATAATGCAGATATAAAAATAAATCCATAAAAGCAGCAGCAGGACGGCTCCCAGGCTTCCGTAAATGCTGGAATAGTTGGAGATATTCTGAATATAAAATTCATAGGCAAAGGAAAAGAGAATCCATGATGCACCGGAAAAAACAGCGCCTGCAAATTGATCACGGAATCGTACATGTCTTCCAGGATAAAACGCATACAGACACATGAAAAACAAAACCAGGATCGGAATTGCTGCCAGAAGTCGGAAACGCAGGAGCAGATTAATAATATGATACAAAGGCGGGATGAAACGCCCGATCAATTTTTTAATACTGCTGCCGAACATTAGAACGACCATAGTAAACAGCAGGACGATCAGTAAAACGATCATATAGAAAAAACTAATCAGTCTTGCCACAATAAATCCGTGATCTTTTTCTGTATTGTAAATTTCATTTAGCCCCAATTCAATGGCATAAACACCTTTCGAAGAAGACCAGATGGCA
>JBGVFN010000148.1:0-7389 GCA_045121095.1 Lachnospiraceae bacterium | reverse complement strand
TTACAAGCAAGCTTGACACGGTATTTTGAACAAAAATCATGCTTGGCTGAATAGTTACGAAATATTTGCAATTTTGTAAAATCTGTTTATAATGAATATCGAAAGGCAGGCTGTTTGTGAATAGTAACGAAGCATAATATTTTTGGAAAGAAACGGTTGCTTTTTTAGAAAAAATATAATATTATATGAAAGACACTCATAGATGTCCGTTGTAAAAAGACATATGTGCGCGATACACGTATACATAACGATGCCTTTTGCGAAAAATGAGGGAAAACAGGAAAAAACAAGAAAGTAGGGAGTTTAGAGATGAACGATAAATTAAAAGTAGGTATTCTTGGTGCAACTGGTATGGTAGGTCAGAGATTTATCAGTCTGATGGAGAATCATCCCTGGTTTGAAGTTGTAGAATTGGCAGCAAGTCCCCGTTCTGCAGGTAAAACCTATGAAGAAGCAGTGAATGGACGCTGGAAAATGGATACACCCATGCCGGAAGCAGTAAAGAAGATGATCGTAAAGGATGTAAGCGACGTAGAAGCAGTTGCTGCAAATGTAGATTTTGTATTCAGCGCAGTAGATATGTCCAAGGATCAGATTAAAGCCATTGAAGAAGCATATGCAAAAGCAGAAACGCCCGTTGTTTCCAATAACAGCGCTCATAGATGGACACCGGATGTTCCCATGGTTGTACCGGAATTAAACCCGGAACATCTGGAAGTCATTGCATCTCAGAAAAAACGTCTGGGAACTACCAGAGGATTTATTGCAGTAAAGCCCAATTGCTCCATCCAGAGTTATACACCTGCGCTGCATGCTTTAAGACATTTTGGTATTAAAAATGTGGTTGCTACAACTTATCAGGCAATTTCCGGTGCAGGAAAGACTTTCAAAGAATGGCCTGAAATGATTGACAACATCATTCCTTACATTGGCGGAGAAGAAGAAAAGAGCGAACAGGAGCCTCTGAGAATCTGGGGCCATGTGGAAAATGGTGTGATCGTAAAAGCAGAAGCGCCCCTGATTACCTGCCAGTGTATCCGTGTTCCCGTTACCAACGGACATACTGCAGCAGTTTTTGTAAACTTTGAAAACAAACCTTCCAAGGAAGAAATGATCCAGTGCTGGAATGAATTCAAAGGGATCCCCCAGGAACTGAAGCTGCCCAGCGCACCCGCTCAGTTTATCAAATATTTCGAAGAAGAAAACCGTCCTCAGGCAGCTCTTGACAGAATGTATGAGAATGGTATGGGCGTATGTATCGGCCGTCTGAGAGAAGATACTCTGTTTGATTATAAATTTGTAGGTCTTTCTCATAACACACTGCGTGGTGCAGCAGGTGGTGCAGTCCTGATTGCAGAACTGCTGACAGCACAGAAATATATTACTAAGAAATAAGATGATTCAGTATATATAAAACGGTGGAAGCAATTCAAAATCGGAATGATAACTGAAAATATGAAAAGACCATGCTTTTCCAGAAAAAGGGGAACGCATGGTCTTTTGTTTGAGAAGCCCAAAGGGACTTTCGAATGCTGGCGATTTTTTGGATAGATTGGAACTTAACAAAGAACGGGTTTTATGTTATACTTGAGAAAAGTGTGGATGTCCTGCTTCAGGGACCATACATAATACGGACTAACTTGGAGGATGCTATGAGTGATAAATATGTTGCTTACGTAGGTTCTTATACTTACATTGGTAAAAGCAAAGGCATTACGATCTTTGATGTTGATTTGGAATCAGGAACTTTGACCCGTAAAGGTGAAATTGGATGTAACAATTCTTCTTTTATGGCTGTTTCACACAGCGGAAGGTATTTGTATTCTATTATTGATGAAGGTCTCGTATCTTATGAGATTCTTCCGGACGGTATGCTGAGAGAGATGAATAAAGCGACAATCAAAGGCATGAGAGGATGCTTTATTGAAATCGACCCGCAGGACCGTTATATTTTTGTAGGCGGTTATCATGATGGAAAGCTGACTGCGCTGCGGCTGAATGAAGATGGTACCGTTGGAGAAATCACAGCCGGCATTTTCCATAAAGGACTTGGTACCGCATGGAGAAAGACCAATCGTCCCCGTGTAAACTGTGTAAGGATGTCACCGGATGGTAAATTTGTTCTGGCAGCAGACGGAGGAACCGATCATATTAAGATTTACAAATTTAATTATGAAACAGGAAGCCTGGAACAGTCTGATATCCTGCGCTGCGAACTGAATACCAGCCCCAAACGTATCACTTTCAGCAGTGATGGAAAATTTATGTATCTGGTAAGTGAAGGTCTGAACTTTGTATCGGTATACAGTTATGATGGAAGCAGTGATATTCCGATGTTTACTCATTTACAGAAGGTTCCTACCTGTGATAAGAAAGATACCTCCATCAGTTCCGCATGCTCCTTTATGTTCTCATCCGATGAAGCGCATGCATTTGTAGGCAATGAAGGTGATAACAGTATCTGTATTTTTGATCGCGATGCAGAAACCGGTCTGCTGACAAAACGTTGTGTTTCTCCTATAAGTGGTGAATTCCCGAAAGGAATCTGTGTATTCCCCGATGATCGCCATATTTGTTCTGTAAATAATGGTTCTTATACGCTTACATTCTTTAAGATTGATTACGAAAAAGGTATGCTGGTCATGAGCGGAAGACCGATTCGTGTGGACGAGCCGAATAAATGTATCATGCATAAACTGAATGCTTAAAGAACAATTTGATAGAAATGTTGTAAAGGACATATTTTGATAAAACCAATCTGAAAAACGCGCCGATAGACAGGCGCGTTTTTTTATAAAAAAGTCTTTAAAAATATGATTATGAAAAATCAAAATCCCCCAAAAGGCACACAGTCATGCCTGGCTGAATTGTTACTGAAAATAGACATTTTATTTTTAAATCGTATAATTTACATGGACAAATCTTAAAACATGTGTTACGATAGATGCGTAAAATGTTTTCTGTAAGTCACCTGTAATTTTTTAAAAGATAGTGATTGACAATTAAGCGAAAGTGTACTATTATGTACATGCGAACATGAGTTCTCGAACAGGAGGTCGAATATGGCGAAGGAAGATAAATTAAAAGCATTGGATAATGCTGTTGCACAGATAGAAAAGCAGTATGGAAAAGGTTCTATTATGAAATTGGGAGATTCCTCTGCGCGTATGAATGTGGAGACGACTCCCACCGGTTGTCTGAGTCTGGATATTGCACTGGGACTGGGCGGTGTACCGAAGGGACGTATCATTGAGATTTACGGACCTGAGTCCAGTGGTAAGACCACAGTTGCACTTCATATGGCTGCAGAAGTACAGAAGCGTGACGGAATTGCCGGTTTCATTGATGCAGAGCATGCACTGGATCCTGCATATGCCAGCAAGATTGGTGTAGATATTGATAACTTATATATTTCACAGCCGGACAATGGTGAGCAGGCTCTGGAAATTGCAGAAACCATGGTTCGTTCCGGTGCAGTAGATATCATTATTATTGACTCCGTGGCGGCACTGGTACCTAAGGCAGAAATTGATGGCGATATGGGTGATTCTCATGTGGGTCTGCAGGCACGTCTGATGTCACAGGCGCTGCGTAAACTGACTGCTATTACCAGTAAGTATAATTGTACCGTGATTTTTATTAATCAGCTGCGTGAAAAAGTTGGTGTAATGTTTGGCAATCCGGAGACAACCACCGGCGGACGTGCATTGAAGTTTTATTCTACTATCCGTCTGGATGTAAGAAGAATCGAGACGTTGAAGCAGAATGGTGAGTTTATTGGTAACCGCACCCGTATTAAAGTTGTAAAGAACAAGATCGCTCCGCCTTTTAAGGAAGCAGAGTTTGATATCATGTTTGGTACAGGTATTTCCCGTGAAGGTGATATTCTGGATCTGGCTGCGAAAGAAGGCATTGTGGATAAAAGCGGTGCATGGTATGCCTACAAGAAAGAAAAGATTGGACAGGGTCGTGAAAATGCCAAGAATTTCCTTCGTACCAATCCGGATGTGATGGCAGAAATCGAAAGAGCAGTACGTGTTGCATACGGATTTGAAAAAGACACCGAAGAGAAAAAAACACCTGCTGCAAAAGGGGATGAACAGCTTCAGTTCAGTGATATGGATTTCTCTGTACCGGAGGAGAACGAAGGTTTATTGTAGTTATTAACGGATGCTGCATTCGTTATATTTTATAAGGCTTTGATCTTTATATAGAATCCATTTTTTTATTATGGCAGTTCAGTTGGGTGACTGAACTGCCAATTTGTTAAAACGTAACTTTTTTGACAGCATATTGTTTGATTATTTGTAAGCTTTTTCACAGTATGGTGACTTTTGCTTGACATCTTTATGGAATTCCTATAGAATTAGAAGTTGTATTGTACAATGAAAATTTAATAAGGAGGTGCTCCTGTGGATGCAGTGATGATTATCATTGCTATTGTTGTCACACTTGTTGTCGCTATACCTGTCACATGGACCATTGCCACCAGATACCGCATCAAGGTGTATGAGAGTAAAATTGGCACGGCAGAAGAAAAGTCCAGAGAGATTATAGATGAAGCATTAAAAGCAGCAGAAGCCAAAAAGCGTGAAGCACTTCTGGAAGTTAAGGAAGAAACCTTAAGATCCAGAAATGAATGCGAGCGTGAGACGAAAGAACGTCGTGCGGAACTGCAGCGATATGAGAGACGTGTACTTAACAAGGAAGAGAACATCGACAAAAAGGCAGATGCTCTTGAACGTCGTGAAACAGCAATGGCGGCCAGAGAAGAATCACTTTCCCGTAAACACAAGGAAGTGGAAACTGTTCTGGCAAAACAGCAGACCGAGCTGGAGCGAATTTCAGGTTTAACCTCCGAACAGGCTAAAGACTATCTTTTAAAAACTGTTGAGAACGATGTAAAACATGACACCGCAAAAATGATCAAGGAGCTTGAAAACAGAGCACGTGAAGAAGCGCACAAAAAAGCCAGAGACTATGTGGTTACGGCAATTCAGAAATGTGCAGCAGATCATGTGGCAGAAACAACAATTTCTGTAGTACAGCTTCCCAATGATGAGATGAAAGGCAGAATTATCGGTCGTGAAGGACGAAATATCCGTACACTGGAAACACTGACAGGTGTAGATCTGATTATTGATGATACACCGGAAGCAGTTGTTTTATCTGCTTTTGATCCCATTCGAAGAGAAGTTGCCAGAATTACTCTGGAGAAACTGATTATTGACGGACGTATTCATCCGGCAAGAATTGAAGAAATGGTTGAAAAAGCTCAAAGAGAAGTGGAAACCAGTATTCGGGAGGAAGGCGAAGCCGCAGCTCTTGAAGTAGGAATCCATGGAATTCATCCGGAATTGATCCGTTTATTGGGTAAGATGAAATTCCGTACCAGTTATGGTCAGAATGCCTTGAGACATTCTGTGGAAGTTGCACATTTATCCGGTTTGCTGGCTGGTGAGATTGGAGTGGATGTAAGAACTGCCAAACGTGCAGGTCTGCTTCATGATATCGGTAAAGCGGTAGACCACGAGATGGAAGGTTCCCATGTTCAGCTGGGTGTGGATCTCTGTAAGAAATATCGGGAATCTGCTGTAGTAATTAATGCAGTAGAGTCTCATCATGGTGATGCAGAACCTACCTCTTTGATTGCCTGCATTGTTCAGGCTGCAGATACCATTTCTGCTGCCAGACCTGGTGCAAGAAGAGAAACCTTAGAAACATATACCAACAGATTAAAACAGTTAGAAGATATTACAAATTCCTATAAGGGCGTTGAAAAGTCTTATGCCGTTCAGGCAGGACGCGAAATTCGGATTATGGTTATACCCGAACAGATCAGTGATGACGATATGGTTCTGCTTGCGAGAAATGTCTCCAAGCAGATTGAAGCAGAACTGGAATATCCGGGACAGATTAAAGTCAATGTGATCAGAGAATCACGTGTAACCGATTATGCGAAATAGAATATAACGGGGACGGGCAAAGTTTTTTGCCCGTCCTTTTTAAATTTTAATAACAGGAAGAAAGGGTTTTAATTATGGAGCTGGAGAAGAAGGAACGTGTACAAACAAAAAAGCAGATAGAAAAAGGCAAAATTATGGAAAATATGGAAAAAGCAACCGAGATGATGGAAAACGAAGAACTTCGTTTGAAACGTGTGGACCGGAATCTGGCCTATACAGGTTCCATTATGAAGATTTATAAGGATGATATGCAGATGCCTGATGGAAGAATTGTACAGTGGGATTATTTCCATCATAAAGGCGGCGCTGCAGTTATTCCGGTACTGGAAGATGGAAGAATTTTAATGGTACGTCAATACCGCAATGCGCTGGATCGCTACACACTGGAAATTCCTGCGGGGGCTTTTGATTATGAGGGAGAGCCAGGCTTATCCTGTGCTTCCAGAGAACTGGAGGAAGAAACCGGATATCGGTCAGATTCCATTCATTTTTTGCTTAATATGAACTCCATGCCCGCTTTTACCAATGAAAAAGTATCCATTTATGTGGCAGAAAATTTGAAAAAATCTCATCAACATCTGGATGAGGAGGAATTTTTAAATGTAGAGATCTGGACATTGGACGATCTGCTGGAACGGATCTATCAGGGAACCTTAACCGATAGTAAAACGGTATGTGGATTGCTGGCATATCGTTTAAAATGTCTGACAGAATAGTTGGTGCAGAATCGGCATAGATATAATACGAAATCATTCACAAGAAGGCGAGGTTGTGAGAAAAATTCGTTTGGAAAGGAGTAACCAGCAAAATGAGGAAAGCATCAATGCTCTCTGGCAGAAAGGGTTGATTGCATGTATTGTGATTGGTCTGGCAGGTGGTCTGGTGGGCTCTTTCCTTCCGCAGTCGATGTTTTATGAGACGGCTTTATATTATGGAGGAATCGACTGGAAGCAGGGACTGACATTTTGCAATGTCAGTTCCATGTGGATTTTTCTGGAAAAAAATATACATTATTTTGCATATTTTTTGATTAGACGGGTGCTGATCCCAAGTGTGATTTTAATGATCGGGGTATTTTGGAACAATCTGTTTTTTCTGAAAGGATTTCTGATCCTGCAGTTGTTTGGCATATCCTTTCAGTCTGTGTTGATTTTTGGAGCGCTTGGTATGGAGGGCTGGTTCTTGAATCAATTTCTGATGGTAATTCCGGAAAGTTTGTATTTTCTGGCCATATTTCGTATGTATTGGTTCAAAAAAATAAAAGTACCTGCCATAAAGCCGTGTTTTTTTAGCATGCTCCAGACGCTTTTTTTGCTGCTTATGGGATGCGGTATGGAAATCTGTATTTTATGTTATCGATTCAGCCGAGTATGATCGCGTGTTTCTGAGGTTTTTCCGATAAAATTGTGAATGCCTGCTGAAT
>JBGVFN010000147.1:0-3037 GCA_045121095.1 Lachnospiraceae bacterium | reverse complement strand
CGAACATTTTATGTATTACTTGAATTTTTATAAAAACGTAAATGGCGGAATTACAGAGCCACATTGCTAAGGAGACCTTTGGTCAAACGTCGGCACTTAACGAGCGGCTTTCTGTAAAGAAAGACGAGAGTTTAGTGTCCGTTACGTTTGGGCAGAGCGAGAGCGCGTCTCCGTGTAATGTAGCTCTGTAATGGAGCCTTCACTACCTTATAAAATACACAATCAATGTTCGCTGTAATACTAGTGACTGCGGCACCATTCGTTTCTTTTTTGCTATTGTACTACAAATGCTTCCAATTTGAAACGGGAATTGCAACTCACTTCTTAATCTGATATACTTTTCTATTGGAAGAAACGCAGCAATTCAGCAAAACTGAACTGCTCGAATTGTTACAGCAGACATTCAGACACATTTCAGATGCTCTGCTGAATCGATACAGGATTCTGCTTTGTTATGGAATCCCCTGTGATACAGAAAGAGGTTTTTTTAATGAAATACGATTTTACATCCATTCTGGACCGCCACGGTAAAGATTCTCTGGCTGTGGACGGTCTCCTTGAAAATGGTGCTGCCGGTAACGGTTTTGCTCCGCAGAAACCGAAGGATGGTTTTGATTCCATTCCCATGTGGGTTGCTGACATGAATTTCCCTGTTGCTCCCACCATTACTCAGGCCATTGCAGAACGGCTTACTCATCCTACTTTTGGATATTTTCAGCCTTCTAAGGAGTATTTTGACTCCATTATCCACTGGCATAGAACCCGTAACGGTGTGACCGGTCTGACTCCTGAAGCCATTGGCCATGAAAATGGAGTACTGGGCGGCGTTGTTTCCGCAGCAGAAGCGTTTACAGCCCCTGGAGACAGCATTTTGCTGCACAGCCCTACATATGTGGGATTTACCAACAGTCTGACCAATATTGGACGCAATCTGGTTTTAAGTCCCTTGAAAATGGATGAAAATGGCATCTGGCGCATGGATTATGAAGATATGGATACCAAACTGAAACAGTACAAGATTCATCTGGCTGTTTTCTGCAGCCCCCACAACCCCTGCGGCCGTGTATGGGAACGGGAAGAAATTGAAAAAGCCATGGAAATCTACAAAGCCAACGACTGCGTTGTTATTTCCGATGAAATCTGGTCTGATATTCTGTTAAATGGCCATCATCATATTCCGACCCAATCCATCAGCGAGGATGCGAAAAACCGCACCATCGCCCTGTATGCGCCCAGCAAAACATTTAATCTGGCGGGACTGGTAGGTTCTTATCATATTATTTACAACTCTTACCTGCGTGACCGGGTATGTGCACAGGGCAGCAAGAGCCATTACAATGCCATGAATGTACTGAGCATGCATGCGCTGATCGGTGCTTATAAACCGGAGGGACATGAATGGGTGGATGAGCTTTGTGAAGTCATCAGCGGCAATCTGAATTATGCCTGCGACTATATGGAAAAACATTTCCCTCTGGTGCATTTTGCAAGACCCCAGGGCACTTATATGCTGTATCTGGACTGCACAGAATGGTGCGAAGCACATGGTAAGAGCATTGACCAGGTTCTGCAGGCTGGCTGGGATGTGGGTGTCACCTGGCAGGACGGACGTCCCTTCCATGGCCCCTGCTCCATTCGCATGAACTTCGCGGTGCCGCTTAGCAGAGTGGAGGAAGCAATGAAACGGTTGACGGAGTATGTGTTTATTTGATGCTTTTTGGGTGAAATATAGAAGGTGGTGGATGGCTCCATTACAGACTGCCTTATACGGACACGCGCTCTCGCTCCGTGGAAAACGTAGCGGACACTAAACTCTTGCAACGCGGTTTGGTTTCTGGCTGAATCATGGTTAAAACCCCCGACTGGTCAATTTACGCAACTGACTGGTCGGGGGCTTTGTAATGAATGGAAATCTGCTTTAGCAGCTTTCTGCGATTTCGTAGATGAGTTTTTCGCTGTCTTCCCAGCCGAGGCAGGGGTCGGTGATGGAGCGGCCGTATACGCCTTCGCCGATTTTCTGGCAGCCTTCTTCGATGTAGCTTTCGATCATGAAGCCTTTTACCAGGTCATGGACGTCTTTGGAGTATTTGCGGCTGTTGAGTACTTCTCTGGCAATACGAATCTGTTCTTTGAACTTCTTGCCGGAGTTTGCGTGGTTGGTGTCCACGATGCAGGCAGGATTTTTTAAGTCTTTTGCTGCATAGAGTTCACATACATGACGCAGGTCTTCGTAGTGATAGTTGGAGTAGTTGGTTCCGTGATTGTCGGTGTAACCTCTTAAAATGGTGTGTGTCAGGTCGTTACCGGTGGTCTGTACTGCCCATCCGCGGAAAATGAATTCGTGGGCGGACTGGCCTGCGATTACGGAGTTCATCATGACAGATAAATCACCGCCGGTGGGGTTTTTCATACCTGCAGGAACGGTCATGCCGCTGGCTACGAGACGATGCTGCTGGTTTTCTACGGAACGGGCACCGATTGCTACATAAGATAAAATATCCTGAATGTAACGATAGTTTTCGGGATACAGCATTTCATCTGCTGTGGTGAAACCGGTCTGTTTGATAACATCCATATGCAGGTGACGTACAGCCAGTACACCGTGATAAAGATCGGATTTTTTCTCCGGATCGGGCTGGTGCAGAATTCCTTTATAACCAAGTCCTGTGGTACGGGGCTTGTTGGTATATATACGAGGAATAATGATAATACGGTCTTTTACTTTTTCCTGAACTTTGGCCAGTCTGGTACAGTAATCCAGAACGGCATCTTCGTTATCTGCGGAGCAGGGGCCGATCAGCAGGATGAATTTGTCATCTTCACCTGTGAAAACTTTGCGGATTTCTTCATCTCGTTCTTCTTTAATCTTTAACAGTTCCGCACTCATGGGGTAAAGCTCTTTTGTAACCATGGGAATCGGAAGTTTTTCAATGAAATTAAACATTTTCTCCTCTTTCCTACACCATCTGAAATGATGCAATTTCTGTCTGATTTAGGTCTGTTTCAAACCTTTTCAAACACACTTTTTGTTCTTTTT
>JBGVFN010000146.1:0-23667 GCA_045121095.1 Lachnospiraceae bacterium | reverse complement strand
ACTTTTGTAATTATTTGTGCTTTAATATGTAGTTATGAAAACTACTTGAATAAAACAAGTTCAGGTAGTTTTCATTCCGTTTTACGAAATATCCGAAAAATATACCAATAACGATTTTTCGGGGCGAAAAAGGGAGAACATACATATTTAATAGGAAAGTCTGTGTTAGACATTTCCGTTTAGACAAATGAAACAGGTGATAAAAGTTATGGTTTTAGAAAAAATTCAAAAAGTGAAAAAGCTTCTGGCGGGAATTGATATCGGTTCCACCACCACCAAAATCGTGGCTGTTGCTCCTGAAAGTGGAGAAATTGTATATTCAGATTATAAGAGACACAATGCAGCGCAGGTTCAGAGTGTAAAGAAAGCTCTGGAGAGACTGGCGCTGCATTTTCCTGCGGCAAAAATCCGTCTTTGTCTGACTGGTTCCGGGGCAAAATTATTGGCAGAACGTCTGAAAATTCCTTTTGTTCAGGAGGTTGTTGCCAATTCCATCGCTCTGCGCCAGCAGTGTGATGAAGTAGGTACTGCCATCGAACTGGGCGGGCAGGATGCCAAGATTATATTTTTCAAAAAAGATGAAACAACCGGTCAGTCCGTTGTATCCGATATGCGTATGAACGGAAGCTGCGCAGGCGGTACCGGTGCGTTTATTGATGAAGTTGCTTCTATTTTGAAGACACCTATTGAGGAATTTGATGCCAGAGCATCCAGGGGGAAATGTGTTTATGATATTTCCGGTCGCTGCGGGGTATATGCAAAGACCGATATTCAGCCGCTGTTAAATCAGGGTGTGTCCAGAGCTGATCTGGCTTTATCTGCGTTCCATGCCATTGCCAAACAGACC
The DNA here is from genome assembly GCA_045121095.1 of Lachnospiraceae bacterium. Taxonomy (GTDB): domain Bacteria; phylum Bacillota; class Clostridia; order Lachnospirales; family Lachnospiraceae; genus TWA4. The sequence goes on along the minus strand of JBGVFN010000146.1, from coordinate 22,820 downwards.
ATCGGCGGTCTGGCCCAGGGGCTGGATATTGAAAAGCCCGTGGCATTTGAAGGCGGTCCTTTGACCTTTAACCCCACGCTGGTGGAGGTATTTAAAGAGCGTCTGCAGCTGTCTGAGGAAGATGTGATTATTCCCAAAAGACCGGAGATCATGATCGCTTACGGTGCAGCTATTTCATTAAACAGCATATCCAAACAGGAAGAGTTGACTGTAGAGTTGACTGTGGAAGAACTGCTGCAGCGGATTGAGCGTGCTGAAGCGGAGATGAAGCTGGAAAAAATGGGGAATATGAGGCAGCACCGTTCTTTTCTTCTCCGGAAGAGAAACAGGAGTTTCTGGAACGCCACCGTCTTCCAGAACATCACTGGAAGCAGCCGGAAAAAGGGGAAGTGGTCCGTGCTTACCTTGGTATTGACTCCGGCAGTACCACCACAAAGTTTGTGCTGATGGATGAAAAGGAGCAGATTCTGGATTCCTTCTACTCGCCCAACCAGGGCAAACCGCTGAAGGTTGCAAAAGAAGCCCTGATCGCCATACGCGACCGCTATCGTGAGGCCGGTGCCCAGTTAGAAATCCTGGCAGTGGGAACCACCGGTTACGGGGAACTGCTATTTGCCAATGCATTTGACACAGAATGTCATGTGGTGGAAACCGTAGCCCACGCCCGTGCAGCTTCCAAATATATGGAAGATGTCAGCTTTATCCTGGATATCGGCGGACAGGATATGAAAGCCATCTGGATTGACAATGGCATCATTACCAATATTGTGGTCAATGAAGCCTGCTCCTCCGGCTGTGGCTCTTTCCTGGAAAACTTCGCCTCTTCTTTGAATATTGAAGTAAAAGAAATTGCCAATGCAGCATTTTCGTCTCAGAATCCGGCTGTTCTGGGCAGCCGCTGCACGGTATTTATGAACAGCAGCGTTATTACCGAGCAGCGTAACGGCAAACTGCCTGAGGATATTATGGCGGGTCTGTGCCGTTCCATCATTGAAAATGTTTTTACAAAGGTTATTCGTATTTCCAATCTGGACAGTCTGGGCGATAAGATTGTGGTTCAGGGCGGAACCTTTGAAAATGATGCGGTTTTATGTGCCATGGAACAGTATACAGGCCGGAAAGTCATTCGTGCTCCTTATCCCGGTATTATGGGTGCCATCGGTGCGGCTCTGATTACAAAAGAACGTCATCAGGAGAACTGCCGGAAGGGTGATGTAAAGAAAACATTTATCGGTCTGGATGCTATGGATGATTTTGCTTATACGCAGGAGGCCAATTCCCCCTGTCCATTCTGCGCAAATCACTGTAAACGAACCATCGTAACTTTCTCCAATGGAAAAACCTGGATTACCAATAACCGCTGCGAGCGCGGCGAGGTTCTGGGCAATCCGAAGGATGAAGAGGTGAAGAAGCAGTTAAAGGCAAAACAGCAGAAAAAATCAGAAGTTCCCAATCTGTTCCGTGTTCGGGAATCGCTTTTATTTAAGGAGTACCCTTATACGCAGCTGGAGGAAGAAAAAAATATCACCATCGGTCTGCCCAGAGTGCTTTCTTACTGGGAAACCATGCCATTTTGGACCACATTCTGGCGTTCTCTGGGATTTCAGGTAAAAATTTCCGATTCCAGCACCAGAAAAATGTATGAAAACGGCTTGTCAGCCGTTGCTTCGGATACGGTTTGCTTCCCCGCAAAGCTGGTGCATGGACATATCCGAAATCTGGTGGAGAAAAAAGTAGACCGGATTTTTATGCCGTCCATTACAACGGTACCTTCAGAAAATACGGAAAAAACCAGTCAGTCCATGTGTGCAGTGGTAAAAGGCTATCCCATTGTTATGCGCAATTCTGACAACCCCGAAAAGCGTTTTCAGGTTCCTTTCGATGCCCCCTTATTCCACTGGTATGAAGATGCGGACCGGAACCGCCAGCTGCCCAAATACATGGAAGACCATTATGGAATTTCCCGAGAACAGGTATTAAAAGCCATTGAAATGGCAGATGCTGCTCAGGCTGCTTTCCACCAGGAACTGGAAGAAGCTGGACAGAAGGTGCTGAAAGATGTGGAAGAAAAAGGCACTTATGCCATCGTTTTGGCAGCGCGTCCTTATCAGAATGATGTGCTGGTCAACCACGAACTGCCGGAAATGTTTACACGACTGGGAATTCCGGTACTGACAGCGGATTCTCTGGCAGCAGCAAAGGAAGTCGATTTAAGCAACAGTCGTCTGGATGTGGTAAATAATTATCATGCCCGTATGCTTTCCACCGCTGTTCTGGCAGCAGAAAATAAGCATCTGCAGTATGTACAGCTGGTCAGCTTTGGATGCGGACACGATGCTTATCTGTCCGATGAAATCATCCGTATTATGAAGGAAATCTCCGGTAAAGTACCGCTGGTATTAAAACTGGATGAAAGTGATATTCAGGGCCCGCTGGGAATCCGTGTTCGTTCTTTCGTGGAGACGGTTTCCATGCGAAGAAAACAGGAACAGGAGCAGGAAGTTCAGAAACTGACCGACCCTTATCCGGTGAAACTTACCAAAGCAAGCAGAAAAGAAAAAGTTGTACTGGTGCCCAATACTTCCCATGCGTTCAGCCGGGTCATGTCGGCTGCATTAAGCGGTCAGGGAGTCCGGGCAGTGCCGCTGGCAATCGGACGGGAAGAAGCAATTCGCCTGGGCAAACAATATGTACATAACGATATCTGCTTCCCTGCTCAGATTGTAATCGGTGAAGCGCTGGCTGCCTTAAAAAGCGGTGAGTATGATGACAAAGAAGTGGCTATTGGCATGGGCAAATACGTGGGAGACTGCCGTCTGACCCATTACAGCGCCCTGCTTCGAAAAGCACTGGATGACGCCGGATATGCCCATGTTCCCATTCTGACCAACGATGATGTGGACTATCATGACATGCATCCGGGCTTCAAAATGAATATGATCTCCGACATGCGCATTGCTTTTGCCCTGCCCATGATCGATGTACTGGAAGAACTTCTGCGGAAAATCCGCCCTTATGAGCTGGAAAAGGGAAGTACCGATGCAGCATTTGAACATGCCATGGATGAACTGATCGACGGTCTGCAGAATCACGGCATTCCCGGAGCGAAAAAAGGATTTGCAAAAGCCATTGATATCATGAATCAGGTACCCTATGACCGCTCCAACCCCAAGCCCACCGTGCTGATCGTTGGCGAATACCTGCTGAACTTCCATCCTGGTGCCAACCATGATATTGAAGCTTATCTGGAGCAGAATGGATTTGAAATCATTGAAGCACGTATGACCGATGTTATCCGGAAAACCTATTTCTATCAGGACTCTCAGATTCAGGAATATCACCTGAAGAAGCCGGTCAATCAGAAAGTATGGTATCGGGTGGCCAATATGGCATTTAATGTGGCTCATGACGTCACAGACAGCATTGCAAAAAAACATCCGCTGTATGAAAAAACATGCCGTATGCAGGATCTGGTAAAGGAAAGCGACCCCATTATCCATCATACCTTTGATGCCGGTGAAGGCGTTCTGATTCCGGGAGAAGTCCTGCACCATGCAAAACATGGCTGCCGTGCCTTTGTTATTTTACAGCCCTTCGGCTGCCTGCCCAACCATGTAGTAGGACGAGGCATTGCAAAACGACTGAAAGAATACTATCCCGATGTGCAGATCCTGCCGCTGGATTATGACCCGGACGTTAGCTTTGCCAATATTGAGAACCGTTTGCAGATGCTGATTATGAATGCGAAAGAGCAGGAGAAGTAGGCACAATATTAAGTAACGAAACATAGTAAAATTATAAATTTGAAAAAAGGCTATTTCACAGAACTCTGTGAAATGGTCTTTTTTTGAAAAAATTGTGAATTTTTGTTAAAAATGCTTGACGTTTCATAATAAATATTGCAAACTTGAATACGTAGAATTAAAAACTATGTTTCGAGGTATTTGATTATGGTACAGATTATTACAGACTCCTCAACATTGTATACAGAGGAGGAAGCCAGGGAATTGGGTTTTGAAGCAGTGCCCCTTTGTGTAAGCATCGGCGATCTGGAAGGACGGGATCTGCAGGTCGACATGAAAGATTTTTACGAAAGAATTCAGAAAGGAGAACTTCCAAGATCATCCCAGCCACCCATTGGCGAAGTTATGGATCTGTATGAACAATATAAAGATTCAGAAATTATCAATATTGCCATGGCAGATGGCCTTTCCGGTACTTATCAGAGTGCCTGCGGTGCCCGGGAACTGGCGGATAATAAAGACAGCATCACCGTTTTCAACAGTAAAACTCTGTGCGGTCCTCACCGCTATATGGTAGAAAAAGCACAGAAGATGAAAGGAGAAGGCCATACTGCAAAAGAAATTCTGGCATGGCTGGAAAAAGCAGCAGAAAGAACAGAATCCTTTTTAATTCCCCAGGATTTTGATTTCCTGAGAAGAGGAGGACGTCTGACACCTATGGCAGCAACACTGGGTTCCGTGCTGAAATTAAAACCCATTATGACGCTTACTGAGGACTGCAAAAAACTGGATAAATTTGCAATCAAAAGAACTATGAAATCAGCGTTCCGGACAGTCATTGACCATCTGAAAGAAAAACAGCTGGATGCACGACATATTCTCTACGTTTCACATGCTGATGCATTGGAAGACGCCAAAGCAGCAGCCGCTCAGCTGAAAGAAGCATTTAAAGAAGTAGAAATCCAGATCCTGGAATTGAGCCCGGTATTCGCAACCCAGGGCGGCCCCAAATGTGTGGCAATTCAGTATATCGAAAGATAGAATCATAGAATCTTTGAAACTGAATCAGAACATAGTAGTATCTTTAATATATAAACTTAATGTACAAACTTAATGTGCGAATTTAATGTGCAAATTTAATATATAAACTTAATGTGCAAATTTAATGTGCAAAGAGGTGTGTATCCTCTTGCACATGGAAGATAAAGATAGAAGATAAAGTAGTAAAACAGTAAAAACAGCAATTGTTTAGATTGCTGTTTTTTTGATGCAGCTCTTTTGAATATGCTTAAAATTCTATGGAAGGGTAGGGCGGTTGTTGTGGGAAAACTAAGCTGGGCCACAGAAGAAATTTCTTAATTCCAATACTTCATAATTTTTTCGGGGTATAAACTGACATTTCTGTTTTTTATACCCCCACTTGGGGGTATAGCAGAAGCTTTTTTACTTTTTATACCCCAAAACTTCTTTTTCCGGGGTATAAACTGATAGTTTCTGTTTCCTATACCCCCACTCGGGGGTATACCACATGCCTTTTTACTTTCAGTACCCCAAAACTTCTTTTTCCGGGGTATAAACTGATAGTTTATGCTTTTTATACCCCCACTCGGGGGTATAGCAGAAGCTTTTTTACTTCCTATACCCCAAAACTTCTTTTTCGGGGGTTGGACTGACAGTATTTGCTTCCCATACCCCTACTTGGGGGTATTTTCAGATACTTTTTATTTTCTACACCCCAAAGAACAGTAGTTTCCTGAATATGTTATAAATGATTTTCGATATTTTGTTTCTATTATAATTCCTGAGATTGCAGGAAAATTAATATTTCTTAGAGATGAATCTTTAACAGAATATCTAAACATGAGAAAAAACTGGAAATACATAAAAAAGTTTCCTCACAGTTGATTTAATATCGTGAAGTATCGTACCAATCCATTGTTACAGTGTACAAAATTGAATATAATAAAGGAGAAGGTAAGACACAAAATCAAATTCAAAGAATTTAAGGAATTTGAGGAATTCAACAAATTCAACAAATTCAACAAATCCAAAGAATCCAAAGAATCCAACGATAACAATCTGGAAATGAGGTGATACACATGAATGGTTTACGTTTTGCTGATAAATTAATGACCTTACGCCGGGAGAGGAAGATTACGCAGGAGCAGCTGGCGGATTTTCTTGGAGTGACGAAAGCATCGGTTTCCAAGTGGGAAAATAAGCAGAGTCTGCCGGATATTTTGCTGCTGCCGCAGCTGGCTGCGTTTTTTAATGTAACGGTGGATGAACTGCTTGGGTATGAGTCACAGCTGAGTCAGGAACAGATTCGCAAAATTTATCAGGAACTTACCGAGGATTTTGCTGAAAAGCCTTTTTCGGAGGTGATGGAGAAAAGCAGGGGATATGTGCATCGATATTATTCCTGTTTTCCTTTTTTAATACAGGTAGGAGTTTTATGGCTCAATCATTTTTTTATGGCAGATACTCAGGAAGAACAGCGGAATATTTTGAAAGAGATGGGAGATTTGTGTGAGCATGTTCGGAAAGATTGTCAGAATGCCGATATTCGCAGAGATGCTATGATGCTGAAAGCTTCGGCGGATCTTCAATTAGGAAAAACGCAGGAAGTGATTGAAACACTGGAGGATTATATTCAAGGCAGATACCTTACTATGTCAGGAGAGGGTATTTTGGTTCAGGCTTACCAGATGGCAGGTGAACTGGAAAAAGCCCGAAGCAGCACACAGATGTATATGTATTTGCGTATGCTGGATCTTATGCAAAGTAATATCTTGTATTTGCTTGTCAATGCAGAAAATTTTTCTGTATGTGAAGAAACTATACACCGGGCAGATTGTTTGATCGAGGCTTATCAAATGAAACAATTGAATCCAAATGCGGTGGCTCAGCTGGAATATCAGGCTGCAGTTACTTATATGATGCATGGAAAATGCGAACAGGCCATGGAACGTCTTAGTCAATATACCGCAATCGTTTTGGATATGTTGAAGCAAAAGAACTTTTATCTTCACGGTGATGCGTATTTTGATAAATTGGATGAGTGGATTCAGAAACTGCAGCTGGGAGATATGCCGCCACGTAATCGTAAGTTAGTGGTAGAAACGGCGGTACAGTCTTTGAACCATCCTTTATTTGCTGCGCTGGAGACGCGGGAAGATTTCAGGCAGCTGAAGATGCAGATGGAGAGGCTGCAGGCGGGTGCAAATTTGTAAGATAGCAATGAAATACAGAGCAGACAACTTTCCATAACTGAAAAATGGTAGTTCTCTATTTACGAAAATGAAAGGATCTTATTTATGGATGAATTAAATATGTTAAAAGAAATACTTCCCTTTTTAATCCCCTTAGTGATTGCAGAACTGGCTCTGCTGGTATACACCATACGTCATATTTTGACACATCCCCATTATAAACGGGGAAATAAAGTATTATGGCTGGTGGTATCCATTGTCGGAATGCAGTTCTGGGGACCGATTTTATATTTCTTATTAGGAAAAGAAGATGCATAGTTGTGGTGCCCAAAGATATGTAAGAATAGTAATAATGTTTACTGAAAAAGGATACATGATATGGAAATGCTGAATATTACGAATCTGACGAAGCAATTTGGCTCCAAACAGGTTCTTCGGGGAGTGAATCTTACCGTACCGGAGCATTGTGTTTTTGGGTTCATCGGCCAGAATGGTGCGGGTAAAACCACCACTATGAAGCTGATTCTGGGGCTGCTTCAGGCAGATGGAGGAGAGATTTATGTGGCAGGGGAAAAGGTGACCTATGGTCAGACCAGAACCAATCGCCATATTGGTTACCTGCCTGATGTGCCGGAATTTTATTCTTATATGACGGCAGGTGAGTACCTGCGCTTTTGTGGGGAAATCACCGGAATGGAAAAAAAGGATATGGAACAGCGCACAGAAGAAATGCTGGCTCTGGTGGGACTGGCAGAGGAAAAACATCGAATCCGAGGATTTTCCCGTGGTATGAAGCAGCGGCTGGGAATTGCCCAGGCTCTTTTAAATCGCCCGCAATTGCTGATCTGTGACGAACCCACATCGGCTTTGGATCCGGTGGGACGAAAGGAAATTCTGGATATTCTGGCTGCGGCCAGGGAGCAGACCACCATTTTGTTCTCTACCCACATTTTGTCGGATGTGGAGCGAATCTGTGATGAAATAGCCTGTCTTCATAATGGTAAGGTTGCTTTTCAGGGAACGCTGGCTCAGGTGCGCCAGCTGCATCCTGTCAAAGGATTTGAAGTGGAAATGGAACATGAGGAAGATGCCCGAAAACTTGCATCCACTGTTTCAAAAGCTTCCCAGAGTGTAAAAATAGACGGAACACGTCTTACATTTGATGGGAAAGATCATACCATGCAGGAGATTATGGGGTATCTGGCGAAACAGAATCTGCCTGTTAAAAAAGTGGAGCGTTTGGAGCCCACATTGGAATCTCTGTTTCTGGAGGTGGTGGAATCATGAAAACATGGTGTGCTTTTTTAAAAAAAGAATGGATGGAAACCATTCGGTCCGGACGTCTGATGATTCTGCTTCTGATTTTCTTATTATTTGGGATTATGAACCCGGCCATTGCCAAATTAATCCCCTGGCTGATGGAAGTAATGTCGGATTCTCTGGAAGGAAGCGGTCTGATAGTAACCGAGGTACAGGTAGATGCCATCACCTCCTGGACACAGTTTTTTAAAAATATTCCGATGGCCCTGATTATTTTTGTACTGCTGTACAGCAATACATTTACCGGGGAATATCAGTCAGGCACTTTGATCCTGGTATTAACAAAAGGGCTGGATCGCTGGAAAGTGGTGGCAGCAAAGGCAGGATGGATGTTGGTACTCTGGACAGCAGGATACTGGTTTTGTTACGGCATAACTTACGGCTATAATGCGTATTTCTGGGATAACAGCATCGCTTCTAATTTGGTGGAAGCAGCAGCCTGCTGGTGGCTGTTTGGAATATGGACCATCGCTGTAATGGTGCTTTTTTCTGTACTGGCCCATAACAGCACAGGCGTGTTATTGGGTACAGGCGGAGGTGTTTTCGCAGTGTATCTGGCGGGCCTGTTTCCAAAGATAGCGCCTTATATGCCCGCAAAGCTTATGGATTCTGTCTCTTTATTGGGTGGAATCAGTCAGGAAGGAGATTACAAAAAGAGCATCTGGATAACAATTGTGACAGCAGCAGCGTGTATCGCTGCAGGCTTAAAAATGATCGATAAGAAAAAGATTTGAAAGCAAGGAGTCGGCAAATAATGTGTCGGCTCCTTTGGTGTTATATAAAAAGTGACGATTTTAATGGGGGTCAGCGAAGTGATTACCCGAATCAGTTTTACCTTCCTATTCACAGCCTGGTTTGGATATCATGGTTTGTGGTGGGTTTCACCTCTGACCTGGTGCTGTGCAGCACTGGTAGGAGCTGTCCGGTATTATTCTGGAAAATGGATGGAGAAGGTGCAGATTACCTCGGCGCAGACAGTAAAAGCGCTGGATTGATAATAAGGTGATAGTACGCCAGATACGGACAGTACGCCAGATACGCTCCGGACGGAGTTTGTTCAGCAAGTGTTCGAAACTTTTCTGTTTACAAAAGTTACTATATTTGTTATACTTAAAGAAATAAGGAAGTAGTCGGCACAAATGTGCGATGACGTCAACAACACTGGACGAATAATCCTGGCTTCATCTGAAATGACGAGACTTATCTGTTTTTTTGGACAGATAAGCTGCGTCATTTTTTTTATTTTTATTGAGAAAATTGTAACAGTTCATCAGAGGCTGAATTGTCTTGAATAAATTCGGCAGACATTCATGCTCTGCTGAATCGTCGAAAAAAGTTTAATGGGAAAGGGGAAGATATTATGGCGGATCTGAATACAAATCTGAATGTAACAAAACATATGCTGGCTCTGACGCTGAAGGAATTACTGAAAGAAATTCCTTTTTCAAAGGTCAGAGTGACGGATATCTGTGAAAAATGCAATCTGAACCGAAAGAGCTTTTATTACCATTTTAAGGATAAATACGATCTGGTTCACTGGATTTATGATACGGAGTTTTTTGAATCAGCCAGCCAGAACGTATATGAAAACAGCTATGATTTTCTGCAGGAGCTGTGTACATATCTTTATGAGAATCGGTCCTTTTACAGCAAAGTATTTGAAGGCGGCGGACAAAATTCTTTTTCGGATTATTTTAAGGAACTTTTATATCCTGTTATGAAAAAACGGTTGATGGAAACAGTGCCGGAGGGGGAAGTACAGGAATTTCATGTTCGCTTTTTTACAGAGGGGATGGCGGGAGCCATTCAGAACTGGATTCTGGAAAAAGAGTGCATTTCACCGGAACAGTTTTTGACCATGTTAAAGTCCTGTGCACGGCTTGCGGCATCTTTTTGAATGATTTTTCCAGGGGATTTTCCGAAGGGTGATGCTCTGCTGAACTAGAGCGTGTTTGAGATAAACAGTATATAACAGAATACAACACTTGACAACAGTTATACACTGTTATATACTGTTTATGAACAGAGGAGGTAAGCGTATGAAACTGATCATAAACCATTCATCCATGGTACCTATTTATGAGCAGATCATGGAGCAGGTAAAAGCGATGATATGCAATGGTGAATTAAAGGAACATGAAGCACTGCCATCTGTTCGTTCTCTGTCAAAAGATCTGAAGATCAGTGCCCTTACAGTAAAGAAATCGTATGATAATCTGGAAGAAGAAGGTTTTACGGTTACTGTCCATGGAAAGGGGACTTATGTTGCAGCTGCCAATCAGGAACGGATGATGGAGGAACAAAAGAAAGAAGTCGAAACCGATTTGGAAATGGCCATTCAAAAAGGAAGACGATACGGGTTAAGCAATGCGGAGATAAGTGAATTATTTCAGCTGCTGCTGGAGGAATAAGCAGCAGGCGGAAGAATAAGCAGCAGGAATCTGGAGGAATCGGTTATGTTGAAGATTGAAAAATTGAGTAAAAAGTATGACCAATTTGCCCTGGAGTGTTCGTTGGAAGTCATGCCCGGATATGTAACCGGGCTGGTTGGTCAGAATGGTGCTGGCAAAAGTACCACATTCAAATCCATTTTGGGATTGATCTCCATAGATGGCGGGCAGATTCAGATGTTTGGAAAGGATATTCGAGAGCTTAATAGAAAAGAACGGCAAAAAATCGGTGTAGTTCTGGCAGATTCCGGGTTCAGTGGTTATCTGACGGTGAAAGATGTGATTCCGGTGCTGGAAAGCATGTATGAGCAATTTGATAAAACTTATTTTATGGAGCTGTGCAGTCGTTTTGGTCTGCCTCTGGATCAGCAGATCAAAGAGTTTTCCACGGGTATGAAAGCAAAATTAAAAGTGGTGACAGCCATTACACATGGGGCGTCTTTGCTGATTCTGGATGAACCTACTGCAGGACTGGATGTGGTGGCAAGAGATGAACTGCTGGAGCTTTTACGGGAATTTATGGAAGCAGATGAGGAACATTCTATTTTGATCAGTTCTCATATATCCAGTGATCTGGAAAGTATTTGTGATGATCTGTACATGATCCATAAGGGAAAAATCGTTCTGCATGAAGATACGGATGTGCTGCTGAGTGATTATGCTATTTTAAAAGTGGATGCCGGACAGTTTCAAAAGATGGATCAGGCGTATTTGCTGAAGGTAAAGGAAGAATCCTTTGGATACTGCTGCCTGACCAATCAGAAGCAGTTTTATCTGGAAAATTATCCGGAGATTGTGGTGGAAAGAGGAACCATTGATGCGATGATTATGATGATGATTCGAGGTGCTGCAGTATGAATGGATGGATCAACGGAAGTATAAAAGGGCTGTTTATTAAAGATATGAAGCTGATGAAAAATCAGAAACAGTTTTTTGCTATTATGATTTTATGCGCCATGGGTTTTATCAATTTTTTTGAGCCGGATTTTCTGGTAACCTATATGGGTGTGATGTGCATGTTTTTTGTATTAAGCACCATCAGTTACGATGAATTTGACAATGGCAATGCATTTTTATTTTCCCTGCCCATCAGCCGAAAAGATTATGTGCTGGAAAAATATTTGTTTGGAACCAGTGTTGGCACAGGGGCATGGCTGCTTGCTGTGGCAGTGACCACCGTTTACCAGATATGGAAAAATCCAGTTTTTTCCATATCCGACTGGCTGATAACTTCCTGTCTCCTGCTTTTGCTCACACTGTTTTTTATGGCTGTGTTGCTTCCCATACAGCTGAAATTTGGTGGGGAAAAGGGGAAAATGGTTATGATGCTGGTGTATGGAGGCATTTTCGCTCTGGTGGTTTTGATCGGAAAAGCAATCGAAGAATTTCAGCTGGATGTAGAGGCTTTTCTTCACTGGCTTGACAATCTGGATAGCATCCCGGTTTTGCTCACCGCTGGTTTGATATTGGCAGCAGCGTTGGGTTTATCCTATGGGATTAGTGTAAAAATTGTGCAAAAGAAAGAGTTTTAAGTCGCTGTCACTTGCAGTCCTTTGGAGTGTGAGTGGCAGTTTTTTGATTGCAAATCTTGTCTGAATACGGTATAGTGGAAACTAGTTTTTTGTAAATGGGGTACGAAGTTATGAATAAAAGAACACTAAACTATGCATTTCTGGCGTCACTGCCGGTTATGGCCGGTTATGTTGTGCTGGGAATTGGATTTGGAATTCTGCTGCACAGTAAAGGATATTCCTTCGGGTGGGCCGTTCTCATGAGTCTGACCATTTATGCCGGTTCCATGCAGTATGTGGGTGTGGATTTACTGGCTGGCGGGGCTTCTTTAATTTCTGCCGGTCTGATGACATTGATGGTCAATGCCAGACATCTTTTTTATGGTAGTTCCATGGTGGAAAAATACCGAAATACGGGAAAATGGAAGCCGTATCTGATTTTCTCTTTGACGGATGAAACCTATTCTTTAGTCTGTGATCCGGATTTGCCGAGGGATGTGAACCGAAAGACATATTATATACTGGTATCGCTGTTTGACCAATGCTACTGGGTGATCGGAAGTCTGGCAGGTGCATTGATCGGAAGTGCTCTGACCTTTGATACGGCCGGAATTGATTTTTCCATGACCGCATTGTTTGTGGTGATTTTTGTGGAACAATGGGAAAAGACCAGACAGCACATTCCCGCATTGCTGGGACTTTCCATCTCCCTGATCTGTCTGCTGATTTTTGGCCCGGATCAGTTTTTAATTCCCTCCATGCTTGCCATTCCTGTGGGTTTGTTTTTATTGAAAAGTAAGATCGTTCAGGGGGATGAAAAGATGGAGCATGCAGATGGAACCGTAGAGCGTAATGAGAGAAATGGCTCTCCGGAAGATATACATAGTACAATAAAGGAAGGATAGGAGGCCGTACCGTATGATAAATGGCATGATTGATGTGAAAACTTCTCTGCTTTTAATTGCAGTGATGGCACTGGTAACGCAGCTGCTTCGTTTTCTGCCTTTTGTATTGTTCGCTAAAGATACACCAAAACCGATTCTGTATCTGGGAGAAGTGCTGCCGGCTGCGATTATGGCCATGCTGGTAGTGTATTGTCTGCGCAGCACGGACATTTTCTCCGCTGCTCATGGAATTCCGGAAGCGGTATCTGTATTGGCAGTGGTACTGCTTCATAAGTGGAAACACAGTACTCTGTTGTCTATTCTTGGGGGGACTGTGTGTTATATGTTGCTGCTGCATGTATTTTAAAATTTACTTCAGGGAGTCATTTCGATATGCTCTGTGGAAAAATAGAAAATGATGTCATATATAAGAGCCGGATTTTTATAAAAAACGTAAATGGCGGAATTACAGAGCCACATTGCTAAGGAGACCTTTGGTCAAACGTCGGCACTTAACGAGCGGCTTTCTATAAAGAAAGACGAGAGTTTAGTGTCCGTTACGTTTGGGCATCGTTAACATGCAAACAAAGCTCCAGTGAAGCTTTGTTTGCAGAGCGAGAGCGTGTCTCCGTGTAATGTGGCTCTGTAATGGAGCCTTCACTACCTTATAAAATTACACAATCTAACGCTTAATATCGTAATTCATATTCATCAGATTGCGGATGGTATTGGCATCATCTGTGATATTACCATCACCGCGAATGGTATGTTTGATCACACTGCTGGCTACGGCAAAGTTTGCCATATCCATCGGTTTATAATCATGCATCATGGCATAGATCAGACCACTGGCAAATGCATCACCGCCGCCTACACGGTCCAGAATATTGAATGTAAATAATTTACTTTCGAAGGTATGTCCCTGATACCATACGAAAGCTTTCAGGCTGTTTTCGCTGCCGGTGTGTGCATAGCGTACATGACGGGCAATACATTTCAGGTTCGGGTAGCGTTCGATAAATACACCGAAAATTTCATCCTGTTCTTCGTAGCTGGGGCGGTAAGGAATATCATCTTTCAGATCGCCTTTGCTGTGGTCATTTTCATCTTTCCACAGATGGTAGGGTTCAATGCCGAAAAGAACATCAATATAAGGAAGACACTCGGTACAGAAATCCCTTGCTTCTTCCCAGGTCCACAGGGTACTGCGGAAGTTGCCGTCAAAGCTGACAGTCAGGCCTTTTTCCTTGGCAACTTTCAGGCAGTCGATGACCAGCTGACGGCAGCTGGATGACAGGGCAGGTGTGATACCGCTTAAATGGAGCCAGGTAAATCCATCCAGAAGGTGTTCGATGTCGATGGTGCTGTAATCAAATTCTGTAAACGCACTGTGCTTGCGGTCATAGATTACTTTGCTGGCACGAATACCATAACCGGTTTCCAGGTAGTAGCAGCCCATACGATGGGTGGGCGTCTGTTCCGGTGTACTTAAAATAACAGGTGTACAGTGAACATCATTGCTTCGCATCATACGAATCGCACTTTTACCTACACTGTTGTTGGGTACAACGGTGAAAAAAGTACTGTCAATGCCAAGGTTGGCCAGAGCCAGAGCAATGTTTGCTTCACTTCCGCCGTAGCTTGCTTCGAACGTGGAAGCAGAACGAATCTTCTCATAGTTTGGCGGAGTTAAACGAAGCATGATCTCACCGATGGTAATGAATTTGTGGGTAGTGTCATTACCAGTTAATAAAGGGTTGTAGTGTTCCATAAAAAAACCTCCTAAAAAATTGGCAGATTGGGCAAAATGCCCATAGGTGGATGATTATATTTTATCTCATTCCAAAAAAGATTGCAATTAGCAGAAGGAGTACTATTTTTAGGACTTTTCGAAGAAAATTATGAATGCTTGCTGAATTTATTCAAGGCAGTTCAGCCAAGGCTGAACTGTTACGAGTTTGTACGGTTTCTGCTGAAAAAATGGACAAATATTTGTGGTTTGTATAAAATTCGCGAATACTTGCGCAATGATGAAGTTTGTTTTATAATACAAGGAAATGAGTCTGCAAAAGCAGAACAGGAGGTTTTAATTTTATGAAAGATGCAAATTGCGCATATTGCGCAGGAGGAGAGTTGTTGGATAAGTTCGGTATTAAGATTTGTGATCTGGATGTAAGCCAGCTGATTCTTTTTAAAGAACAGAGCAAACCCGGACGAGTAATCGTAGCTTACAAAGATCATGTAAGTGAAATCGTAAATATCAGTGAAGAAGAACGTAATCGTTTTATGGCAGATGTGGTAAAAGCTGCCAATGCGATCCATAAGGCTTTTAACCCCAATAAAGTAAATTATGGTGCTTACGGTGATACCGGCTGCCATCTGCATATGCATCTGGTTCCAAAGTACAAAGATCAGGATGAATGGGGCGGTGTGTTCCAGATGAACCCGGATAAGGTTTATTTAACAGAAGCAGAATATGCAGAGATGATTGAAAAAATCAAGGCTTGTCTGTAAGAAAAACTGCACGATCAAAGTATGACTGTCTGCAGATTCTGTATTCGGACAGGTAGGTAGATACAGAAAGAGCTTGACGCACACAGGCTGCTGTAAACAGAAGAAAAGGATGCTTGAAAACAGAGGGATGTACTGCTGTTTGAAATACTCGGATGGCGGACATCCTTTCTTTTTTGTGAATAAAAAGCTGCGTAAGGATTCAGCCATGCACTCGATGTGGAAAAACGATTAAAAATCGAATGTATGGCTAAGCAGTTACGAGACTGGACAGAACATAGATCAAGAGAAAAATCTGTGTCAGGAAAGGAGAACATGTTTTGAAATTATATAGTCAGAAATTTATACAGGACTATCAGGTTGTTATGGCTCCCATGGGGGAGATTGCCGGATTTCAGGTGCGCCCTGGAATGTTTGATGTAAATGGCGCCATGGCGCTGCCAACAGGTGTGAATTTTACGGTGCATACCCATTACGGAACTTCCTGTGAGCTGCTGCTGTTTCATAAAGGGGAGGAAGAACCTTATGCGGTTCTGCCTTTTCCGGAGGCTTACAAAATCGGTGATGTATACTCCATGATTGTATTTGGCCTCAAAATAGAAGAATTTGAGTATGCATATCGGGTGGATGGCCCCAATAAACCGGAAAAAGGCCTGATTTTTGATAAAAATAAGATTTTGCTGGATCCTTATGCCAGAGCGGTGACCAAGCAGCGGTTCTGGGGCGAGAAGAAAACCAGCTTTTACCGTGCCAGAGTGGTAAATGATCTGTTTGACTGGGGAGATATGCCCCAGTCAAAGCGGGAAATGAGCGATCTGGTTATTTATGAGCTTCATGTAAGAGGTTTTACCAATGATCCTTCTTCCGGAGTGAAGCATCGGGGAACTTTTGCCGGATTGAAAGAAAAGATTCCCTATTTGAAGGAGCTGGGAATCAATGCGGTGGAATTAATGCCCATTTTTGAGTTTGATGAAACCGTTACGGCAAGAGAAGTAGACGGTGAGATGCTGCTGGATTATTGGGGTTATAACACGGTAGGCTTTTTTGCCCCCAACAGCAGTTATGCAGCTGCAGATGAATACAACCGGGAAGGAACAGAACTGAAAGAACTGATCCGGGAACTTCATAAAAACGATATCGAAGTGATTTTGGATGTGGTATTTAATCATACTGCAGAAGGAAATGAAAGAGGACCGGCATTTTCCTTTAAGGGATTTGATAATAAAGTCTATTATATGCTGACACCGGACGGAAATTATTATAATTTCAGCGGATGTGGCAATACTTTGAACTGTAACCATCCCATTGTGCGTCAGATGATTCTGGAATGTCTTCGCTACTGGACGGTCAGCTATCGGGTGGATGGTTTCCGTTTTGATCTGGCCAGCATTCTGGGGCGTAATGAAGATGGCTCTCCCATGAACGCACCGCCGCTGCTGCGCAGCCTTGCTTACGATCCCATTCTCAGTAATGTAAAACTGATTGCGGAAGCCTGGGATGCAGGCGGTCTGTATCAGGTAGGTCGTTTCCCGGCCAGCAACCGCTGGGCAGAATGGAATGGCCGTTATCGGGATTCTCTGCGTTCTTATTTAAAAGGAGAAAACTGGGAAGCATGGAATGCCGCATGGAATATCTGCGGTTCCGGCGATATGTATGGAGGATTTTATTCCGAGCAAAATGCCAATTATGCCGGATATAATTCCTGCGTCAATTTCTTTACCTGTCATGATGGATTTACCCTGTATGACCTTTATTCTTATAATGACAAGCATAATGAGAATAATGGCTGGGATAATACAGACGGTGCCAATGACAATCGCAGCTGGAACTGCGGGGCAGAGGGCGAAACAGACGACCCGGAGGTATTGGAACTTCGTTACCGGATGATCCGCAATGCCTGTGCAGTGCTTATGTGCAGCCGTGGAACACCCATGTTTTTAGCGGGTGATGAATTTGGCAATACCCAGTTCGGCAACAACAACTGTTATTGTCAGGACAATGAGATTTCCTGGCTGGACTGGACTTTGCTGGAGAAAAATAAAGAATTGTTTGAGTTCTTTAAATATATGATCGCTTATCGGCATGAGCATTCCGTAATCCGGAAAAAACTGCCCAATGCAGTCTGCGGTATGGATCCCCTTCATACCCATGATGTAAATGGAGAACACAGCAATATTCCACGGGACACCCATTTCCTGGCAGTCAGCTTTGCTGGTTATGACAGGGAAAAGGGACAGGATGACATGGTTTATGTAGCAGTGAATACATTCTGGGAAGAAATGAAAATTACACTGCCCAGTTTGCAAAATACAGGAGACTGGTATTTAAGCGTAAATACTTACGGTGATAAAAATGGAAAATACTGCTATGAAGAAGGGGAAGAAAAACGTGTTGGAAATACTTATGTAATGCAGCCCAGAACCGTAGCGGTGTTCACCGGACGCGGACGTGTCGATGGCATGAATCGGCGTGCAGGACGGAAGACGAAAAAACAACGTTAAAAAGTGCAGGTGGAAGCAGGCGTGGAAACACGGGAAGTGTTAAATAAGCTGAAAAATGGCGAGATTTCTGTGGAGGAAGCAGAACAGTTCTTCCGTAGGCAGCCATTTGAAGAGATGGGGTATGCAAAGCTGGATATGCATCGGAAAGTGCGTTCCGGTTTTGCGGAAGTAATCTATTGCAGCGGGAAAGCAGATGAACATCTTCTGCATATTTTTCAGCGGCTGTACGAACAGGACGGAG
Source organism: Lachnospiraceae bacterium (assembly GCA_045121095.1). Taxonomy (GTDB): domain Bacteria; phylum Bacillota; class Clostridia; order Lachnospirales; family Lachnospiraceae; genus TWA4. Next base: position 4,447 of record JBGVFN010000146.1, on the reverse strand, counting down.
AGGTATTTGGCACAAGAGCCACTCTCCACCAGTATGAAATCGTGCGGGAAAAATATCCGCAAGTCCAGTATGACCCGCTGTCACGGATTATTAAGATTGAAAAGAAAGACAAAAAACGGATTGGAAAAATTGCAGTCTGTACCGCGGGGACGGCAGATATTCCTGTGGCGGAAGAAGCTGCTCAGACCGCAGAATATTTTGGAACCTGCGTGGAACGTATTTATGATGTGGGAGTCAGCGGAATCCATCGGCTGTTATCGCAGCTGGATGTGATCCAGGAAGCCAATTGCGTGGTGGCAGTGGCTGGTATGGAAGGCGCACTGGCCAGCGTATTGGGCGGCCTGGTGGATAAACCAGTCATTGCAGTTCCCACTTCGGTTGGTTATGGAGCAAGCCTGAATGGTTTATCTGCTCTCCTTACCATGATCAATTCCTGTGCCAATGGCATTGCGGTGGTCAATATTGACAATGGATATGGAGCCGGCTACATGGCAACTCAGATCAACCGGCTGGCGGTAAAACCGGAAGAAGGAGCGCAAAATGAGTAAAACACTATATTTGGAATGTTATTCAGGAATCAGCGGAGATATGACGGTAGCTGCTCTGCTGGATCTGGGCGCTGATGAAACCGTTCTGCGCAGTGCGCTGGAAAGTCTGAATGTGGACGGTTACACCATTGAAATCAGCCGGGTGAAAAAAGCCGGTCTGGATGTATGCGATTTTCATGTAAAACTGGATGCGGCCCATGAAAATCATGATCATGATATGGAATATCTGCATGGAGCGGAAAATGTTCATGATCATAGTCATCTGCATGAAACATGTCATCCTTCGGTACATCGTCATGAGCACGATTATGATCATGCTCATCTGAATCAGAATGGACACAGTCATCATGAGCATCGCGGGCTGCATGAGATCCAGCAGATTATCCGTTCCGGAAATCTTTCTGAAAGGGCAGTATCCATTGCGGAACGGATTTTTCAGGTACTGGCAGAGGCGGAGTCCAAAGCCCATGGTGTACCGGTAGAACAGGTGCATTTTCATGAGGTAGGAGCTGTGGATTCTATTATAGATATTGCAGCAGCAGCCGTGTGTCTGGATAATCTGGATATTGAGCAGGTTATTGTGCCGCAGTTATATGAAGGACATGGCATGATTCGCTGCCAGCATGGAAGAATCCCTGTGCCGGTACCGGCAGTTTGCCATATTGCAGAGTCCTATGGATTATGCCTTCACATGACCAATGTGGAGGGAGAATTGGTAACTCCCACGGGAGCGGCAATTGTGGCTGCTGTTCGTACTTCGGATCAGTTGCCGGAGCAATTTGTGATTCAGAAGACCGGAATGGGCGCTGGAAAAAGAGTTTATCCTGGTGTGCCCGGATTTTTGAGGGCCATGCTGATAGAAGAAGCCGGTCAGAAACATGATGTGATCTATAAGCTGGAAACCAATCTGGATGACTGCAGCGGAGAAACGTTGGGATATACCATGGAACGTCTGTTTGCTGCGGGGGCGCGGGATGTAAATTTCATACCTCTTTATATGAAGAAAAACAGGCCGGCCTGTCAGCTGAATGTTATTTGCCGGGAGAAACAGATTCCTGTAATGGAACAGATTATCTTTGAGGAAACAACCACCATTGGAATTCGGCGTCAGAAAATGGAACGGACCATTTTAAAACGGGAAATCCGGGAAATTTCCACCAGACTGGGAGTGGCACAGGTAAAAATCTGCCGGACTGCGGACTGGGAACGGGCTTATCCGGAATTTGAGTCGGCAGCCGCTCTGGCGAGAACTCATGGAGTGCCGCTGCAGGAGGTTTATCAGCTAATTGAAGAAGCCTGGAGAATGAAGTCTGGAAAATGAAGTGGAGATTGTTGTATACAATTGTATATAAAAGGAGTGTCTATGGAACAAAAGTACGAAAATCCGCTGGGGACAGCGCCAGTTGCGAGACTGCTGCGTCAATTTGCGATTCCCAGCATTGTGGCTATGCTGGTCAGCTCTTTGTATAATATTGTAGACCAGTTTTTTATTGGAAGAAGTGTGGGAGAACTGGGTAATGCAGCAACCAATGTGGCATTTCCGCTGAGTACGTCCTGTACCGCCATTGCGCTTTTATTTGGAATTGGCGGGGCGGCAGCTTTTAACCTGTCCATGGGACGAGGGGAAAAAGAAAAAGCTGTTTATTACATTGGAAATTCACTGGTTTGTATGTTTAGTCTGGGCGTGATACTGTGTGTAATCGCGCAGTTATTCCTGACCCCGATGCTGCGTTTCTTTGGATCTCCGGAAAATGTACTGGAATATGCAGCAGCATATACGGGTATTACTTCTTTTGGATTTCCGTTTTTAATTCTGGCCACCGGAGGCGGGCATCTGATTCGTGCCGATGGAAGTCCTAAATTTACCATGATCTGCAATCTGTCAGGAGCGATCATTAATACCATACTGGATCCACTGTTTATATTTGGATTTGATATGGGAATGGCAGGAGCCGCTTACGCTACGATTATTGGACAGATTTTTTCCGGCTGTCTGGTAATCTGGTATATGAAAAAACGTTTTAAAACTGGAACATTGCAGAAATGTCATCTGATTCCGCGCTGGCAGTATGCGGGGAAATCCATTACACTGGGGGCAACTCCCTGTTTTAACCAGCTGGCTATGATGGTTGTTCAGATCGTGATGAATAAATCCCTGACCTGGTATGGAAGTCTGTCTTCTTATGGGGAATCCATTCCTCTGGCCTGTGTAGGGATTATTTCCAAGGTAAATATGGTATTTTTCTCTTTCATCATTGGCCTTTCTCAGGGAATGCAGCCCATTTCCAGTTTTAACTATGGAGCGAAAAAATACAGCCGGGTAAAATCGGTATACCGAATGGCGATTACTTCTGGTCTGGTCATTTCTACCATTGCTTTTTTGCTGTTCCAGATATTCCCCAGACAGATTATCAACTTATTTGGTTCTGGCTCTAAAGAATATATACAGTTTGCGGTATCCTATTTCCGGATTTTCCTGTTCTTTACCTTCCTGAACTGTCTTCAGCCCATCAGTTCCAACTTTTTTACATCCATTGGCAGTCCAAAAAAGGGGGTTTTTCTGTCACTGACCCGGCAGATTTTATTTTTACTGCCCTTAATTGTTGTTCTGCCTCTGTTCATGGGAATCGATGGAATTATGGATGCGGGCCCCATTGCCGACCTGATCGCCGCAGTCGTTTCCATTATCATGGTTTCCAGAGAATTTCGGGCATTTCCGAAACGTGACGGGGAAGAACGGAAAAAGAGTTGATTTCAGCGGACAAATCCTGTAAAATAAAGCGGAATGTGTTTGCTGAAGGAAATGACTTTCATTTATGGTGATGTCTGCATCAGCAGACACTTCCGCTTAGATACTATAGAAAATTAGAAATTTTGGAGAGAATACTATGGAAAAGATACGACTGATAACTGATTCTGCCAGTGACATTTCTTATGAAGATGAGAGAGAATATGGCATCCGTGTTTTGCCGTTTCAGATTGCTCTTGGAGATAAAAGCTATACAAGCAGAGTTGACTTTGATAATGATGGTTTCTATGAACTGATGAACCAGTATGATGAAATCCCCAAAACTTCCCAGATTACGCCATTTACCTTTCAGGAACTTTATCTGGAAGAAGCAAAGGCCGGATATACCGACCTGATTCTGGTACTGATTAATTCAAAGGGTTCTGCAACCTTTGGCAATGCTGTGATGGCAAAGGATATGTTTTTTGATGAATATCCAGAATATGCGGATCAGGTTCGTATTCATGTATATGATGGGCAGGGGTATTCCGCTTCGTATGGTTATCCGGTTGTAGTTGCCGGCCGCATGATGAAGGAAGGCAAAAACGCACAGGAAATCCGGGATTATCTGGAACAGGAATTAGATTACAGAAGAATCTATTTCGGTATGTATACCCTGAAATATGCAGGGAAATCCGGCCGTATTCCCAGTGCAGCAGCATTCATTGGTGATAAATTGAATCTGAAGCCTATTATGAAGATTTCAGACAGGGAGATCACAACGGCAGCAAAGGTTCGCGGTGAAGCGAAATTAATGCATAAAATTGTTAATATGGCATTGGAAGATATGAAACCTGGCACACCTTATCAGGTTATTTATGGAAGCGATGTTTCCTGCCGCGATGAAATGGAAGCATTGATGGTGAAGAAACTCGGTTATGCTCCTGATGGATATTATCAGATCGGAGCAGCTGTGGCAGCCAATGCGGGTCCGAAATTAGCGGGAGTAGCCTTTTCTATTAAAAAATAGGTAACAGTTCAGCCTTGCTGAACTGTCTTGAATGAATTCAGCAAGCATTCATAATTTTCTTCGAAATACCCTAAAGGGCACGCGATTATTCATTTGGCTAAACGCCAAATACGATTTTCTGCCCCAAATACCGTTTACAAG
>JBGVFN010000145.1:0-19426 GCA_045121095.1 Lachnospiraceae bacterium | reverse complement strand
GCTTCTCGTTGTTCTTTTCTTCCCATGGCAACTGCCGCCTTTGCGAATAATTTTTTCTTTCAAAGATACCATAATTTTGCAAAAACAGCAGTAACTTTATATACTTTTGTGCGAATAAGATTTTACTTTACAGAGCTGGATGGAAATCACCGATAGAAATCACCGACAGAAACCACCGATATCCAGCCTGATGATTATCCAAAAATGTATCAGAAGATGTTTTAAGATTTCCTGAATAAATCTTGACAGGTATCCATATTCATGATAAGTCTTTTTCCAAAGACAGATATCTTACGAATGTCTGCTGAATTTATTCAAGACAGTTCAGTCCCTGCTGAACTGTTACGTTTTTACTACGAAAGGAGCATATTATGCATCAGGACAAGAACATCCCCTACAAAATTTATCTGGAAGAGAATGAAATGCCTGATAAATGGTACAATGTCCGCGCGGACATGAAAAATAAACCGGCACCGCTTTTAAATCCTGTTACTCATGAACCTATGACATTTGAGGACCTGCGTCCTATTTTCTGTGACGAGCTGGTAAAACAGGAGCTCAATGACACCGACGCTTACATTGATATTCCACAGGATATCCGTGATTTTTATAAAATGTATCGTCCTTCACCGCTGGTTCGTGCCTACTGTCTGGAAGAACGGCTGCAGACACCGGCAAAAATTTACTATAAATTCGAAGGAAATAATACCAGCGGCAGTCATAAATTAAATTCTGCGATTGCCCAGGCTTATTATGCCAAACAGCAGGGACTGAAAGGTGTAACAACTGAAACAGGAGCCGGTCAGTGGGGTACCGCCCTTTCTATGGCTTGTTCCTATTTCGGTCTGGACTGCCAGGTTTACATGGTTAAAGTTTCTTATGAACAGAAACCTTTCCGCCGCGAGGTTATGAGAACCTACGGAGCTCATGTAACACCTTCTCCTTCTGAAACCACCAACGTGGGCCGCAGGATCCTTGAAAAACACCCCGGCACCGGCGGAAGTCTGGGCTGCGCTATTTCCGAAGCAGTAGAAGCAGCATCCACACAGGAAGGATACCGCTATGTACTGGGCAGCGTATTAAATCAGGTTCTGCTGCACCAGACCATTATCGGCCTTGAAACCAAAGCAGCTATGGACAAATACAACATTGTACCGGATATGATCATCGGATGCGCCGGCGGCGGCTCCAATCTGGGCGGTCTGATTTCTCCTTTTATGGGTGAAAAACTGCGCGGCGAAAGAGATTACGAAATCATCGCCGTAGAACCTGCTTCCTGCCCCAGCCTTACCCGCGGCAAATACGTTTATGACTTCTGTGACACCGGTATGGTATGCCCTCTGTCCAAAATGTACACCCTGGGCAGCAACTTTATTCCCTCCGCAAACCACGCAGGCGGACTGCGCTATCACGGCATGAGCTCCACCCTTTCTCAGCTTTATCATGATGGTCTCATGAAAGCAGTCTCTGTGGAACAGACCAGCGTCTTCCAGGCAGCAGAACAATTCGCACGGGTAGAAGGTATCCTTCCCGCACCCGAAAGCAGCCACGCAATCCGCATTGCCATTGACGAAGCCATGAAATGCAAAGAAACCGGCGAAGAAAAAACCATCTTATTTGGCCTCACCGGAACCGGCTATTTCGATATGTATGCCTACGAAAAATTCCATAACGGACTGATGACCGATTATATCCCTACTGACGCAGACCTGCAGAAAGGATTTGACGGAATCCCCAGATTTCCTGGAAATGAATTTTAAAACAGATTAAAACAGGGGTTCTTAGGCAGATATCTTTTTTCAATCCAAAAACATGTCACCGGAGCGTATATGAAAGAAGGCTCTGGTGCGTGCTTTTGGATTTTTTATAGGAAATAACATACTTAATATCAAATTTTATACTACAAATCCTTTCTAAGAAACCAACATTTACAAGCTCTTATTATTTTTTCACATTCGCATAATTCATAAAAATCAAAAAAACTTTGAACCAAATTTATAAACTTCACAGATTCATTTCATAATTCAACTTGACAGTATTAAATAGTCTGTTTATTATATTCTCAGAAATCAATTTTGTTTTTAAATATATTTTATATTTAAAAATTTCTTTTTTACTTTATATAATTTATCTAAAACTTAAACACTAGGAGGTATTTATTACGATCTACGAAAGAATTGTCAAGGAACAGCAACGACTTCAACAACAAATTAACACTCTGCAGACAACACTAGCTAATTATCCGGATGGTAAACTTATTTGTTGTCATGATGGCAAACGACGTAAATGGTATCAAAGTGATGGACATACCAGCACCTACATTCCGAAAAACAATCGACAACTTGCTGAAGAATTAGCTGCCAAAAAATATCTATCCTGTATCTTATCAGATTTATCTCGGGAAAAGAAAGCACTTGATGCCTATCTAAAATATTACCGCTCAGATTCTTCAAAAGCTGAGCAATTACTTCTTAAAATACCAGGGTATCAAGAACTTCTTTCACCCTTTTTTAAACCAACTTCTAAGGAACTAAGTGACTGGGCAACCTCTCCTTATGAGAAAAATTCAAAACATCCGGAGAATTTAACTCACAAAACTAGTTCCGGGGAATTTGTTCGTTCTAAATCTGAGGCGATGATTAGTCATTGTTTGCATGTTAATCGAATTCCCTTTCGTTACGAATGCGCTCTTAATTTAAACAACACTATTTTATATCCAGATTTCACAATACGTCACCCAGTCACTGGTGAATTCTATTACTGGGAACATTTCGGTCTCATGGATGACCCATCGTATTGCAAAACTGCTGCTTCTAAAATACATTTTTACTCGATCAACAGTATCATTCCTACGATTCATCTAATTACTACCTACGAAACACAAGCTAACCCGTTAACAATCGAAACTATCGAAAAAACTATCGAACATTATTTTTTATAAAATTTCATGCTATAAACTTTGATATATTTCATTCTAATTTCTCTAATACCCCCATACCTCTACCTTGGGGGTATTTTCTTTCTGATTTTACTCTATGCACCCCCGTTTGGGGGTATTTCAAGCATTTTTCTTCTTACTACACCCCCATAACTCTACTTCGGTTTTTTTTCACTCTAGTTATTACTCTATACACCCCCGTTTTGGGGTTTTTCAAGCAATTTTCTTCTTACTACACCCCCACAAACTCTACTTCGGGTTTTTTTCCTTCTGGTTTTACTCTATATACCCCCGTTTGGGGGTTTTTCAAGCAATTTTCTTCTTACTACACCCCCATAACTCTACTTCGGGGGGTTTTCACTCTAGTTATTACTCTATACACCCCCGTTTGGAGGTATTTCAAGCAATTTTCTTTTCACTACACCCTCATAACTCTACTTCGGGGGTTTTTCCTTCTGGTTTTACTCTATACACCCCCGTTTGGGGGTATTTCAAGCAACTTTCTCCTCTTATATACCCTACTACTAAATATTTTCGTCTGCCAAACTGTTTACAAATCTCTCCATATCAGCTCTGGTCTGCATTTGGCGGCTTTTTTCTACGATGGCCGTTTTTTCTACGTCACTCATATTCGAAAATGCCTCCATTGATTTCATATTAGCTGCCAGTGACAATCCAAAACCAATAGGCATATCACCACCCTGCCCAATATTCCATTTATCTTCCATGATCGTTTGCTCCTTTCTTATATAGTTTGCTCCTTTCTTATACAATTCCCATCATCTTCCCGATCCAGTAAATAATTCCCAATACCCAGCTGGAGAAAATGCCATAAAGAATTACGGGTCCCGCAATTTTGAAGATGGAACATCCAATTCCGAAGACTTGTCCTTCTGTTTGTGCCTCGATGGCAGGCGATGCTACCGAGTTGGCAAATCCGGTGATCGGCACTAAAGCACCTGCACCACCCCATTTAACAATCTTACTATAAATATTAAAGCCAGTGAGTAATACAGAAATGCCTACCAGAATAATCGATGTCCATGATGCTGCGTCTTCTTTCCCCAGATTGATACTTCCAGTAAGCCAGTTATTGATACATTGTCCGATTACACAGATTGCTCCGCCTACCAGAAATGCATGCAATACGTTTGTAACAGTATTATTTACCGGAGTAATCTGTTTCACATATTCTTTATACTCCTCCTGTGTCATACCGTTTTTTAATCCAGTTTCATTATCGCCCTCCTGGCGGAAAGCAGGCTGTTTTTGCTCATTCTGGCTTTGTCTGTTTTGTCTCTGTCCGTTCTGGCTTTGTCCGTTCTGGCTTTGTCTATTCTGGCTTTGTCCGTTCTGCCCCTGTTTGTTTTGTTTCTGTTCGTTCTGCCTCTGTATACTTTCTGCTTGTTGTTTTTTATTTTCTGCCATATTGCATACTTCCTTTCCGGCTCGCTTTACTTTTCACATTTATTTACTTTCATCCTATTATTCCGCCTTATACCCTGTTCTTCCTTTTTCGATTCTGCTTTCCACGCTTCTTTCACTATATTTTTCACGATTCTTCATTTCCCACACTTCTTCTACTTCATTTCTGCTTCCCATATTTCCTCTGCTTCACTTCATCTCCATCCAGAAATCCAACCATGCTCCTGCGCTTTTACCAGCTGCAAGAGACAGTATCACATACTTTATACCTTTGGTCATATGCAGGTTTCTGGCAAATACTGGTAAGGCGTTTAAATTTTCTGCCAGTGACATGATCAGTGTTCCTATAAAAATACCGGCTCCCAGGCCAAATAATCCCAAAAACAGAATGCCAATCCAGGAAGGTATCCATTGTATAAATGAAAATGAATATAAACTCACCAGGTTTGCCAAAGTAATCCCTGCTGCCATGCAATTTTCATATAAATGAACTTTATCTCCTGTATGGGTCTTCCCTATGACTCTGTTCATGGCTCCAATACTGACTATAAAAGAAAATAGACCAGCCGCTACAACTCCGCCGCTGCATAAACCTATAAAAAACAGAATACCTTTTTGAATCCATGTTACACTATCCATTTTTTCAATCCCCTTTTCAATCCCCATTACTTTCTGCCTTCAGTTTTTTCTCTTTCTGAATCACACTTCCCGCTACGTCATCCCCATAGAGGCGCATCTGCACTTCCAGGGGAGTGGGGTCCAGACAGTCTTTTTTCTTGCCCATATGATCAAAAAAGAACACGATTCCCAGGGGAAGCCCGATGGAATATCCTGCTTCCAGTACTGTCATCCCGTCGGATTTTACACCGGTGAATTGTTCGTATAGCGAAGAGAAAACGTCCATAACATCACCATCGTTATTAAAGGTCATGATAGCGAAAGCAGCTCCGAAAAATGAAACAAGACAGACTGCTGCTGTTTTTAGAATTGCTGCTGTTTTCGAGGAATGGCGTGCACCTTCATATTCCAGCAGGAAATCCGGGGTTCCTATGTTTGTTACTGTGATTCCCGGATAATGGGATTCGATGAGTGCCACTACCTGCAGCACGGAAAATCCTTTTTTTTCTTCTTTTTCCTGAAATTGATATAAAAGCAAAGTCCGACAACCTGCTTCGATTTTGTGGTCTGCGCAATGGATTTCTCCGACCTGCCCCAGAAAAACCTTTCGATCAGGCACTTTTTCTACCTGCTTAAATAAGATATGAACTGTATTGTTTTTATATAGAGTCTTATCAGGACTTTTATTTTCCATAAAAAAAACTACCCTGCCTTTCATTCGGTTAAGGGTAGTTTTTTCAATTTTATTCAAATTATTCGTGGATTTTTTCTCCCCACACTTCCATTGTTTCCGGCGGCAGTTTCCAGATGGCGCGGTCATAGGTCAGGATGCCGTTGACTTCTTCTTCCACATCAGATACCTGGGTATAGACTGCGGCGCACAGGCCTTCTTCCACCAATGCGTGAATCTGTGTCTGGAGTTCTTTGTAAGCGGTATGTAATTTTTCTTCTGTTTTATAGACACCATATCCATACAGGCGGTTAGTCCACAGATGTTCTTTTTCTCTGTATGCGTAGCCGCCGTATTCGGAAATTACGAAGGGCCGCGGGCCTTTTTCCACTTTCAATTTTCGGAAATAGTTATGTACACTGCGCATGTCTCCTTCCCGCTGATCAAACCAGCCGCTGGCGTGGTCTATAAAACGGGTGGGATCCTGTGCTTTTACTTTTTGGCAGGCGTCGCCTGATTTAAATTGTCCCCATCCTTCATTAAACAGCACCCAGGCTGCCACGGAGGGATGATTGTACAATACATTTACGGTTTCTTCGGTTTCCCGTTTCCATATGCGGCGTCCTTTTCGGCTGGAACGTCCCGTTCGTTTATAAGCATGGGGCCCCAAATCCTTTCGGTTTGCAAATAAAAACGGAGAGAATGTGGGCAAATAGCATAATTTTATCATATTGTATTTGGAACCGCCATTTATCATATCCTGCCACACCAGCATTCCCAGACGATCACAATGATAATACCAGCGGTCCGGCTCTATTTTGCAGTGCTTACGAAGCATGTTAAAGCCCATCTGCTTCATTTTCACAATATCCGATACCATGGCATCATCAGAGGGCGGTGTCAGCAGTGACTCCGGCCAGTATCCCTGATCCAGCACTCCATTCATAAAATACGGTTTATGATTCAGGCACAGTCTTGGATAGTTCTTTTCATCCTTTTCCACGGTAAAACAACGCATGGCAGTGTAAGTGGCCACATGATCTTCTGCTGTAGTGATGCATAATCCGTACAGCCAGGGTGTTTCCGGTGTCCAGCTTTTTTTATCAGGAACCTGAATCCGCACATGACACTCACGGTGCACGGCATCCAGCTGCACAGATTCCATCTCCACCCGAAGTTCCCGAAGTACCTTCCGTCCTGCATGACAGAAACAGCAGGCCCCATCCGTATGATTTTCCTGATGAATATCCGGTTCATACAATTTCAATTCAATCATTTCCTTGGCAGTGGTGCAAAGCCCCGCCTGACGGTCGCTGGCCGGCCCGTTGATCCGAATGCAGATATCCACCATATTTTCATCATACAGCGGAGTTATCCACACACGTTCCATGTAATTCACAGGAACCCATTCCAGCCATACAGTCTGCCAGATACCGCTCTGAGCCGTATAAAACATGCCGCCCCGCTCCAGTTTTTGTTTACCGATTGCATAAAATGAAGTTTCTGACACATCCTGCACACAGATTCGGAGAATATTGTCCCCCTGATGCAGCCACTCTGTAATTTCCAGTGAAAATGGCAGATATCCGCCTGAGTGTCTACTAACACGCTTTCCATTCAGAAAAATTTCACAATTCTGGTCTACCGCACCAAAATGCAGCAGCGTCCTCTGATTCTGCGGCATTTCCTGTATGTATATTTCCCTTTCATACCAAAGATATTCACTGGGCTGAACCTGACGTTCTACAAAAGAAAGGGTTGTCTCCGGTGAAAATGGCACCAGAATCTCGCCTTCCCATTCCTGCGGCACACGGCGCGAATCTATAATGGCATATTTCCACCATCCATTAAGGATTTCATACTGTCCCGCCGGTTTTAAGCGCACCATCTGAGGTCTGGGATATTCCCATAAAATTCCAGGCTGGCTTTCCTTATCCTGTTTTTCTTTATGTTTTGTCTCTTTTGCTTTTTTCTCTTTCGAAACCTGCTGATAAAGTTCTTTGCCCCACTGGGTCATCAGCGTGGTCTTCTGATATTGACTTTTCTTACTACGGTGCTGGGGAAACGCCGTTATCATTTGACTCCATTCCATAATGTTTTCTCTTTTCCGGTGATTACCTTAATTGTCTTTCGTTTCTGGTATTGCCTTAATACTTTTGTTTCCAATATTGCCTAATACTTTTGTTTCCAGTATTGCCTTAATACTTTCTTTTCCAGTATTGCCTAATACTTTTGTTTCCAATATTGCCTTAATACTTTCTTTTCCAGTATTGCTTTAATACTCTTATTTCCAGTTGTTACCTTTTCGTACCTGATTGCAGGCATATTTCTTTTCCCGATTATAACAGAAGCCTTTTTATTTCGCAATATGGTGAGAATTTATCTAAAAATGAAGCGCACATCCTGCATAAAACATTTTTCAGACACGCTTTTCAGGTACGTTCTACGGCAGTTTTCTCCGCAGCTGCCCCAGAATCTTACGCTCCAGCCGTGAAACCTGCACCTGCGTAATCCCCAGTTCCCTTGCAGTCTGCGCCTGGGTTTTTTCTTTAAAATACCGCAGTTCCAGCAATCTTCTTTCCAGCTGCGGCAAATGGGCCAATAATTGATCCACCACCAGCTGATTTACCAGTTTTTCACTGATATCTCCATCATCTTCCAGACGTTCCATCAGCGTAATGGCATTGCCCTCTCCCTGATAAATGGTTCGTGAAAGAGATTCCACCTCTGCACCGGACTCCAGTGCCGCTGCCACTTCTTCCACGCACATGCCCATTCTTCCGGCCAGTTCTTCCATAGTGGGGTCCCGCCCCAGCTCCATTCCCAGCTGTTCTCTTGCAATTCCGGCTTTATATGCCTGTTCTTTCAAGGTACGGCTGACCTTAATCAACCCGTCATCCCGCAGAAAACGTCTTATCTCCCCCGCGATCAGAGGCACTGCATAAGTAGAAAAACACACCTGAAAATTCAGGTCAAATTTGTCAATAGCCTTCAGCAGCCCTATGCTTCCAATCTGAAACAAATCCTCCATTTCCTGCCCTCTTCCTTTGAAACGTCTGACAACACTCCAGACAAGTCCCATATTTTCACAAACCAGCTGATCCCGCGCAGCCCGGTCTCCCTGCTGCGCGGCCTGAATCAATTCCGCAAATTCCATGGCATTTACCAGATATTATTTTTACAGCTATGTAATCATCGCTCTGCTATAATATTCCAGCCTATCCTGCTCTTAATGAGGACAAAGCGGTGCTTTCGCATCTGCAAATCTTCTGGTCATGACCACTTCTGTTCCGTCAGCTGGTGAAGATTTTACCATGACATCATCCATAAACAGCTGCATAAAGGTAAATCCCATACCTGAACGTTCCAAATCCGGTTTTGTGGTATAACAGGCCTGCATGGCCTTTTCCACATCTTCAATTCCGCCTCCTTCATCACAGATACGAATCGTCACCGTTCTCCCCCGCAGACTGATTTCCATGGATACCGGCCCCTCCCGGCCATCATATGCATGAATCATACAGTTGGTCACAGCCTCCGAAACTGCAGTTTTCAGTTCTTCCAATTCCTCCACAGTCGGATTCAGTCTGGCCACAAATGCCGCAACAGTCACCCTGGCAAATCCTTCACACCCGGGTATACTGTCAAATTTCATACTGAATTTTGTTTCCATTTTCTCCAAATCCTTTCTTGTTATTTCAGCTGCCGCTCAGCCACCTCTGATTGCTTTTCTCTTTCTATCACTTCAACCATCTCTGGGCACTCTCCTTCTTCATCACTTCAACCACCTCTGAGCACTCTCCTTCTCCATCAATCCAGTTCCTGAATCAATCGTGTGACACCTGCCACCTCCAGCATTCTCCGTATCCGAAGATTTACATGCCACATATACACCGCCCCGCCGGCAAATTTCATTCGTTTATAGCGCCCAAGAAGAATACCAACCCCTGTGCTGTCCATAAATTCCGTTTTTGTAAAATCAAACACAATATTTTTAATTCCAACTGCCTCAATCAATGCCTCTGTTTCCACTTTCATATTACGAGATGAAAAATGATCAAATTCTCTTGGAAGACGGATGTACAGCACATCCTTTTCCCTTTCATAAACCGGCATTTTGGTTTCCTCTTTTTCTTTAAACATCTCTGCCTCCCTGCTACAATCGACTTTCATTTATGGTAACTATTCAGCAGAGCATGATTTTACTGCTGAATTTATTCAAGACAGTTCAGCAAGGCTGAACTGTTACCATTTATGGTGATACAAAAAAAAGGAACCTTCCAGCATCTGCTGAATTGTTCCTCTTTTGTGAATTTATTATTCTTTTGTGAATTTATTATCATTTTGAAAAGATCAATATTTCCACGCCGCAAATGGGCGATTTATTATCTGGTTCTATTCATTGCCCGGATTCTGTTCATCCTCCTGAGAAGGCTGGCTTTCCTGAGAACCATCACTTTCTTCTGTATAAGGCATATACCGTTTTGCCAGTTTTGACCACTGGGTATCAGGATAGTCCTGCTGTAATTTGTAGAAATATTTCTGTGCGTTATCTTTATCATTTGTATTGTAATAGCATAATCCCAGCCAGTACATGACTTCCGGATAATCAGCTTTTAATTTCAGACACTGTTTAAAATATTTCTCCGCTTCACTGTACTGATAACGCTTGTACTTATTGCGTCCTTCCTGGTACAGTTTCTGCAGCCCCGTCTGCTCGAATTCCTCACTCATGGTCTTATAAGCTTGCGTATACGCGCTGTTATCCACATTTTTAACCTTAATACCGGTAAATGCCTGGGCGGCTTCCAGATAATCTCCCTGAGCATAATACGTCAGAGCTGAAATCAGGTCCGCATAAGCATCCATAATACCATTTTCTCCGGTATAAGCCTGAAGTGAGTTTTCTGTTTCCTTCAGCTGCTGCTCCAGATCTTCGATCTGCTCCTCCAGAGACATAATCTGGACTTCCTTTGAAGACAGATCATCGCCATAAGCCATGAGCTGTGTATTATTATCCTCAATCATGCGCTGCTTTACGGAAGGAAAGATCAAAAACATACATGCCAGAACCCCCAACAGCAAACCTCCTGCAATACACATAAAATCATGCAGAAGCTCATTTTTCTCATTGTAGGGCGGTATGATCACATCCTGGCTTTCCCTTTCTTCCCGTTCTTCCTGCTCTTTCATGTCCGCTTTCAGAGAACTTCCCGCCAATGCGGTGGCTTCGTCCATAAGCCGAATTGCCTGCAGATCCGTGTTGTTTACATCCAACAGCGGTTTCAGCACACGGCAGGCTCTGGCATAATCTTCCTGCTTGATGCAGATTAAAGCCATCAGTCTTGCAGCTTTTGCATAGTGCGGATATGCGCCAAGTACCTTTTTCAGATTTACCACAGCCAGGTCCAATGCTCCCTCACGGGCGCAATGAAGGGCCTGATTGTACTTTTTCACAGCATCTTTCAGCCTTGCAAGTTCTCCCCGGCTGCCAAATGCCTTTTTATACAGAGCGGCAGCCTGCTTATCTTCCGGTTCCAGAGCCATACTCAGTTTCCACTGCTTGGCGGCCTCACCGATTTCCCCCAGTTCAAACAGAATCAGTCCATACAGATTGCGAGCCTGAATCTGGCGTTTATTCAGTTCCAGACATCTTTTCAGATCCTGAAGTGCTCCGGAAAGATCTCTTTTCTCTGCACGTGCCAGTGCAGAATTATATAAACCATTGGACAGATAGATCAGACGTCTGTATTCCTTCATCCGCATACCGCAGGAAGGACATGCCCCCGCTCTTTCTGCCACAACCGTTCCGCATTTACAACATTTCATGATGCAATTCACCACCTGTTATACTTTAAAATCAGTAATTGTTCAGCCATCAGTCTTTCAGCAGCTGCATCAATACATCTGCCATATCCGTAATCTGTTCCGGATCTGCTTTTATGGTCTCTGCATCTACTTCCTCACTGGGCGTAAATTTCTTTAATTCTTCATCAAAATCGATCATTACAATCAAACCTCTTTCTGAGTATTTCTGATATTCCTGGTTATCTCTGCTCTTTTTGATTATTTCCATTCATTCTGAGCAGATTCTCTCTTTTTGATTATTTCTGCTCTTCCAGAAATTCCATAATGCTTCCTGCAAGATATAATGATCCGGCAATGAAAAGGATATCTTCTTCCTGTTTTTCCTCCATGGCACGGTCAAATGCCTTGCGGATACCGGGGCAGATTTCTACAGGACCGTCATAATAATGTTTCAGGCGATCTTCCAGAATCTCGCATCCCAGCTGTCTGGAATTTTCAATTTCAGTAATCATGATATGGGAAAAATCTGCTTCCCGGCCAATATGGCGGGCCATCAGATCCACATCTTTTTCTTTTACCGCAGAAAACAGCAATAATTTTCTGCCCCTGCATTCCACATTGCGGACAGCCTGTACGAATTTACCAATGCCATCCTCATTGTGGGCACCATCAATATAAACGCCGGGCATAACCTGCTGCATACGGCCAGGCCAGCGGGTCATCATAATTCCCTTGCGGGCCATTTCTTTTTGTTCTTCTGTCTCCAGCATGCCCAGCATCTCCATAACCGATACAGCTACCAGAGTATTGACTGCCTGATATTCGGCAATAAAGGGAATATATAATTTGCTGCCTGCCAGAGCACCTTTTTTCACATCGATACAAAGATTGCCATTTTCCAGGCTGGTATGGTCATACCAGGTGTGGTCCACACCCAGAACGTCATTGCCATAAAGTGCTGCTTCCTTACAAATAACCTCAGCTGCTTCCGGTCTTGTTCCATCGTAAACCACTTTCGCGCCTGGTTTAATAATACCGGCCTTTGCAGATGCAATTTCCGGAATGGTGCTGCCAAGAACCTCCACATGATCCAGACTAATGGAAGTAATGGTACAGCAAACGGGTGATTTTATGGCGTTGGTTCCATCCATACGGCCGCCCAGACCAACTTCCAGCACTACGTAATCCAGATCCGCTCTGGAGAAAATATCCATGCCCATGGCAAAAAGATATTCAAAATAATTCATGGCGCCAAGTTCTTTACAGGATTCTTCTACATATAAATAAGAACGCAGGAATTCTTCATCGGAAACCGGTACATTATTAATCTTGATACGCTCATTCATCTTGATCAGATGAGGAGAAGTAAATGTACCGACCTTCATTCCCTGGGCTGCCAGCATACTGCTGACAAATGCACAGACAGAACCTTTTCCGTTGGTTCCTGCTACGTGAATAATCTTCATATCTTTATCCGGTGAACCGATGGCATCCAGCACGGCTCTTGTATGCTCCACAGAAGGAGCCTCCAGAAATTTCGGAATCGCATCAATGGCCTTTACGGCATCTTCATATGTAAACATGTTATTATCCTTCCTTTTTCACATTCTACTAACTTTTAATACCTGCTGAATCGTTATCATTCTATTTAGTGATCAAACAACAGGCATTCTCCATCTGCTTCTGCATAATAAAGTTCTGCTGTTTCCACAGCCTCCACCTGACCATTGGTAGCCTCTGCCACCTGTTTGGAAAAACGGCCGCTGTCCTGTACCGGCACCAGCAGCACAATCTTTACCGCATCGCTGTATTCTGTTTCCAGTGTCCGCAGTTTCATCTGAGCCGCCAGATACTGAATCTTGCCAAGCCAGGTATAATCACATGAAATCTCCAGCTTTTTAGCCAGCCTCCGCGTAATCAGCATACTTCCTTCCAGCCCTGCCTTTACAGCACCGGAATATGCCCTTACCAGACCGCCGGTTCCCAGAAGTGTTCCTCCAAAATACCGGGTGACCACCACCACGATATTGCACAGCTGTGCCCCAGCCAGCACATCCAGCATAGGACGTCCGGCTGTACCGGAAGGCTCCCCATCATCGCTGCAGCGCATCAATGGCTGATTGTTTCCTATAATATAGGCATAACAGTTATGAGTGGCGTTCCAATGTTTCTTTCGAACAGCTTCGATAAAGGAAATAGCTTCCTCCTCCGATTCCACATGTTCCACCACCGCTATAAAACGTGATTTCTTCTCTATAATCTCTTCTTCACCGCCCATATAGACGGTATTGTATGCTTCCACCATATCCTGTCCTCTTTAAAATAGTGTACCGCTTTTTTGTAACGATTCAGCAAAGCTGAACTGTTACCTTTTTCATCAGCACCAGTATATATGAAAAAAGCACAGATGAAAAGTAGTTTTAACCGCAAATTTGCCCACCGTCTGACAAAAGAGCGCTGAACACTCCCATCATAACACAAATATCCTGCATTTGTAAAACCACCCACAAAGGTTTCATAGAAATTTATACTATCTTCAGGAATTCTTCAGAAATTCTTTATGTAATATCTGTAATTTACTTCCAAATCCTTTATCCGCTATCCATACTTCCCTTCTAAATCCTTTACCTGCTATCCATACTTTCCTTCCGAAGGCCAATTGTCCGCCCCCTAAACACATTTCAGAGAAACTTAAGAATTTCCCATATTTATTTTCTTTGCATAATTTGATATAATAATATGGTATGTCTGAAATATTTTGTAACCATTCAGCAGACAACACATCATCATTTTCTGCTGAAACATTCAAATGTTCAGCTTTTGCTGGACTGCTGTACTATTTTAACGAAAGGATATCTGTATGAATTTAGGAAAAGACGGAGCTCAGAATGAACTGAAAAAAAATGCTTCGCGCAAGCAGAAACGGAAATCCCGTTCTGTTTTCGCGACAGTTTGTATGGTTCTGATCGGTCTGTTCCTCTGCGTCTGCCTGGCAGCCGGTATCGGCTTTGGTATGATCCGCGGCATTATCGATGATGCCCCCAAGATTACCAATGAAGATATTATTCCTGATGAGCAGGAATCCAATATCTATGATGCAAATGGAACGCTGATTGAAACACTGGTACAAGCCGGTTCCAACCGAGTAAATGTAAAAGATTATGACACGATCCCCGAAGACCTGATCAATGCATTTGTCGCCGTAGAAGATTCCCGTTTCTGGGAACACAACGGTATTGACCTGAAAGGTATTGTCCGCGCTGGTGTAAAAGGAATCACAAACGGATTTCATTTTTCAGAAGGTGCCAGTACCATCACACAGCAGTTAATCAAAAATAGTGTATTTACCGACTGGTTAAGTGAAAACAGTCTGGGAGACCGGCTGGAACGTAAGATTCAGGAACAGTATCTTGCCCTTCAGCTGGAAAAAGACCTGACCGAAGAACTTGGAAAACAGGCCTGCAAAGAGGAAATCCTCCTCAGTTATCTGAACACCATCAACCTGGGCAGCAATACTCTGGGTATTGTCAAAGCTTCTCAGCGGTATTTTGGCAAAGATTACGCCGAACTGACCCTGTCAGAAAGCGTAGTAATCGCTGCAATTACCAATAATCCCAGTGCCTATAATCCCATCAATCACCCTGACAAAAACCGGGAACGTGTGGAAAAGATTCTGGAGGATATGCAGGAACAGGGATATATTACAGAAAAAGAGAAAAAAAGTGCTCTGGAAGACGATGTTTATGACCGTATTCAGGCATATAACGACACCTATACCGCCACAAAAGAAGATCCTACCAGTTATTTTGTAGATGCAGTCATCGAACAGGTTTCTGAAGATTTACAAACTGAGCGCGGCTACACACAGGCTCAGGCCAATAACCTGCTTTACAGTGGCGGACTTCAGATCTACACCACTATGAATCCTGCGATCCAGACCATTATTGATGAGGAAGTAAATGACGAATCCCATTATCCCAGTGCGCTGACACAGTATTCCTGCACGTTTACTCTGCTGGTCACCTATGGAGATGGTACAGAAAAAACATTTAATGAAAATGACCTGAAACTGTATTTCCGCGAACAGAATGCGAGTTATAAACTGATCGGCAACAGCAAAAAAGAACTGGAAGCTGATATTGAAGAATTCGCCGATTCTCTGATCGATAAAGACACCGGAGATACCTGGGAACTGACTGGCATCAACTATACGCTGCAGCCTCAGGTTTCCTTCGTTCTTATGGATCAGTCCACCGGTTATGTACTTGGTATTGCCGGCGGACGAGGTGAAAAGACCACCAGCCTTTCCCTGAACCGTGCTACCGATGCAATTCGTCAGCCTGGTTCCCTGTTTAAAGTACTGGCAGGCTTTACACCTGCACTGGATACCTGCGACTGTACCCTTGCCACTACCTACTATGACGGTCCTTATTCTGTTGGAAAGAAGAATTTCTCCAACTACTGGGGAAGCCAGTATGTGGGATATTCCACCATCCGCCAAAGTATCGTATGTTCCATGAACATCATATCCGTTAAGAACCTGAATGAAACCGTTACTCCGGCTCTTGCCTTTGAATATCTGGAAAAATACGGTTTTACTTCTCTGGTAGAATCTTATACAGATGCCAATGGCAACACCTACAGCGATATTAATGCTTCGTTAAGTCTTGGCGGTCTGACAAAAGGTGTTTCCAATCTGGAAACAACTGCTGCCTACGCAGCTATTGCCAACGGCGGTACCTATACAGAACCCATCTTCTACACCAAGATCCTGGACAGCGACGGTAATGTCATCATCGACAAAACACCGGAAACCCACACCGTTATGAAGGAAACCACGGCCTACCTGCTGACAGACGCCATGGAAGAAACCATGGAAGGCAAACGTTATCCCAGCACCCAGGGCTCTGTAAATATTTACGGAACTGGACGCCGTGCAGATGTGGATGGCATGTCTATTGCCGGAAAAACCGGTACCACAACCAGCAGCTGTGATATCTGGTTTGCAGGATTTTCACCTTATTATACTGGGGTTATCTGGTCCGGTTACGATGAAATGCAGGAAATTGATGATCCCTCCGGCGGTGAAAATTACCACAAGGAAATCTGGAAAGCCATTATGACCCGTGTTCATGAAGATTTTCCTGATCCCGGTTTCAAAGCTCCTGCGGGTATTGTTTCCAGACAGGTCTGCAGCAAATCCGGAAAACTGGCCGTTGCCGGCGTATGTGACCACGATTCCCGCGGCAGCATGTCCTATACCGAATATTTTGTAGAGGGAACAGAACCCACCGAAGTATGTGACAGACATGTTGGCATCACCATCTGTAAGAAATCCGGACTCCGTGCCACCGATAAATGTCCCGAAACCCAAACAAAGGTTTATATGTCTCTGGACAGCTCCGCTTCCGGTGACACCGATGACAGCCGATACTCATTGGGTAGAATTGGTACCTGTACCGTTGATCATGTGGCAGAGTCCATCGCCGAATCCGTTTCCGCAGCAGAAAGTGCAGCAGCTTCCCAAAGTGCAGAAGACGCTTCCAAAGCACAGGAAAGCAAGGATAAGGAAAGCCAAAACAAGGAAAGCGACAATAGCCACAACGAACAAAACAAAAAACCGGATGAAGAACATGACGATGACCATTAACTAAAAGCCATTAACTAAAGTGCGCTCCCAGGTGCACACAAAAAGCCTGTGTGACGGAAACAGCAAAACAACAATGTTTCCTGCCACACAGGCTTTTTTCCCTTTACTAAAGCGTGTTTGAAAAATCATTCACGCAATCTGCACATCCTGCATAAAGCCTTTTTCAAACACGCTCCAGCCACACTCTATTTCTGTGCCATTTTTAAAAGTTTTTCCCATTCACCCACAATTCGGCGATCTGCGAAGTAATCAATCTTCATGGCCTTCTGTACACGGGCTAATGTTTCATTGGTTGTCTCTCTTGCTTTAGCAGTTCCAGCAAGGAGAATATCATATACGGTATCGATATCTGCTTCCCATTTTGCACGTTCTGCACGGATAGGACTCAGTGTTTCTTCAAGAACCTGAATCAGGAACTTTTTGCAGACACCATCGCCCAAGCCACCACGGCGGTAATGTGCTTTCATTTCTTCCAGATTTGCATATTCAGGTAAATACTCAGCAAAATGATCATCGTTACAGAAAGCGTCCAGATAGGTAAATACCACATTACCTTCTATATGACCAGGATCTTCGATTCTCAGATGGGTAGGATCTGTGAACATCTTTCCATTCACCTGCTTTTTCACAGTTTTCGCACTATCTGAAAGATAAATGCAGTTGCCAAGAGATTTGCTCATCTTTGCCTTGCCATCCACACCGGGCAGACGACGCTGAAATTCATTTTCCGGGATTACAGCCTTGGGAAGAACTAATGTCTCTCCGTAAATTCTGTTAAACTTCTCTACAATTTCGCGTGTCTGCTCAATCATAGGCAGCTGATCCTCACCTACGGGAACCACATTTGCATTAAACGCAGTAATATCTGCCGCCTGGGACACAGGATATGCAAAGAAACCTACCGGCAGACCTTCATCTGCGAAACCGCGCATCTGGATTTCAGACTTTACAGTAGGATTACGGGCAAGTCTTGCAGTTGTTACCAGATTCATATAGTAAAAAGTAAGAGCATGTAAAGCAGGTAACGCTGACTGCACACAAATGGTAACCTTTTCAGGATCAAGACCAACGGATAAATAATCCAGTACCACATTAATGATATTATCGCGAATCTTTCCGGGGTTATCCGCATTATCTGTCAAAGCCTGATCATCCGCAATCAGGATGTTGATCTCATCAAATTCGCCGGAATTCTGCAATTCAACACGGCGTTTCAGAGAGCCTACATAATGTCCAAGGTGCAGACGACCAGTAGGACGATCTCCCGTCAGAATGATCTGTTTATTTTTATTGTCCATAATATAACTACCTCCAAATTAAATATTTGTATATTGAACAAATAAACTTCCATAGAAATATACGTAACAGTTCAGCAGGGACTGAACTGTCTTGAACGAATTTCGCAGACATTCATCATTTCCTGCTGAATCGTTCCAAATATACTTAAATACTGCAAACATTTTACATAATGTAAACTTAGTTGTCAATAAGGCCAGACCGTGTTTGCAACAGCCTTTTTAAACATTTGCAACAGTTCAGCCTCGCTGAACTGTCTTGAATAAAGCCGCTTTTTCCTTTATAATATGTGGGATGCTGTGATATTTACTCATCTATATACGAGGAGAATACAATATGGAAAAAATTGCAAGTTTTACTGTTAACCACCTGGACCTGCTTCCCGGTATTTATGTTTCCAGAAAAGATATGGCTGGTAATGCCGTTCTGACCACCTTTGACCTGCGCATGACCAAACCGAACCGCGAACCGGTTATGAACACTGCAGAGCTGCACACCATGGAACATCTGGGCGCAACCTATCTGCGCAACCACCCCACATGGGGAGATAAAATCATCTATTTCGGTCCCATGGGCTGCCGTACCGGCAATTACCTGATCTTGAACGGTGATTATGAATCCAAGGACATCGTGGAACTGATCACAGGTATGTTTGAATTTATCCGCGACTTCGAAGGAGATGTTCCCGGAGCCGCTGCAAGAGACTGCGGTAATTATCTGGATATGAACCTTCCCATGGCAAAATGGCAGGCTGAAAAATATCTGAATAGTTGTTTGTACTGCATCAAAGAAGAAAATATGGTATATCCGCAGTAGGGATGTAAAAGATATAAAGAACGGTCGTTCCAGTGCGGGTCTCCCCTTCTGGGACCCGCTCTCGCTTGCCACAAACGCAGCGATACTACGGTTTTTCGGCAGGCAGAGCCTTTGAAAAACCTAGTATTACAGCAAATACTAACAATGTATTTTATAAGGTAGTGACGGCTCCATTACAGACCTGCATTACACGGAGACACGCTCT
>JBGVFN010000144.1:0-5554 GCA_045121095.1 Lachnospiraceae bacterium | reverse complement strand
CTTGCTCCTTTTGCTCTAATGAGCAACTCTGCTAATTTCTCTTTCTCCGGCGGGCGAATGCGAATATAATTCGCAAGCTCCGTCATATCAATTTTTCTATCGCTCATGCTTTGCCTCCCGTAAATCAGGCGCGTTGTTTATATTGCTTGTGTTGCGTATATTGTATTACTTCATAATTCCATTGTCAACATATACGCAATATTTATTGCTTTTTTTGCTTAATAATTTTATGTTTGTTTTCGGCCAGTTTCCCTCTTGACTTCTACAACCTTCTATTGTATTATAGGAACAGGAGTTCCCGAACTTTTGTTCTTAGTATAATGGAACAGTTGTTCCTTGTCAAGTAGCTTTACAAAATTATGTTGTAATTGCTGGTACTTTCCCTCCAGCACACAGCAGAATCCCACATGGAGGCATGACATGAAAAACGAAACGAACCTTGAAACAAGTCTACTCAACACGCAGGAGACCAAAGCGGATGCCGCTGCCACCCTGACTCCTGACGCAACCAACGGAGATAAAATAAAAGCCCTCCCCACCGCTCACCACATGAGTATGGCTGAACTGGCACGGCGGGCTTCGATGTCGGATCGTGCAATCCGCTATATTGAATCCAACCAACGTGAACCGAGCGTTGATGCGATTCAGAAGATCGCCGCTGCTCTTGGAGTCACTACGGATTATTTTATGGATGAGGCAACCTTCCAGCAAGAGCTGAACGATGACCTCTTCTATGCAGATGTCCGCAAGAAGTATGGTTCCCGCGGTGTTGCACAGGCAAAGAAAATAAAAGAACAGACCACTGCCCTGTTTGCCGGCGGTGAACTGTCCGAAGAAGATCAGGCTGCTTTTATTAAAGAAATGGAAGAACTTTTCCTCGATGCCAAAGCTGATGCGAAGAAATTTACTCCGAAAAAATATCTGCGGTAAGAACTGATATTACTCCAGAGGAAAGGAGTCTACCTTGAACACATGCGCTATTGACATGGCCGATGCCGTAGTTCGCCGCTACAAGACCCGCGACCCGGAAGAGATCATTTCCCGGAGAGCCATAAACCTCAAAGAGATACGCTATTGCCACGACCTGCTCGGTTACTACACAGTTCTGCTGAACTGTGAGTACATCGGCATCAATTCAAATTGTACGAATGCCCAGCGTGTATCCGCAATGACTCATGAACTGGGACACGCCCTCTTTGACCGGAAACACGCCAGCTCCGGTCAGGCATTTCAAGACACCTATTTTTATAGTCTGGATAATTCAAAGGCAGAACGGCGCGCCAATACTTTTGCTGCCGAACTGCTGCTGGCAGACGATGCTGTTCTGGAACCGATTGGCTACTACGAATATGCTGCCGACCAGAAACAGCTGGAGGCAAATCTGCCTTCCCGATGCTCCTCTGCTTACCGCGCCATGAAATATCAGGAGCTTTTGCAGGAGTTCCAGTACGCACACTCTGGGTTGGTCACGCTGGATGAAATTGCCCGGATGAACTCTATTGAGAAACATTTCGTGGATTTCAAGCTGAACATCCTCGCAGACAAGGGATACCAGCTTCCGTTTCTTCCTGAACTCCACAATGATTTTTTGAAGGATTCCATGAAGAACTGCAACGAAGGCGAGGTGACAATGGATTGAACTTTTATTATTGTGATGCCTGCCATTACTGCTTTGAAAGCGAGTCACTTCCTGACCGCTGCCCGGACTGTGGTGCAGTGGAACACGATGAAAAGCCAGCTGTACGGCTGGCAACAAAATATGAAATAGAGGAACTGCTCAGAATACGAGCAGAGGATAACGACTGATTGACTGCCCCACTGTGTGCAATATCTCACAGCGAGGCATTTTTTTATTTGTGGTATTTCTTGACCAGCTTTACCATTTCTTCGTCCATAAAGATATCTGACATTCTACAGTCCAGTGCAATACAGATTTTGAGAAGAACTGAAAGCTGCGCTTTTTCAATATCGCGCACACCCTGTTCGTAATTCTGGTAAACCCGGACACTGATTCCGGCTTTTTCTGCAAGCTGCGACTGAGACAATCCCGCTTTCTTTCTACAAACCCTCAGCTTCACATTTCCACTCTTGGCGTGTTCTTCCTCAATCTTCGGATAGCTACGCCATAGAACAGAACCATCATCCATCAAAATCCAATCACCGTTAGAGCTCCTCTTGATTCCTGCTTCTGCTTTTTCCTCTGATAACTTAAAGTCATCATATTCCCTGGTTCTTGAATACTCGCATAATGCTTTCACTGCTTCCTGCATATTAGAATACAGGATCGGCACACCGCCATCGTCCTTGCATTTTTCGATATAGTACTCTTTTGTAAAACCTTTGACCTGCTTCATACTCATACCTCCTATTGCTTTGATGGTACATCCAAAGATGTATGATGTCAAGCAATAATTATGAGTACACCTCCACTGTGTGCAACATCTCGTAGTGAGACGGTTTTCCGTTACAAACTATATACTTCACTCATAAGCCTTATCCCGACTTTCAGACCTTCCTCAAAAGCGGTCTTCTCCCATGCGCAGCACACCGTCCCCTGCCGGTCCATGATCTTTTCCCAGAGCGGAATCTTATCTCCGACATAGTCATCTACGAGCCTATCCATTCCTTCCAAGCCGCGCAGCCACTCTTCCAGTTCCTTTTCTTTGGCCTTTGCTGCTTTCCCGGCAACTGTGTTTTTCTCTACTGGGTTGTTCTCCGTGTAATGCTCGTAGATCAGATCAAGCAGGTTCTCCACCGGTGGATAATACTCCGGCTCTGTTTTCTTCAAATACTCCTCTAGCATTTCCTTCAATTTTTCTATAATGCTACCGTCCTTCCCAACTGAGATTCACCTCCTCAGTTACGGCACACATTACCGCACACTTCTGTACATAGCAACCTATTTTTTGCGGTCTTTCGGATGCCCCATCTTCTCCTTCACTTCATCCGGCACATTAATCAGTCCGAACCGATAGAACATTCCGTAGATGTAAGTCACGCCTCGGATATCTCCCAGAGCTTTAGGTCGTTCAACTACTTCTCCTTTTATATTGCCCAGTGCCAGTAGCACAGAACTCCATGCCAGACTTTTACTCTTCTCCCGTCTGTCGATCCACAGTTCTTTCGTGTACTCGCCGTTCCTGCCTTTTTTAATTTCGTAAGAAAATAGCAAACCAGAGTAAGTTTTGAATTTCACACCAGCATAGGACAGAACCACTCCCCAGAAGTTTTCTTCTGTCGGATCAACCCTCCACCGCTTCATTGCTCTGTATCTCCGCTGCCGCTCTGCTCCAACACTAATTTTTTCTTTATCAGCAGTACTTGGGAAGTATACACCTTTCTGATAAGGCAGATACGAGGTAACGGAGGCTCTGGATAGTTCAAGGGTTGATGCAGTTGAGAGGATTGCTTCTTTATAGTTCTGTGTTTCTCGATACTCCTCAAAGGTATCCTGTACCTTCTCCGCCACTTCTGATTCATACACGCCGGCTGTGATGAGCAGCTTCCGGACTTTGATAGGGTTTAGAGCTAGAGCATCGGCGATGGTCTGCAAGGACATCTCAGAATCATAAAGTACCACAGCCGCATCCATCTGTTCTTTCAGATTCTCCCCAGCATCGTACTCCGGCTTCAGTTTCTTCCGGCCGCCGCCTGGTTTTCTTGTTTTCTTCATTTTATTCATGCAGTTCCAGCGGCAGTCCATCCGGGTCATGGAAGAAAGTCATCTTCTTGCCGGTATAATCATCCACACGGATCGGCTCACATTCAATGCCAACTTCCGCCAGTTCTCTGACCGTCTGCTCCACACTGTCTACGCAGAACGCAAGGTGACGCAACCCACATGCTTCCGGGCGGTTCACACGCTTCGGAGGGTTTTCCTCAGCGAAAATCTCCAGCTCTGTGTATTCATTGACACGAAGATCCAGCTTCCAGTCCTTACGCTCCGGGCGATAATTTTCTCTGATAACAGAGAAGCCCAGCTTGTTCACATAGAAATCCTTAGCTGCGTCGTAATCAGATACGATGATTGCGATGTGGTGTATTTTAGATAAGTTCATTTTATGTCACACTCCATTTCTTATAATTTTGTTCTTCTTTTATTTTCGTTATAAACTATATATCGACCTTCAAAATATACCGTGTGAACTCCTGGAGTTCAGTTTGTCCACACGGCATTTCTTTTTTTCTTGGGTTCTTGCTTATTTCAATTTTTCAAGGATCTCATCCGCACTCATGCCGCTGGCTAATAATCTCTTAACCACACTCTCGGCTTCGGTCTTCTTAGCTTCTTCAGCAGCCTTAGCATCTGCCTTTGCCTTCTTCGCTTCCAGCGTTGCCACTTCTTTTTCGACCTTCTTCAGAGCAGTCTTCTTCTCCTTCAAATCCGCCTTCAAAGTATCAATGTTGGCGGTGAGGGACGCGATCTCGGCTGTGAGTTCTTCCTTTGCGGACTGCTTTTCTGCAATCTGTGTTGCAAAATCTGCAATCACAGTTTTGGGCTTATTCTTGCTACCTTTAGTTCTAGGCATAGGACACAAACCTCTTTCCAAAATTATAATCGTTTAAATCAAGTATTGTGTAGGTATGAGAACAACATAGAAGTCTCTTTTTCTAGTATATCACAAAACTATATTCTTTTACAGACGTTTTCTTGCCTTCATCACCGCACAATACATCAATCCGCCGATCATTCCACCGACTGTGTTATAGAAGATGTCTGATAGCTGGAATGTACCCAAGCGAAGCAATAATTGTAGCATCTCAATACTTACAGAAAAGATAAATGCTATCTTTCCACTATTGCACAGTATCTTCTTCCAGCCGTTTCCAATCTTCTCTCCGAACGTCCACATCACTACTGCTGAAAACGGCACCATCATGATCACATTTTCAATACACTCAGTGGTCAGAACCTGTTCACCATTCTTTGTCTCCCAGATTCCCCAACCTCCCATAACATCGGATAAAGGATTTAGCCATAGATTACGGTTTAGTAACGTCCTAAACAAAATCATTGATGTCACAAAGGCCAGTAAGAACAACTTCCGAAAGAACACGCTCTCTTTGAACTTCTGATACCATGTCACTATGGCATTCTTCCAGCCTTTGCCTGCTGCGGAAGGTTCATAAGCATATAGATAGAAGAACATGGCAAAGAATGAAAGCAGAAGTGAAAATCCAAACGGCTCATACAGAGCAGTCAGGATGTTTGTGAGGATCTTTCCGAGTAAACTAACTATTCCATTCATCACGTTTTACAGATCACTGAACAAGTCGGCCTTATACACGCCATCCGCCAACATTTTCTTGAAGCTGTCTTTCACTGCTGCGACATCCTCATGGTAGGTCATGCCGTACCAGGTGTCGTTGGTCTTCAGAACCTTCACAGACATCTTGCCCTGCTCCAGCAGCTCACCGATGAAGATTGGAATCAGATACTCGGCTTTCTGAGGATTGCTCGGTACTTCTTTCTCAAAGAACTCTTTGAAGCCCTCTTCCAGTACATCCAGAAAATCAGGAGTTAATCCCCACATATTCATAGAAACCAGAGAAT
>JBGVFN010000143.1:0-2367 GCA_045121095.1 Lachnospiraceae bacterium | reverse complement strand
TCAAGGATTTGGGAATAACTAAATTTGCAACAGATGAAAGTGGTAATTTAAAAACGGAAGAAGTAGATACTTCGACAAAGCCCCTTTTTTCTTGTCAAAATTGTTTTACATAGCTTAAATACGACTCTATTGGCTAATTATACTGTAGTTTACAACCTAAAATCCGTGTAATGGCCACTAAATAGCCACCAAAAATCAGTTGCCTGAACGCCACTTTTCCTTGAAAATAAGCCATTTTTCGACTATCTATGGGTTGATTTTATTTAGTGTTTATGGTATATTATAGACACCAAATATAAGGAGATTCAAGATGCCAAGGAAAGCTTCAGGTGAACCCAAAACCAAACGTGTCGAACGCCGCCAGGCAAATGGCGACATCTATGTCTATGAGGTAACAACGCTCTACAACCCGCAAAAGAGATATAACGAGCATGTATCCAGTAAGCTGCTTGGAAAGAAGTCTTCAACCGGAGCAGAACTTCTTCCGACGCGGCCCCGGAAAGTGCCTGGAACTGCCGCTGTCACAGCAAGCCGCAAAACGGTCGGCGTTACCGATATCCTTGAATGGATCGGTAAGGAATCATGTATTGATGACGATGTTCTCAGCTCTGCTGATAAAGGGACTGCCCAAAAGATCATTTCCATTGCGAGGTTCTGGATGGCTAATCCCGATAAGACGATCCGCAGGATCGAGGAGTGGCAGATAAGCCATGCCATTCCTTATCAGGAGGGAATGTCGGAAGACACCTGTTATTTACTGATGAAGCAGTTGGGACAGGACATCACGGTATCGCAGAAATACTTTGGATACCGGGCATCTCATGCACCGTCCAGGGCGTCTGTTGCTGTCGACAGCACCACTGTGTCATCGTATTCCGAACTGCTGAACGATGTCCGTTTCGGCTACAATAAGGACGGCAACGGCCTGGCTGCTGTAAAGATGCTCACGCTCTTCAGCCTGAGCGATCACCAGCCAATCGCCTTTTCGCGCCAGCCTGGAAACATACCGGACGTGGTCTCTGTCCTTAACGCATTAAAGCAGTTATCCGTCCTTGGAATGGATAAACCACTGCTGGTGCTGGATGGCGGGTTCTTCTCAGAGGAAAACATACTGGGATTCCTGCAGGCACATACAAAGTTTCTCATGCGGGGGCAGCTTGACAGCAAATGGATTCTCCCGGAATTGGAACCGCTTCTTCCGGAAATGGAAGTGCCATCCCATGCCTGTCCGGAAGATCCGTCAAAATACTGCGTTACAAAAAGGATCACGCATCTGTTTTCGTATGAGAGAAAACGCACGCGCAACGGCATACAAAAAGGTGACATCATCACAGAGGAACACCGTCTGTACCTCCACCTTGTACTTGATACAGACAAAGCAAGGATCGATAGAGCTCTCCTTATGAAGGATATCCAGCATGTAAAGAAACAGCTGGAAGAAGGAGTAGAGCTTTCTCTGCTGACAAAAGCCGAAGCACGTATGGCTGATCGTTACCTGATCATCAGGAATGTCCGGGGCAGACTGGTCATAACTCTGAACGATAAAGCAATCATGAAAGCAACCCGTCTTTATGGATACTTTGTACTTATCTCAAATGAGAAAATGAATGCATTCAGCGCATTACGTGAATATCGTCTCCGCGAAAAAACGGAGGAAGGATTCCGCCTCGATAAACAGTATAACGATGCACATGTAACGAGAACAAAGTCAACAGAAAGTCTGGAAGGGCGTTTCTTCTGCCAGTTTGTGGCATATGGATATGAGGCCTTTTTCCAGAAAGAACTTAACCGGGTCAAGAGTTCCCTCGCCGTTCCCAATGGCGATCCAGCGCATGACAAATCCGATGTATTCAAGAAAGAGAAAGTTCTTCTTAACTGGTTGAAAGGTATGTCAGTAGCTAAACTGTTTGACTGGTTTGATGCAATTCAGGAAACAACTGTGGATTCACCCGTAGGCCGAGCTCGCTGGAGAACAGAGACCATCGAAAGGGACCGCCTGTTCCTGACCAGGCTTGGTGTTCTCAAATCTTAGGTTTTGAGTGACTATAGTTCGGATTTTGGGTTTTCGTCTTTCCATTTGTGAGAGCATTGAGAAAAACATCTGGAACAGAATCTGTCGCTTGGATTACCCGAACCCAGGCTGATCCATTTATGATTTTTTTCAGTGCCGCAAAACGTACACTTGCACTTCTTGTCCGATTTCTTTTCATAGTCATGGGATTCCCTGATACCGCATTTTTTACAGGTGCAGTAGCCATCTTTATCTTTCCACTTTTCATGACTGCAGGAAAAATGGCATATTGTGCATTTATTTTCCTTTCTTCCCCTTTCGTTTATCCACGAATGCTTACATTCCTTTTTGCAGTT
>JBGVFN010000142.1:0-15396 GCA_045121095.1 Lachnospiraceae bacterium | reverse complement strand
AGGTTCATCCAGGATTACAATAGGTGCATCCTTGTAGAGGGCACGTGCCAGTGCCAGTTTCTGGGCTTCACCGCCGGAAAGTTCTATGCTGTTTTCTTCCTGTTGATATAAACTGGTGTCCAGTCCTTTTTCCATTTGTTCCACCCGTTCCCGTAATCCGGCTTTTTCCAAACAATCCCATACCCGTGCAGGATCGTAAGTAACATTTGCTGCTACATTTTCGCCAAGTTTCATGGCAAATAGCTGGAAATCCTGAAATACAACGGATAGCAGGGATAAATATTCCTGATAGTCGTACAGGCGGATATCAATACCATTGAGTAAGATTGTTCCTTCTGTTGGATCATAAAGTCGGCACAGTAATTTAATGAATGTTGTTTTGCCGGCTCCATTGGGGCCTGCTACAGCCAGCTTTTTGCCAGTGGGGAGCTGGCAGCTGACGTGACGCAAGCTCCAGGCAGTCTGGTTTGGATAATGAAAGGATACATCCCGCAGTTCCAGTACATAGTCGCCATCATCCCGTTTTTCCACTGGCAATGTACCGTTATATTTTTCAGAAGGAATATTCAGAAATTTTACATATTCTTTCAAGTATTTTCTCTGCAGATCCAGCTGTCCGGTTAATTCTATGCCTTGGCGCACTGCGTCAGCAAAAGCTGTAATAGCTCCTACCTGCATGGATACAGCACCGACGGAAATCAGTCCGGCCATAGCTTTCAGACCCACAAAACAATATGCAATTAGTACAGTAAGCAGATTGATTATGGATACAAGTCCCCAAATGGTTTGGGTTTGTGTAGCATATGTGCGCATGTTTGCAGTAATTTCCTGTCGTGTTTGTTTGTATTTTTTTAGTATCATGGTATCCATAGCATAGGTTCGCTGGTCCTTTCCTATACGATAATCCTCAATCAGATGAAGAAAACTCTGAGAGCGGCGATTACCATCAATATTAACATTATATAATTTCATGGTGATTTTATTGGCACATCGGGTTAATGGAATGCAGGTCAGAGGAATCATCAATGCAAAAAATACCATAACCAGAGATGTCCAGGGTGTGTTTAAAATCTGAATCCAGCGTGCTGTATCTGAAGATTGTTCTGTCTGGATAAACAGTTGACTGATGGTGATTATGGCATAGAGGATGGTAAAAATGTGGCAAAATAGCTCAGACAGGCTCCACATAAATTCAAATACGCCGCCGCTGTTGTTGACTCCTTCATCAGCTCGTGTCTTTTTCTCCATTACGGTCTGGGTTTCCAGCTGCTGATAATCCATGGTCAGACATTTTCCGGTGATGGTTCGGTTGGTCAGGTCATGGGCTACAAGCCCTTCTGCCCGGGCACGCCAGGAAAGAAACCTGCTTCCGATACCTAAAATACAGTTTAGGCTAATCATCCACCATACAAGGAACATGGTATTTTTATCACCTGCCAAAAGATGATCTAAAATCAAAGCTCCAAAAATGAGATTTATAAATGGAAAAGAGGCATCCAGAAAAGCGGTTGCCAGAATCAGAGGCAGTGTGGCCGGATGGTCTTTTTGAACCATGGAAATAATCTGCCGGCAGTCTTGAAAAAATTCTGTTTTTTTATGTATTTTCATGGGAAACCTCCTTTTGACTTTGATAGTAATAGCTTTGGAGCTGGAATAAACGGGCATAAGCACCATCACGCTTCAAAAGTTCCTGATGCGTTCCTGTTTCCGTAATAAAACCATTTTCCATATAGATAACACGGTCACAGAACTGGGTGGAACTGAGTCGGTGGGAAATAAAAATACTGGTTTTATCTTTCGTTGCCTGCGCGTATTTTTGATACAGATCGGCTTCTGCCAGAGGGTCCAGAGCAGCAGTGGGTTCATCCAGAATCAATAGTGGTGCGTTTTTATAAAGGACGCGGGCAAATAATAGGCGTTGCTGCTGTCCGCCGGATAAATCTACTCCATCTGGTTCCAGCTTTTGAGAAAGACAGGTATCCAGTTTTTTCGGCAATTTTTCGATAACTTCTTTCATTCCGGCTTTTTCCAGACAGTTCCATACTTTCAGAGAATCGTAATCTTCACAGCCAG
Source organism: Lachnospiraceae bacterium (assembly GCA_045121095.1). Classification (GTDB taxonomy): domain Bacteria; phylum Bacillota; class Clostridia; order Lachnospirales; family Lachnospiraceae; genus TWA4. The sequence continues at coordinate 13,323 of JBGVFN010000142.1, read as the reverse complement.
CAACATTTTCTCCAATGGTAAAAGGCAGCAGATGTACGTCCTGATAAATGGTTCCTACCAGCTGATAATAATTTTGAATATCAAAATCTTCCACAGGTATACCATTTATAAGAATCTGTCCGCTTGCAGGGCGGTAAAGACCGGAAAGAAGCTTTACCAATGTGGTCTTACCTGCTCCATTTAATCCCACCAGAGCAATATTTTCACCCGATTGGATGGTCAGATTCAGGTGATTCAGTACAGGCTGTTGAGAGCTCGGATAAGAGAAACTTACATCACGCAGTTCTATACGGGGAGGATGGTGATTTACAGGAATATCTGTGCTGCTGCAGTGATTTAACACATCCTTCTGCTCCAGAAAATACCGGAAATCTCCGACTTCCAGATTTTCAAAACGCCAGTCATTAGCCGCATTCACAAAACCATTGAGCCAGGTGGTAAATGTGGAAATAATGCCGATAGCCAGCGTAAAACCTGCGGCGTCTATGTCCCCGGAGAAAAAGGATTTCACTAACATGGTATAGACCAGAATGTCACGGAAAACCAGAAATAGGTTGTCACTGACAGCACGGGCATTTCTCCATACAAAAAGCTGCCTGCGCCAGATATCCCGCCGTTTGATACAGGCCAAAAGGGAAGATAAAAACCAGTTTTCCATGTGGTACAGACGGATATCCTTTCCATTGGCAGGGTCTGCCGCCTGACGATGAAGATAATGCTGTCCGTAAAGGTCTTTATCAGCTGTTGGTTTGGTTCGCAATTCCAGCTGAGTATCCTGCCGGGCAATAAAGTGATTAATAAGGGTCATTCCTATCAGAATTGGAAGAATGCGCCAGTCCAGCACTACAGCGGCTGCACCGTATATCAGCATTCCAAGGAGGTTTCGAAGCCATGGTTCCAGATGGCTGAGTAATCCTTCCACTCCCACGTAGTTTCCATTGCATGCATGGATGGCCGCACTAAGCTTTTGTTGCCCCTCAGCAGGTTCCAGCACGCAGTAATCCATGGTCAGAGCCTTTTTCATCAGCATGGACATAGCTTTTGAAGTACGAAAATCTCGGAGTGACAGAGTTATTTGCTGTTCCAGATAACCGCTAAGGAAGGTTTCCACAGCATAAAGGGCCATAATGCTTAAAATTGATAGTAAGTACTGTCGGATTCCGCCGCCATGTGTCAGGGCAGCTACTGCAGTTGTGGGAAGAAGCGTGGCTAACATGGGCATGGACAGATTTACAAGCAGCAGTAATATCAAAAATACAAGGCAGTGCCAGTCATATTGGACAAGAAGCTGCAGCAAATACCATACATTACTGGCAGTTGAATAATGTTTCAATTTCAGGTACTCCTTTCCAAAGAATTCGGTTCAGTTTCTGCTGAACTGTTAATTTGAGTGTAGCATAAATTGTTGGATAAAAGAAAAAACGTGCGTGAATGGTTCTGATTCGCGCACGAATGACAAATGGATTATTATAATGGCAGCATGACTTCCGTTGCAAATACACCAGGTTCATGCTGGCGATTAACATATCCATCATATTTTTCTGCAATTCGGTCTATGCGAAACAGACCAAATCCATGAGTTGCTGAATTTTTGGTAGAAAGATAAGTTTTTCCTTCTTTTTTGATTTCACCGCCTGTAGAATTGGTAATGCTAATATACAATTGTTGTTTTAGTACATTGATATAGATTCGAATAAATCGTTCGGATTCATTTTCCTGTTTCAGACAGGCTTCCATAGCATTATCCAGTAGATTTCCAATAATTACGCAAAGATCCACCTCTGAAATACGCAGTTCAGAAGGAACAACAGCTTTGGCATTGACTGTAATTTGTTTGGATTTAATCAAGGACAGTTTGCTGTTTAAAATGGCATCTACCATTACATTTCCAGTTTTTAGAACGGTATCTACAGAAGTAAGGTCTGCATTTAATGTCCAGAGATAATCCCTCAGTTCTTCCGGTTTGTCAGTTAATGCCAGCATAGTTTGAATATGATTATGATAGTCATGGCGCCAGCCTCTCATCTGGCTGTAGATATTCTGGACCTCATCGCAATGTCTAGTCATCAGGTCATTTTGCCATGCCGCAATTCGACGGTCAATGGCTTTGCCAAAAATAATATCAAAAAGTCTCATGCTGTTCCTCCGTATAGTAGGAAATAAAAGCTCTATGTACCAGGGGTGCTGCTTTTCGTGATAAAGGAAGGGATTTTCCAGTGTCGAGAATCACTTCATTTTTATTCAGACGGGCAATATATTTTATATTCACCAGATAAGAGCGATGGCAGTGAATAAAGCCATCTCCCAGACGCCGTTCGATTTCTGAAAGAGACAATTTGACTTTCAAATCCGTTTTTTCTGTAGTAACTACAACACTATGGGAAAAAGCCTCTACATATTGGATTTGTTCTATCGGAAAACGAAGAATTCCGCTATTTACGGGAAGTAATACCATTCGTTCTGCTTTTTGAATCCTTTGGATTGCACGGTCCAGAACTGAAAAAAGCTTTTCTGGATTGATCGGTTTCATCAGATAGTGAAGCGCTGCCACTTCATAGCCTTCTGCAATATAATCGGGAAAACCGGTAACAAAAATAATCTGTACTGCCTCATTATCCCGGCGAATCTGTTTTGCCATGGTAACTCCGTCCATGGCGCCCAGTTCGATATCCAGCAGAAGAATATCATAAGCTGTATCCTCTGCATATTGAAACAGAAAACTCTCAGCCGAAGGAAAAACTTCCACCTGGATTACTTCCTGATGCTGGTTGGCCCAGCGGCTTAAAAGCTTTTCGATAAGGGCGGCATCTACAGCAGAATCCTCACAAATCGCAATTCGATAAATCATTGCATTCACCTTCTTTGTATTAGAGTTTTTATATCTTTTCAGGATTTGCTGAGAGGAGTTTATCATATTTGTAGTAAAATGTCAGTTATCTTTTTGAAGTTGAGTATGAAATCACGGTATTTTATCCGTCTTATAACTGGTCGGCAGGATTGGCAGTAGGCTGATAAAGCTACTTTAATAATATATACAAAAAATATACAAAATTTTTGTGTATCATTTTGTATCGGTGCATCATTTTGAGTTTTTGAACCATCAGATATTTTTTGAAAGAATAGATAAAATAATTTGATAAAAAGTTATAAAAAATCATCAACAATTCCAATAAAATATTAATTTTGTTATGCAGAACAAATAGCGGATAAAATAGTCTTATAGAAAAATCTGTCAAAATTACTGATTTTTATGTAAAAAGTGCGAGTTTTAGTATTGCACAAAAATGCGCAATACCTTATAATGAATATTAGCTCAGTGTCCTGACATGTTGCTGCTTATAATGGTCTCTGTGGAATTCATTCAGTAAACAATTTTAACGGCAGTTAATGATGCCCGTCGCATCATCCCCTGTTTCTGCCCTGTTGCTGGATGAATATCTTACGTGGTCTTATGGCAGATTAGTATGACAAGATACGGAATTTATTAATACGCTGCAAGCCTGTATAACAGGTATGTATTAATAATGAGAATTTTTTATGAAATGCATTTTTTAGGAGGAAGCGTTATGGCTAAAGAAATGATTGCAATGCTTCTTGCAGGTGGTCAGGGATCACGTTTATACGCATTGACCCAGAAACTTGCGAAGCCTGCAGTTCCTTTTGGCGGTAAATATCGTATTATCGATTTCCCGTTATCGAACTGCGTAAATTCTGGTATTGATACAGTTGGTATCCTGACACAGTATCAGCCCTTAGTACTTAATGAGTATGTTGGAAATGGTCAGCCCTGGGATCTCGACCGTCTCTATGGTGGAGTTCATGTATTACCCCCCTATCAGCAGGCGTCTGGCTCCGACTGGTATAAAGGAACCGCTAATGCAATTTATCAGAACCTGGCATTTATCGAACGTTACGATCCGGAATACGTAATCATCCTTTCCGGTGACCAGATCTGCAAACAGGATTACAGCGATTTCCTGAAATTCCATAAAGAAAAAGGTGCTGAATTCTCAGTAGCTGTTATGGAAGTTCCGTGGGATGAAGCTTCCCGTTTTGGTCTGATGGTTGCCGATGAAAATGATAAGATCACAGAATTCCAGGAAAAACCCAAGAATCCCAAGTCTAACCTGGCTTCCATGGGTATCTATATCTTTAACTGGGATATCCTGAAAAAATATCTGACAGAAGACGAAGCAGACCCCAATTCTGAAAACGACTTCGGTAATAACATTATCCCCAACCTTCTTCGTGATGGCCGTAAGATGTACGCTTACCACTTCAGCGGATACTGGAAAGATGTTGGAACTATTTCTTCTCTTTGGGAAGCTAACATGGAAGTTCTGGATCCTGAAAACAGCGGTATCAACCTGTTTGATGAAGAATGGAAGATTTACAGCCGTAACAGCGGTATGACCGGTCACAAGATCAGTGCTGGTGCTGTTGTTGAAAACTCCATGATCACAGATGGCTGCCGTGTTGCAGGTACTGTAAAACACTCCATTCTGTATGCAGGTGTTAAGGTAGAAGAAGGCGCTGTAGTAGAAGACGCTGTAGTTATGGGCGGAACCGTTATTAAAGCAGGCGCTGTTGTAAAACACTGTATTATTGCAGAAAACGTTACAATTTGCGAAAACGCTGTTGTTGGTGCTGATCCTGACGGCGAAAACAAAGGTGTGGCAACAGTTGGTTCCGGCGTTGTAATCGGCGCTGGCGCTAAGATTGGCCCCAATGCGATGATCAGCGAAAATGTAGAAGGTGGTGAAGTGAAATGTTAAATTCCAATACAAGTGCACTCGGTATTATTTTCCCGAACAGTTATGATGCGACAGTACCGGATCTGGTAAACGTGCGACTTATGGCATCCATCCCTTTTGCAAGCCGCTATCGTCTGATCGACTTCATGTTATCCAGCATGACAAACTGTGGTATTGACAATATTTCTCTGTTAGTTAATAAAAACTATCATTCCCTGATGGACCACGTTGGTTCTGGTCGTGAATGGGATCTGGTTCGCAAAAACGGTGGTTTAAATCTGTTCCCTCCGAACGCAGAAAAAACTTCCAAAAACTACACAGGCCGTGTATCTGCATTAGCAGGTATTCTTGATTTCCTGCGTGGCCAGAAAGAAAAATATGTAGTTATGGCAGATTCTAACAATGCTGTAAACTTCGATTTCAAGGCAATGATCGAAGAACACATCACATCAGGTGCAGATGTTTCTATCGCTTATACCGAAGAAGAAATTCCCGAAGGTTACAAACAGCTTCCTGATGACCAGGGATTCTACTATAACTTTGCTGTAGAAGATGGACGTATCGTAAAAATTTACGTAAACACCAAAGAATCAGGCGTTAAGAAACTTTCCATGAATATCTTTGTTGTAGAACGTGAACTTCTGATCGATATGGTTAACACCGCATTTGTTCGCGGACAGAGATATTTCGAACGCGACGTTCTGTTAAACCAGCTGGATATAATGAATATACATGCTTATAAATGCGAACGTTATGTTGCACGCATCAACAGCATGAAGAGCTACTTCGATGAAAACATGAAGCTTCTGGATGATGAAAATCTGGATGCACTGTTTGGTCCTGCTTCTGTTTACACCAAGATCCGTGATGACAACCCCACAAGATACATCACAGGCGCTAAGGTTCAGAACACCATGGCAGCTGACGGTTGTGTAATCGAAGGTGAAGTAGAAAACAGCATTCTCTTCAGAGGTGTTAAGGTTGCAAAAGGCGCTAAAGTTAAGAACTGTATTCTGATGCAGGATACTGTGGTAGAAGCAGGCGCTGATATCGAATACCTGATCACAGATAAGAATGTAACAATTACAGCTGACAAAGAAATGAAAGGAACCGATACATATCCGGTTTATATCGCTAAAAGACAGACTGTATAATTTACAAAATAATATTAAATAGTACATAAAAGGGCTCCGGGAGCAGGATAACTGCTTCCGGAGTTTTTTTATGTGACTAGAGCGTGTTTGAAAAATCATTCACGCAGTCTGCACACCCTGCATAAAGCCTTTTTCAAACACGCTCTAGCTAAAACTATAAATACCTTTTGTATATAATAATAGTACAAAAGAAATATACTGTATTGACATATAGCAATACTTAGAGTATAATCAAGACACTAGATATATATCTATAAAATCAAATATATATAAGATAGATGTATGATGGAATCCTGACGTTAGACTTATTATTGTAAAGGAACTTTCTGAAGATAATTATTATTGGCTGCAAAAACTGAGAAATAACCTGAAATCCGGAGGCGAGATTCAGAAATTAATTGAAAATTATGAAGGGAAAAAAGATAATCCTTTATGCCAGGCAGTCATGAATGTTCTGGTACGGGCAAATCAGGAAGAAATGGAGGTAGAAAAAAAGATGTGTGAAGCTTTAAAAGAATTATTTGCGGATGAATTAAAAAATGCCGCAGAAGAGGGCCGTGCGGCAGGTCTTGCAAAGGGTCTTGCAGAGGGTCTACAGGCTATGCGTGATAATATTGTGATGTTTCTGCAAGATACAGGCTCTGTAACAGAAGATGTGATGAAAAAATTAGATGAGACGACAGATATGGAATTGCTGAAACAGTGGGTTCGGATTTCTTCTAAATGTAAGTCCAGCAGAGAATTTATGGAGGCAATTGGAAGTCTAAACTACAAATAGTGTATAAGGAGAGATCGTTTTTTTGGGATAAAGAATTTTCTGTAATGGGATGTTGATTTAGGTGTGATATAAAGAAGATTGTAAATCAGGGCAGTGAAAGCAAATTATGATGTTTCGCTGCCCTGATTTTAATAGTGAATTAATACAGAAACAGGATATTTTATTGCATTTATTGGATAAAAGGCTGCGGCGGTAATTTTTACGATTATGTGTATGGTAAAATATTTAAGGCAAAAATAAAACGGATACCATACTTTACATATTGACAGACTAGGAAAATGAACGTATGATAGCTCCATCATCCCTGCTTTTAAAAAGCAGGAAAAAGGAAGGTAGAGTTTTTAAATATGAAAAAAGCATTAATTGCCATGAGTGGAGGCGTAGATTCCAGTGTAGCCGCTTGTTTGATGAAAGAAAAAGGTTATTTCTGCATCGGTGTTACCATGAAGCTTTTTCAGAATGAGGAAATCGGCCTGAAACGGGAACATACCTGCTGTTCTCTGGACGATGTGGAAGACGCCAGAAGTGTGGCATATCAGCTTCAGATGCCCTATTATGTGTTTAATTTTTCCGATTGTTTTCAGAAGTGCGTCATTGAACGTTTTGTTTCTTCGTATGAAAATGGTATAACGCCGAATCCCTGTATTGATTGTAACCGGTACCTGAAATTTGATAAATTGTTTCAGAGGGCCAGGGAACTGGAATATGATTATGTGGTGACGGGGCATTATGCCCGTGTGGAATATGATGCGGAGACAGAGCGATATTTATTAAAAAAGGCATTGGACCCGGATAAGGATCAGAGTTATGTTCTTTATGCCATGACCCAGGAGCAATTGAAACACACGCTTTTTCCGCTTGGGGAGCTGACAAAGCCTCAGGTTCGGAAAATTGCTGAAAAACATGCATTGATCAATGCTCAAAAGCATGACAGCCAGGATATTTGTTTTGTTGCAAATGGAAAGTATACGGATTTTATCAGACAGTATACAGGGAAAGCATATCCGGAAGGAGATTTTATTGACTGTGATGGTAAGGTGCTTGGTACACATAAAGGAATCATCCATTATACCATTGGACAGAGAAAAGGGCTGAATATTTCGTCTAAGGTACCGCTGTATGTGTGTGCTATCAATCCGGAAAAAAATACGGTTACATTAGGTACAAACGAACAGCTTTATACAAAAAGTCTCACAGCGGGTCATATTAATATGATTTCGGTTCCGTTTTTAGAAAAACCTGCAAGATTGAAGGTGAAAGTCCGTTATCGTCACCCGGAGCAGTGGGCGGTTGTAACCCAGGTTGATGCAGATACACTACATGTGGAGTTTGAAGAACCCCAGCGGGCAGTTACCAGGGGACAGGCCGTTGTGCTGTATGATGGAGATCTGGTTGTGGGAGGTGGAATCATACAGGGATAAAAGCATCGTGAGATTTCTATTTATTAAAAAAGGATAAACTCTATTGACAAAAGAAATTCAAATGTTATAATCGTTTAAAATAAAACTGTTTAAAGCTGAAATATATTACTCCATTCGTGTGGGGTAATATATTTTTTACATAGATTTAGCACTCAACACAAACGAGTGCTGACAAAATAATCAGGAATAGATGTTCAATGTGATAACATGCGGATTTCTGATTGTTGTAACTGTAGTCAAAGTATCAATTATACAAGGAGGCCGGCTATGAAGTATGCAGTCATCTATCGTTCCAGAAGCGGAAATACACGTTTACTGGCAGAAGAGATTTATCATGCACTGGATGTGAAAGAGGATGATAAGGCAATGGTTGATCTTGGAGAAACGGCAGAAATACCGGAGGCTGATGTTTATTTCATCGGTTTTGCTGTCCATAACAATTTGTGCAGTATGAAGGTATTGGATTGTTTTGAAAAGATTTCCCATGGAAAATTTGCTTTATTTGCTACCTGTGGCTATTTACCTACAGAAAAGTATAAGGCAAATCTGGAAAAATATCTGGATGCATGGCTGCCGGAGGAGGCAGAATATCTTGGCATGTTTTTATGTCAGGGAAAAGTGGATGCAGAGTGTAAGACAAAAATGTTGGAAAAAATGCCTGACAAAGAGAATGAATTGCATTATATGTTTGACCATGGAGACACACATCCGGATGGCAAGGATCTGGACGATGCCGCAGAATTTGCAATTAAAATTCAGGAAAGTGTCAATTAATCAATTAATGCTGCAATCAGTTGATTGGTAATGAGAAAGCACCTGCTGAACTGTTATAAAATAAACGGAGATATCTGTTAGAGCGTGAATGATTTTTCAAACACGTTCTAACAAGACATCACCATAATACAGAATAAAAAGATAGAAATCACAGAAAAATAGTAACAGTTCGGCAGATGCTTGAACGGTGTGAAACGTAAAGAATAAAGAAAGGGTGGCAATGGATGGAACGTCTGGAATGGATGGAATTACTGGATAGCTATGCGACGCAGAAAGAGGAACTTTGCCGGAAAAATGATAAAATTGATCTGTGTTTGTATGAGGAATATGGGATCAATCGGGGACTGCGTGATGTAAATGGCAACGGAGTTCTTACGGGGCTTACTCAGATTTCAAAAATTGTTTCAACACGTATTGAGGATGACAAAAAAGTGCCCTGTGATGGCGAACTCTGGTACAGGGGGTATCAGGTGGAGAAGCTGATTGGAGATTTAGGTCCTCAAAAGCTGGGATTTGAGCGAGTTGCGTATTTGTTGTTAATGGGAGAAATGCCCACAGAAAGTCAGGAAGCCACATTTAAGGAAATTATTGGGAGATGCAGAACCCTTCCCACCAATTTTACCAGAGATGTTATAATGAAGGCACCTTCCGAAGATATTATGAATTCCATGACCAGAAGTATTCTGACGCTGGCTTCTTATGATGAAAATGCGAAAGATATCAGCATAACCAACTCTCTGCGCCAGTGTATTCAGCTGATCAGTGAATTTCCACTTCTGGCGGTATACGGATATAATGCGTATAATCATTATGATAAAAATATGAGTATGTTTATCCACCATCCAGACCCTGCCCTTTCTACTGCGGAAAATCTGTTAATGATGATGCGCCCGGATAAGAAATACACACCGGTGGAGGCAAAAGTACTGGATACTGCTCTGATTCTTCACATGGAACATGGCGGTGGCAATAACTCTACCTTTACCACCCGAGTGGTTACATCTTCCGGTTCTGATACTTATTCTACAATAGCTGCTGCCATGTCTTCTCTGAAAGGACCAAAACATGGCGGGGCAAATATAAAAGTAATGGAAATGATGGATGATATCCGGGAGCAGGTGAAGGATTATAAAGACAAAGACGAAATCGCAGCATATTTAAGTAAGATCATCGACAAACAGGCATTTGATCAAAAAGGGCTTGTCTACGGAATGGGACATGCTGTGTATTCTCTGTCCGACCCCAGGGAACGGGTGTTTAAATATTATGTAGAGCAGCTGGCAAAGGAAAAAGGCCGTGAAGAAGACCTGCAGCTTTATGAAAATATTGAAGAGATTGCTCCCAAATTGATCGCGGAGAAACGCCATATTTTTAAGGGTGTCAGCCCCAATGTGGATTTTTACAGCGGATTTGTTTACGATATGCTGGGAATTCCGCGGGAATTGTATACTGCCATATTTGCCATTGCCAGAGTTGTGGGCTGGAGTGCGCACCGTATTGAGGAATTGATCTGTACCGATAAGATCATGCGTCCGGCTTATATGAGCGTTATGGAGAAAAAACAGGACGATTAATGAATAGTACTACAGTGAACATTGATCTTATATTTTATAAGTAGTGAAGGCTCCATTACAGACCTGTATTACACGGAGACACGCTCCCGCTCTGCCCAAACGTAGCGGACACTAAACTCTCGTCTTTCTTAACAGAAAGCCGCTCGTTAAGTGCCGACGTTTGACCAAAGGTCTCCTTAGCAATGCAGGTCTGTAATTCCGCCATTTACGTTTTTTATAAAAATTTAAGAAGTACCTGAGTAAAGTTCGCTGTAGTACTAGTTCTGAATAATGGATAAAAAATCCCGGAGTGTTTGATATGCTCCGGGATTTTTTTATGTAATATGGTTCAAAGCCCTATGAGATTCCATGTACATCCGGTTTTTTCAGTTCTGCAATAAATTTCTGACATGTCAGGGAATGTTGGCGGTGGGGGTCCGTCAGCAGGCAGATGGAGCGTGCGGGAAGTGGTTCTGTAAAGGTTAATTCCACGACCCGTTTGCTGTTCAGGACATGTTCGGCAAAAATACGGGGAACGAAGCCGATGCCCATGTTCTGTTCCGCCATGGGAGTGATCAAATCAGCGGAGGAAAGTTCAATATCTGGCTGTAAATGTATACCGTGGGAGGCGAAAAAGGTTTCCAGATAGTATCTGCCGGAGGTTTCCGATTCCAGACAGATCATGGGATACTGGGCTGCTTCCTGCCAGGTCAGAGGGTGGTCCGCCAGATGGGAAAAGGAGGGACCTGCGATGGCTGCCATGGAAAAGTCGATCAGTGGCTGCAGAGCCAGTTCGTTGTTGGGGAAAGGTGTGGTCATGACTGCAAGGTCAAGCGATCCATTTTTGATGGATTCATAGGCAAGGTGGTAGGTCGTGTTGCAGATTTGAAGCTGAATGTTGGGATATTTGGCTTTAAAACGCCCCAGAACGGGAATCAGATAATTTCGCAGGGAGGTTTCAGAGGCGCCAATTTTTATCTGACCTTTTCCCATGTTCAGATATTCTTTCAGCTTTTCCTCTCCGAGTGTGATTTCTGCATAAGCCTTGGAAATATGCTCAAAAAGCACTTCTCCTTCCGGGGATAATCGCATACCTTTTTTTGAACGGATAAATAATTTGCAGTTTAAATCCTTTTCCAGATTGAGAATATAATGGCTTATGGTGGGCTGTGTCAGAAACAGGGCCTTGGCAGCTAGTGTAATATTCTGGTAATAAGCAACATAATAAAAAATTTTATAAGAATCATAGCTAATAGACATAATGTCAAACTCTCCTTTGTTCGATACAAATTTTCATTAATTTTTATATTTTGACTGACAATTTTATAAAAAGTCACCAAAACATAGAAAATATCAATGTTTCGAATGCAAAATATTTATTATACAAATGGTTTTCTGTTAAGTATAATGTCAGCAGTCCGAAAAAGCAAGAGAGGATGTGATTTTACGGAAGAATTAACAACCGCTCTTATGGAAGAGCTAAATTGCGAAACGGCATTGACGTTTCAGATTGATATTGCTGAATCGGTGGTTGTGACCTGGATGATCATGGCGGTGCTGGTAATCGCATCCATCCTGATGACGAGTCATTTGAAGGTGGAGAATCCGGGGAAAGGACAGCTGATGCTGGAACAGGCAGTCAGCAGCCTGCACCATCTGGTCAGTGACATGATTGGAGAAAAGGGTCAGCAGTATGTGCCCTATCTGATGACGGTCCTGATCTATATCGGTGTCGCAAATATTATCGGTTTGTTTGGATGGAAGCCTCCCACAAAGGATTTAACCGTGACATTAACTTTAGCCATTATGAGTATCCTGCTGATTGAATTTGCAGGTATCTGTGCGAAAGGTGCCAGGGGATGGGTAAAAAGCTTTGCAGAGCCGGTGGCGATTATGACACCATTTAACATTCTGGAAATTGTGATCCGGCCGCTGTCTTTGTGTATGCGTCTCTTTGGTAATGTACTGGGAGCTTTTGTCATTATGGAACTGATCAAGCTGGTGGTTCCCGCCGTTGTTCCGGTTCCTTTCAGTTTGTATTTTGATATTTTCGATGGCCTGATTCAGGCGTATGTATTTGTTTTTCTTACCTCACTGTTTATCAAAGAAGCAGTGGAATAAAATGAAAAAGATAAGGAAAAGCCGCTGTTTTAGCGCAGAAAGGATGAGATTATGTCAACATTATTAGCAATTGGTGCAGGTATTGCAGTTTTAACAGGTGTAGGTGCAGGTATTGGTATTGGTTTAGCAACTTCAAAAGCAACAGAAGCAATTGCCAGACAGCCGGAGGCCGAGTCTAAAATTACAAAGGTTCTGATGCTGGGTTGTGCACTGGCAGAAGCAACTGCTATTTATGGTTTTGTTATTGCATTGTTAATTATCATTTTCCTGAAATAAGAGAAAGGCAGGTAAAACCAGGTGCTGAATATAAGTCCATTGAATATGCTGTTTACTGCGGCAAACCTGCTGATTCTTTTCGCATTGATGAAGAAATTTTTATATCAGCCGGTGATGCGGACCATGGCAAAGCGTCAGGAATTGCTGGATAACCAGTTTGCTCAGGCAGAAGCCATGAAAAAAGAAGCAGAACAGCTGAAAGCGCAGTATCAGACCTATTTGTCGGATACAAAGGAAGAACAGGAGCGGATCCTGAAAGAAGCAAAAGCCCAGGCGGGTGTGGAATATGATAAGATTCTGGCGGATGCAGATCAGAAAGCGAAGCAGATTTTGAAGGATGCTAAGAAGGCCGGCCAGAATGAAAAAGAGAAAGCAGTGAAAGAAGCGGAGGCCGAGATTACCAAAATGGCTGTGGCGGCTGCGTCTAAAATGGTATTTCAGGCTTCCGATGCCCCCAATAATCATGATATTTATGAGGAATTTCTGAAAAAA
>JBGVFN010000141.1:0-3534 GCA_045121095.1 Lachnospiraceae bacterium | reverse complement strand
AACCCACACGAGCGCAATGCTCACAAGATCCTTAGTCTTGCTCGTCTGCCAGTTCCGACTCTTCCGCGCGTCAACAAATGTTATTATAGGGTAAGTGTACCTGTTTGTCAACACTTTTTTTGAAATTTTTTTCAGTTTTTTTCATTTTTCGCCAATCCCCTGATTTTTCCATATTTCAATCTACTTTTTTGCAGCAAACGCAATCCAAAAAGTAAAAAAAATATTACAAATTTTATGCATAAATTAAATTTAGAAAAAAATAGTGATACTTCTTTCCAAATGTGATATATTGTTAACGTCAAAAACCGTATATCTTCTGGCAGAAGGACACTTCATAAAATCTTAAAAAAGAAAAGGTAAAAAAAAGAATATTTTTTCACCCATTTTTCACCTAATTGTGATATACTGTGTATCTGTATGAATAATGAACTAAAAGAAAGAAATACGTAAGAAAATAAAGGAAAGTTATGAGCGCGAAAAATAATCAGAATCAAAACAGAAGAAATCAAAACAACGGCGGCCAAAGCAACCGGCGCCAGAACAGCAAAAGCCAAAATAACCGGAGCCAAAACAGCAGAAACCAGAATAACCAGAATCAGAACAGCAGGCGCCAAAACAACCGAAATCAAAACGACAGAAATCAAATGAACAACAGACAGACTCCCAAACAAAAAAGTCAGGCTGCATCAAACTCCCGTCCAGCTATGGATCCTAAGAAAAAAAGAATCATTATGATTGCTTCTCTGACTTTAATCTGCATCGTGGCAGTTGCTCTGGGCATATATCTCTATTATGGATACCAGCACAAAGATGAATTTTTTAAAGATACCAGCATCAACGGAATTGATGTAGGCGGTATGACTGTTGAAGAAGTCGAAACACTGCTTGCAGAAAAAACAAACAACTATGACCTGGTTGTAACCGCAAAAGATGGTCAGACCGCAGAAATTACTGCAGAAGATATTGATTACCATTATGTTTCCGACGGTTCTGTTCAGGAAATCTTTGACAAACAGACCTGGTGGCTGTGGGTAAAAGGTTATATGGGAGACGACCATGATTCCCATGAGGCATCCGCCGGTGTCTCATATGATAAAGAAACGCTGAAAAACATCATGAACTCCTGGAGTTTCATGCTAGAAGAAAATCAGACTGCCCCGGTTGATGCTGCTCTTTCTTATGAAGAAAATCAATATGTTGTAACTGAACACACTGACGGCAATACCATTGACGAAACACTTATGTTCGATGCACTTGTTGCCGCCCTTGACAATTCAGAAAAAGAACTGAATATAGAAGAAGCCGGCGCTTACGTTCTGCCCACCGTAACCAGTGATGACGAAGTATTGAATGACAATGCAAAAATACTGAACGAACAGGCAAACTGCACCATCGTCCACAACATGCCGGACGGTACCACAAAAGTACTGAATCCGGATACCCTGCGTTCCTGGATGTCTGCCGATGAAGATGGCCGCTACTATCGTGACGATGCCGTATTCAATGAAAAGATCGCTGCTTATGTTCAGGAATTAAATACAGCAATTGAGGCATCCAATGGAAACACGGTCACATTCACCAGCTGCAACCCAAGTAATCCGCGTCAGATTACCATTAAAAATTACACCGGCGGCGCCTGGACACTGGATGTGGAACAGGAAACCACTCAGCTGACAAACGAGATTTTCACAAATGCATCTGCCACCCGTGAGCCTATATACAGCTCCCGCAAATTCGAGGGAAACGGTGCACTTGGAAGCACCTACGTAGAAATTGATATGTCAGCTCAGCACCTATGGTACTTTGAAGACAACCAGCTTATGCTGGAATGTGATATTGTAAGCGGTACCTACACCAATTCCAGCCGTCGTACACCGGAAGGTATCTATAGTGTAGACTACAAACAGGAAGATCGTGTACTTCGCGGAGAGATGGTTGAAACGGTCACTGAAGTCCAGGTACCGGTAGAAGTTACGGTTCCTGGAACCGATCCTGTTCTGGACGAAAACGGCAATGTGATCCAGGAAGGTACACCGGCAACCACTAGGATCGAATACAAAACCGAAACAAAAGTAGAACAGACACCAGAATATGAGACTCCGGTTGATTACTGGATGCCGTTCAATGGCGGTATCGGCATGCACGATGCATCCTGGCGCGGATCTTTCGGCGGTACCATTTATATGTACAGCGGTTCTCACGGATGTATCAATATGCCCCACAGCAAGGCAGGCGAATTATACAGTATGATTGAAACAGGCTGTACTGTGGTTTGCTATTATTAATTCCGCTCCAACATAAATAAAACAAAAAATCAAATCCTGTTGTTTTATTAACAACCAACATAAAAAATCCCCGACATATCCACATAAAAATCGATATGTCGGGGATTTTTATTCCAATTTTTATTCCAGTCTTTTTTCTGAATTTAATTCCGCATTTTCTTCTGTCTTAAATATATTTTCATTGTCTTTTTTTCATTTATTCCAACTCCGCAATTCGGGATACAGCCACGTAAATTTCCTGAATTTTATACCAGGTACGATAATCCACAATTCCGGAAACCGGAAGTCCGAATACGGACTGGAACACCCGAACTGCCTCCTGGGTATCCTCACCGTACTCTCCGTCCGCCACCGGAATCTCCGGAATGGCCGGGTAAGCGCCCCGAATCGTATTCAGCTGTTCCTGTATCTGACGCACTTTCAGTCCGCTGCTGCCGATATCCAGGCTGTAACCGGGCCAGGAAGCCGGGACGCCGGAGATTTCCTCCGCTGTATTGATATACATATCTTCACCGTAATAATACCGGATAATATCAATCGGAGCATAATTCTGATCACCAAGATACTTACTCCCCCACTGACTCATCCAGTTTGGACAAGTTACCCTCTTTCCGTCACAGTATTGAGTCAGAATCGGCTGACGCACATTGGGGCGTGACAGATAATTATCAAATATTTCATCCACTGCCTCATCTATGCTGTCAAAAATATTTCTTCCCCGCATCCACTTGTGATCGTATGCAGTAGAGGAAGTAATGGTAAAATCATACCCTTTATTTCGATACCACTCCGTATAGACACGATTCAATGTAAATGACATGATCGCTAGAACATTTGCCCGGATCGTAGAATCCGGCCAGGTAGCATAAATCTCGCTGGATGCCACATTTTTGATGTAGTCCCGGTAACGCACCCAGTAGTTCTGGGCTGTATTGTCTCCGGGCGTTCCATCGTGAACCACCACATATTCCGGAATGACCACCCGGCTTAAAACAATCTCGCCAGACTGATTTGTAGGCTTTATCTCATCTTCCGGTATTTTCGGCGGATATTCATAGAACAGCGTATGCGCAGGAATCACAATATCTTCATACTGCTCACTGGGATCCAGAGGGTCCATCCGCACCGGCTGCAAAGCCTTCACTTCCGGCAAAAGTTCAGTTCCCGATATATCTACCGGCGCATACCCTTCTGCTGTCACCCGCACGGTATATTCCGAATAGGGCTGGTATTCTGACGGAGACATACT
>JBGVFN010000140.1:0-20653 GCA_045121095.1 Lachnospiraceae bacterium | reverse complement strand
TGTCTGGTTCAACTTCAGACTTATGCAGTGCAATCTGCGCGGAATGCGAACTTAAATCAGATACAATTTTCGACCAGTTTTTTTGCAGAATTTCGTATCTTCCCATCTGATCTGCCGGAATATGGATTTCATTGCCGGCAGAACCTTCTGTATCCATGGATAAACCGCCAAAAAACGCTTCATCTGTTCCTGCTGCAGCTGCAGAATTAAAATAATCTGCTGAATCAACTCCAGTCCCAGCATTTCCATCGCCATTGCCAGCACCCGGAAAAGCACCTGCAGGTACATAACCCTGAGCCAGTTTCTTCTCCAGAATCTCCAGACGATTTAATACAGAATCCAGATTATATTCCGTTTCAGGCCGTATTAGTTTGATAAAGGCCATCTCTAACAGTACCCGCTTATCTGCAGCAAAACGAATCTTACCTGAAAGTTCGGAAAATACCCGAATATAACGAAGCAATGTCTCTTCGCTGATTTTTCGGCTCATACTGCCTAACTCCAGTAATTCGTCTTCCGAGACTTCCAACGTATCTGCATCCAGGTCAGACGCCTTTAAAAGCATAATATTACGCAAATACCAGATAAAGTCGCTGACCAGCTGGCCAAGTTCTCGTCCCTGCATTACAATCTCATCAATCAGACCAATACAGTCAGCTGTACGTCCATCCAAAGCGGCCTGCAGTAATCTGCCAAACAGATCATAGCTGGCTGCTCCCAAAACATTCAGCACTTTATCATACGTGAGAACTTCCCCGTAGTGAAACGCAATACACTGATCTAAAAGACTGATGGAATCACGCATGGAACCATCGGCTTTTCTTGCCACGTAACGTAACGCCCGATCTTCGATTTCCACGCCTTCTCCCCGGGTCAGTTCTCCCAAACGTGCCGCGATTACTTCAGCAGAAATCCTTCTGAAATCATAGCGCTGGCAGCGGGATAAGACTGTAATGGGAATTTTGTGCACTTCTGTAGTTGCCAAAATAAAAATAACATGTGCTGGCGGTTCCTCCAGTGTTTTTAACAATGCATTGAAAGCTCCCGTGGACAGCATATGCACTTCATCAATAATATAGACTTTATAGCGGCCCTCTGTAGGTGCATATCTTACCTCTTCCCTGATTTCACGGATATTATCTACACCATTATTGGATGCCGCATCAATTTCCATCACATTTACTGAATTCCCCTGATTCACTGCTTTACAGCTGGAGCATTCATTGCACGGATTTCCATTAACCGGATTTTCACAGTTCACTGCTCTGGCAAATATCTTTGCCACAGATGTTTTACCGGTTCCTCGTGTTCCGCAAAACAGATATGCATGACCCACACGGCCAGTATTAATCTGATTTCTTAAGGCTGAAACAATGGGATCCTGCCCTTTCACATCATCAAAAATCGGCGGCCGCCATTTTCTGTACAAAGCCGTATAGGACATATTTCACCTTTTATCTTTCTGCCCTTTCGGGCTTTTTCTTTTAATTTTCAGAAAAGTGTCTGCCTACCGCCTGCGGCGGCAGGAGACACTTTAAAATCAATCAGTAAAATTTATACTGCTTTAATTTATAACACGTTTTAATAAAATCAATCACCAAAAGTGATGCCCAGAAGACGTGCTTCCTCAACAATACCGGAATCAGGCTTAACAGTCTTTAACTTACCAGCACTTTCTTCCAACGGGAATTTATCAATCTCACCATTCTTAATTACTACCAGATTGCCAAATTCACCATTTTTACACATCTGAGCCGCTCTGGCACCAAGACGTGAAGATAATGTACGGTCATATGCACTGGGTTCTCCGCCTCTCTGCATATGACCAGGAACTGTAACACGAACTTCAGAACCGGTTAATTCCTCCAGCTGCGCTGCAACCTCATAAGATACAGAAGGATAAGAAGACTGTGCCATCTTCTTTTTATATTCCTTCTTACTCAGTGCAGCATCTTCTTTAGAAATAGCACCTTCTGCTACAGCAATAATGGTAAATCCACATCCTGCTTTATTTCTGCGTTTTACTGCTTCTGCCACTTTCTTGATGTCGTAGGGAATTTCAGGAATCAGAATAACATCTGCACCGCCTGCCATACCGGCTTCCAGTGTCAGAGAACCTACTTTATGTCCCATGATTTCTACAATAAATACGCGTCCGTGTGATGCAGCGGTGGTATGAATACAGTCAATGGCATTGGTAGCGATTTCTACTGCACTGTTAAAACCAAAGGTCATATCAGTGCCCCAAAGGTCATTATCAATGGTCTTAGGCAGACCAATTACATTCAGACCATTCTGGCTCAGCAGATTTGCAGTTTTCTGGCTGCCATTACCGCCCAGTACAAATAAACAGTCGAGTCTCAGTTTTTTGTAGGTATGAATCATTGCCTGTACTTTATCCAGTCCTCTTTCATCCGGTACATTCATTAATTTAAAGGGCTGTCTGGATGTTCCCAGAATTGTACCGCCTCGTTTGATGATACCGCGAAAGTCTGATCGTTCCATCTTTTTGTACTCTGCATAGATAAGACCTTTATATCCATCAAGGAAACCAAAGATTTCAACATCATCATACAGATTATACAAACCTTTTGCAATACCTCTCATGGTGGCATTCAATGCCTGACAGTCACCACCACTCGTCAACATACCAACTCTAATCATATTCCGTTCCTTTCCAGTTGCCGCCGCTCTTACAACTTATCCAAAAAATATTGTAACAGTTCAGCAAAGCTGAACTGTCTTAGATCGTGTCCACCTGCATTTTCCGACCTTTCCTATATAGAAACTAAAGCGTTTAAGGCAGGCAAAATCACTGTCTCTAATTATATAACAAATCGCTTTCTGTTGCAATGAAATACATATTTATCGTTATTATTAACAATAAAAGTTCCAGGCGGCAGCCTCTAAACTGTAACCTAATTTTAGAACAGTTCTTTCTTCATACGTTCCAGAATTTCCTGAACTACAATAATCTGTTCCTGCGCTGACATAAGCGTATTGCGTCTCTCTTTATATGCAAATCCGGGATTTTCCCCATTTACAAAGCGCATACGTCCTCCATACGCCTGCATAAACGGCAGAACCTGATCACTTTTTACAGGTGCTTTTGCCAGCATCTTAATGGTAATTCCTTCCGGTTTCGCAATCAGATTTGTAATATAATTTTCATGAGCTCTGGCTTTCATCCATGCAACCATCAGAAGATTTTCAACGGATACGGGCATCTCACCAAATCGGTCAATTAATTCATCCTGCATATCCATATAATCATTTTTATTCTCAATGGATGCAATCTTTTTGTACATCTCAAGCTTCTGGCTTTCATTACTGATATAAGAAGCCGGAATATACGCATCCAGAGAAATATCCATCTGTGTATCAAATGTCTGGAGAAGGTCTTCTTCTTTGTCCGCTTTCAGATTTTTAATGGCGATATTCAGCATCTTACAATACAGATCGTATCCAACTGCCTCCATATGGCCGCTCTGAGAAGCTCCTAAAAGAGTTCCTGCACCGCGAATCTCAAGGTCACGCATGGCAATTTTGACACCAGACCCCAGATCGGTAAACTGTCGGATGGCTTCAAGACGCTTTTCTGCCACTTCCCGCAGAATCTTGCCGGGAGTATAGGTCATAAATGCATAGGAAGTACGATTGGTACGTCCTACGCGGCCTCTTAACTGATACAGCTGAGAAAGACCAAAGCGGTCTGCATCCTGGATAATAATGGTATTAACATTGGAGATATCCAGCCCTGTTTCAATAATAGTTGTAGAAACCAGTACATCAATCTCCCCATTTACGAAATCCATCATAATCCGTTCCAGTTCCCGCTCGCTCATCTGTCCATGGGCAAAGGCAATGGACGCATCCGGCAGCATCTCCTGCAGCCGCGCAGTCACAGAAACAATATTCTGAACCCGGTTATATACATAATATACCTGTCCATTGCGGGCCAGTTCCCGGTTAATGGCTTCACGGATCAGCTCTTCATCGTGCTCCATAACATAGGTCTGAATGGGTGTCCTGTCAAGGGGCGGTTCTTCCAGCATACTCATATCACGGATTCCGATCAAACTCATATGCAGAGTCCTTGGAATCGGTGTCGCAGTCAATGTCAGTACATCTACTGTATTTTTCAGCTGTTTGATTTTCTCCTTATGATTCACACCAAAACGCTGTTCCTCATCTATGATTAAAAGCCCCAGATCTTTATATATGACATCCTTGGAAAGAACACGGTGAGTACCAATTACAATATCCACCAGTCCTTTTTGCAGTTCATTTAACGTCTTTTTCTGCTGAGCCGGGGTATTAAAACGGCAAAGCAGATCGATACGCACAGGATACTGGCTCATACGCTGTCTGAATGTATGATAATGCTGCTGAGCAAGAACCGTGGTAGGGCACAGATAAACAACCTGTTTTCCATCCTGCACAGCTTTAAATGCCGCACGAATGGCTACTTCCGTTTTTCCAAATCCAACATCCCCGCAGACCAGACGATCCATAATCTTGCTGCTTTCCATATCCTGCTTCACAGCCTGAATTGCTTCCAGCTGATCCTCCGTCTCCGTATAAGGGAATAGTTCTTCAAATTCTGTCTGCCATACTGTATCAGGGCTGAACTGATATCCGCTTTTGGACTCTCTTGCGGCATATAAAGTAACCAGTTCCTTTGCAATCTGCTGAACGGCCCCTTTTACCTTGGCATGGGTCTGCTTCCACTCTTTTCCGCCCAGTCGATTCAGTTTCGGTGTTTTATCTGCATCAGAAGAAGCATATTTCTGTACCAGATCAAACTGTGTGATCGGCACATAAAGATTGCCTCCTCCTGCATATTCCACTTTCAGATAATCCCGCGTAATGCCTCTGTTTTCCATCTTCTGAACGCCACGGTAAATACCAAGTCCATGACTTTCATGAACTACATAATCTCCCGGTGTCAATTCATGGAAACTGCTGATTGCCTGACCTGTATAGGAATGCTGTTTTTTCCTGCGCTTCTTTTTGCGCACACCAAACATGTCATTCTCTGTGATCACAACTGCATGAAGCAGCGGATATTCAAATCCCTGGGCTAATGTTCCGGTTGTAATCAAAATACGGCCGGGAAGTGGATATGCGTCTGCATCTTCCCGATAATCGGCAGCCAGCATATAATCATTGCGTAAATTCTCAGCCAGTCGTCTGGCTCTGGTCCGGGAAGCAGATACCAGCACAATCTGATATTGATTTCTGCACCATTTGGCCAGATCACCCGTTAACTCTGATACACGATTCTGGTAACTGCTTACATTGCGCGACATAATGGTTGCATGAAAATCTGTTGTAACCAGAGTATCTTTCTGCTCCAAACCGCCAAGCACCGCCAGATGGTGCCGCTCCATCTGCCATACCACGTCTTTCTCCTGCAATAAAGAATCCGCCTGTCCCGGAAGAATATAGCCCTTTTCCAGACGCATCTTCATGCTTTCATTAAACTCTCGATAGATAGCAGAAAGCTTTTCCTGAAGTCTTGCCGGTTCATCCAGAAATACACAAGTATTCTCCGGAAAATACTGCAGAAAAGATACGGTATCTTCAAAGAAATACTTCATGAAACCATTTACTGCACCTGTGATCATACCTGCTTTCATATCCTCTGCCAGGGAATCTACCATCTTTCGCAAACGATGTGCTTCCTCTGTGCGCATCTGTTTACGCAAAGACTTTTCACAGGCGGCACACTCATCCTCAATCTTATGGAGTCCTGCATAAACACTGCCCTCATCCAAAACCACTTCTGACGCCGGATAAATGCGGATACTATCTGTGTTATCTTCCAGCGAACGCTGACTGTCCTTATCAAAATAGCGCAGCGTATCTACTTCATCATCCCACATTTCAATTCGCACAGGCTGGTCCTCTGTAAGTGTGAAAATGTCAATAATACCGCCACGAATGGAAAACTGACCAGGAGATGAAACGCGGCCGCAGCGTTCATATCCCATATACACCAGCTGACGTTTCAGACGATCCAGATCCAGAATATCCCCAGAAGAAATCTCCAGTGTATTGGTCTGAATCTGTGCAAGCGGAACCAGCGAATCAATACATGCATCTATAGTAGTTACAATGGTTCCTTTTCCATATTCCAGAATTCTGCTGAGCACCATCATTCGCTGAGCAGTAATCTCATTCCCCTGAATATCTGCATTAAAAAACAGGAGATCCCTGGCAGGATAATACCAGACATCTGCCTCAAAATTGCGCAGATCTTCGCAGTACTGCCGTGCTTTCTGCTCATCGGCAGTAATCAGAATCCGAAAATCGTATCCCCGTCCAAGTCCATGCACCATATGTCCCTTGGCCGCATCAATACAGCCAAAAATCCCTACAGCACCCTTTGAACTGCCCGCCGGCTGTCTCAAAGCACGCCGTATTGCCGAATATTCCCCTGCTTCTTCCAGGAAATCACTCCAATGCTTCATGACCCGAATCCTTTACTCCTTTTTATTTATTGAACGTTTTCTACAGTTTCTTTCTGCTGCACTTTACCGACCGTATCATCTGCCTGTTTTATTACGGTCTTATCAGTTTTTTCTTTCTTTTCTTTCTTCTTATTATAAATATTCATGGCAGCCTGGGGACCTTCCTCTAAAAATGTTTCCACAGCATGAGAAGCAGTCGTTACAGCTTCTTTCATCACTGCCAGATCATCTCCATGAAAACGTCCCAGAACAAAATCTACCAGTTCTTCCTTTGAAGGCTCTCCAACACCTACTTTAATACGGGGAAACTCTGTTGTTCCCAGATGAGAAATAATACTCTTTACACCATTGTGACCGCCGGCACTGCCCTTCTTCCGAATTCGAAGCTGTCCTGTTTCCAGACTGATGTCATCAAATATAACCAGAACCTGGTCAATCTCCGGTTTGTAAAAATCAAATGCAGCCCGAAGACTTTCACCGCTCAGATTCATATAAGTCAGAGGCTTTAACAGCAAAACCTGCTGTCCATTGATGATGCCCCTTCCGGTCAGTCCTTTAAACTGTTTCTTATCCACACGAATATTATGCGCATCTGCCAGCGCATCAATTACAGAAAATCCAACATTATGCCGGGTTCCTTCATACTTTGCCCCCGGATTTCCAAGTCCTGCTATAATATACATCTTTCTCCCTTTCTCTGAAGCATCACCATCCATGCTGCAGTCTTCCAATTCTTCTCTCTTCTGAAGCATGAAACATCACCATCTATGCCGCAGTCTTCTAATTGCACTTCACTTCCCTGGAACTCATCTGAAAAATATACTATATCTAAATACTCTCCAAATATACTCCAGCATCTTCTCTGATTGTTGCTAATATATCACATCTCGCTTTAAAGAACAAGTGTTCTGCATAAGTTTATATTTTTTTAATATTCTATGCCCCTCATAAGGCGCGTAATCTCCATAATATCGTAAAAATGCTGATTCTGCAAGGCAAACCCTCTTGCATTCCACAAACTTTTCTTGTAGAATGTAACAGTTCAGGTAATTGCTCAGTTATAAAAATTCCGGCAAACGAACTGCCCTGACAGAATAAGTTCATCACCCTGGAATACCAGATGCCGGTGAGGTTTTTGAAGAAAGGACAAAATAATGATTGCTGCAAATAATGTCACTTTAAGATTTGGCAAAAAAGCCTTATTTGAAGATGTAAATATTAAATTTACCGAAGGAAACTGTTATGGTTTGATCGGTGCAAACGGCGCCGGCAAATCTACATTTTTAAAAATTCTTTCCGGCGAACTGGAACCCACAAAGGGTGAAGTTACCATGACTGCCGGTCAGCGTCTCTCCTTCCTGAAACAGGACCATTTCCAGTATGACCAGTTTACCGTTCTGGATACTGTTATCATGGGTAACCAGAGACTCTACGATATCATGAAAGAAAAAGAAGCCATCTATATGAAGGCTGATTTTACAGAAGAAGACGGTCTGAAAGCTGCTGAGCTGGAAGGTGAATTCGCTGCCATGGACGGCTGGGAAGCAGAGTCTGACGCTGCATCCATGCTGAATGGTCTGGGTATTGAAACAGAATATCACTACATGCTCATGTCCGAATTAAACGGTTCTCAGAAAGTGAAAGTTCTGCTGGCTCAGGCATTATTCGGAAATCCGGATATCCTGCTGTTGGACGAACCTACCAACCACCTGGATCTGGATGCCATCGCTTGGCTGGAAGAATTCCTGATCAACTTTGAAAATACCGTTATCGTAGTATCTCACGACCGTTATTTCCTGAATAAAGTTTGTACACATACTGCCGATATCGACTACGCGAAGATTCAGCTGTACGCTGGTAACTATGATTTCTGGTACGAATCCAGTCAGCTGATGATCCGCCAGATGAAAGAAGCAAACCGCAAGAAAGAAGAAAAAATCAAAGAATTACAGGAATTCATTCAGAGATTCTCTGCTAACGCTTCTAAATCCAAACAGGCAACCTCCAGAAAACGTGCTCTGGAAAAAATTCAGCTGGATGAAATCCGTCCTTCCAGCAGAAAATACCCTTACATCGATTTCCGTCCTGAAAGAGAAATCGGTAATGAAGTTCTGACTGTAGAACATCTGAGCAAAACCATTGACGGCGTAAAAGTTCTGGATGATATTTCCTTCATCCTGGGACGTGAAGATAAAGTTGCTTTCGTTGGTTCCAACGAACTGGCAAAAACCACTCTGTTCAAGATTCTTGCAGGCGAAATGGAACCCGATGAAGGTTCTTACAAATGGGGTATTACAACCTCTCAGGCATACTTTGCAAAAGATAACACCGATATCTTTAAGGATGAAATGACCATCACTGACTGGCTGACTCAGTACTCCGCCATCAAAGATGCTACTTATGTAAGAGGCTTCCTGGGCCGTATGTTATTCCCCGGTGATGCAGGCATGAAGATGCTTCCTGTCCTGTCCGGTGGTGAACGCGTACGCTGCCAGCTGTCCATGATGATGATCAAAGCTACCAACGTTCTGATTTTTGATGAACCTACCAACCACCTGGATATGGAATCCATCACTTCATTGAACAACGCATTGATCAAATTTAACGGTGTAATCCTGTTCTCCTGCCATGACCACCAGTTTGTGCAGACAACAGCCAACCGTATCATGGAAATCGTAGACGGCAAACTGATCGATAAGATCACTACCTACGATGAATATCTGGAAAATGATGCGGATGCTCGTAAACGTATGATCCAGCATAAATAACAGTTATTAAACAGTTCGCTGCGAAATAACGGCTATTAAAATATATGACATAAAAAAGTCGGGATGATTTCAAAAATCACCCCGACTTTTTATGTCCCAGAGCCAACAGAGCAAATATTGATAGCGTAACTTTACATGAAGAATCATAAACAGGAACGGCTCCATTACAGACTGTGGTACTGGAACGTGCTACTTCCCTGTACACACCCGCGCCCAGTCTTCCTCTGACAGTGCCTTTTCCCAGATATTACGGGAAGAAGTATCCACCGACGGATAACAGCTCCGGATCAACTGGCAAAGATATACTGCTTTCGCTCTTATATGCTCACTTTCAAAGCATTCATGCAATTCTTCCCCATTGCCTGCCATATAAAGATATTCAAAGATTCTTGCCCGGTCTTCTGTAGGAAATGTCCGGCAATATCCATCCAGGAAATAAACCTGTTCCGGATCTTTTCCATAAAAATATACATAATCTTCTTCGCTTTCACCATAGGAATAAAAAGATTCATCATAGCTATAAACATAAGAATCTTCGGGTGACAGCGCTATCCACTGAGTATCCCAATCAAGAATCCTGGATTCACGCAGTTTACGGTCCGAATAAAATCCGGAACCGGAGTCTCTCTCATCTAAAAACCGTGTTTCTTTCGTAGTTCCTTCCCGCACAGCATAAATCTCTGTTTCACACTGGATAAAACGATCCTCCATCAAATGAAAAAATTCGTGAGCCAGATTGCGCTCCAGCACTTCCTTTCCTGTGCTGTCTATGACCATTCTGGAATAAAGGTTTGATGACGCTTCATCAAACCAGGAAGTTACATAAGCCCCGGCCGCGCTTAAATTCCCAGAGTCTTCCCCTCCTGTAATGGGCCCGCTGAAACAGATTTCTACCGTACAATCTTTGCCTTCCAGCATCTCCTCTGCCATTTCATCCGGAAGTGCATCCAGAAAATCCCGAAATGCATCGTTGGCATCCAGTTCATCCAGTATTCCAAATTCCTTCTCCAGATGATAACCCGATGCATCTTTATTACGTTCCGCCTCATCCACAGAAATCACAGAAAGACCGTATTGCGTCTGAATTTTCTGATGATTGTCCAGTATATGTTCCTCAATCTGGTTTTTAGTATACTTCACCACAGAAAACTGCTTTGCCGATGGTACTGCTTCTAAATCATACAGTATCACCTGCGTTTCTTCCGGGCAATACAGGACAAATATCACCTGATGACTGTCGGGACGGGCTGCAGTACAGGATACGTAATACCACAGCGGCACTTCTTCTTCACTCTGCCCCTGAATCTCATATCCGTCATAAAAAACTTCCTGTTCACAATCATAGACAGATACTACATCGCCCTGTCCACAGAACAAATACTGATCCTGATAATCAATAATTTCTTCCTGATGTTTCCTTGGAAGTGTAATCAGTTCATCATCCTTTGAAAAATCAATCAGACGAAACCATTTCTGAAATGCATAAGCACCGCCTTCTGTTCGAAAGTTCATAAAATTGGAGCTGAGCATAGACTGCTGCTCTGCCAGACCACCCAGTACGGAAATCCGATAACATTTGCTGCTGCCTCCCCATTTAGACACCGTTACATACGCATATCCGCAGGCTGTCTGATTCAGACAGCACCAGTATTCATCGGATTCTTCCAGTTCGTCAATCAGAGACTTCAATTCATATTGGGTCTCCTCACCGGTTTCAATCTGATAGGAAAAAAGCTCCAGTTCATTCTCATCCATAGACCATAAAATATCCTGTTCCTGATCTGCAGACCAGCCGGCTTCATAACTTTCGGGAACTTCCACTTCTTTTTGAACATTCAAGTGTTCATCCAGGTACTGCAATTTCCCCTGTTCCGGAAGATAGAGCCATATACTTCCATCCTCCAGAAAACCTGCATCACCAAAAGCATATTCTTCTGCTTCATACTCTTTTTCTGCAATCATCTCTCCAGCATCCAGATCAAACAGCAAAACCTTAAGATTTTTATCTGCACCAAGGAGCAGAAGCTTCTCTTTATCGCACTCCATGCAAATGACCATCTCATCACTGTCTAAAGAAACAGGAAGTTCATATGCCCCCTGATTTTCTCCGTCCTGGGAATACAGTTTTTTCAAAAGACGACTCTGTTCTTTTAATTTGTTATCATCCGGATTCGGGGCAGGTGCAGAAGAAGATGCCGAGTCAGAAGAGTCATCTGACTTTGTTTCTGCTTCGTCAGTACCCTTCACTGAATCTGATTCCATCGTTTCAGACATTCCAGATGAAATACCTGTTGTCTCTCCTCCCGGTTTCTTCGTATGGCAGCCAGACATGAAAACACAAAAAATCAGCATTAAAATCAATATTTTTAAAGACTTCTTCATACGTATCCACCTCCAGCTTTTATTGTTTTAATTATACTCTTTTTACTCTTTTTTCTCAAATTAACAACCTAATGATAACTATTAAAGTTTTGTAAATTTTTTTAAAATTTCCCCTTATTTTTAAACTTTTCGATAGATTTTTACATCGCCGTCCAGACGATATCAAAACAAGCTAAAAAAGGTACCACTCCGTTTCAGAGTGATACCCTTTATCCTTTGTTAATCTGCGTTTATTTCTGCAGCTGTGCCAGTCTTGCCTGTACCTGTTCCATCATCTGCTGGTATTTTTCATATTTTGCTTTTTCTTCCTCAATCTTAGCTGCGGGAGCTTTGCTGATAAAGCGTTCGTTGCTCAGCATACCTTTGGAACGTGCCAGTTCTTTGGAAAGTTTTGCTTCTTCTTTCTTCAGACGTTCTACTTCTTTTTCGATATCTACCAGATCAGCGAAAGGAATGTAGATGTTGGCACCGGGGATTACTGCAGATACTGCGTCGTCTGCAATTCCTTCTTTGTCTGCCTGTACTGCTACTTCAGAAGCAGATGCCAGTGTTGCAAAGAATACCTTGCCATTTTCGAAAATACGGCAGATTTCTGCGTTTTCGGAAACTACAAATACTTTTGCTTTACGGCTGGGGGGTACGTTCATGGATGTACGTACGGTACGGATAGCGCGTACTGCTTCTTTGATAGTTTCAATGGCTTTTTCTTCTGCTGCAAAGTTCAGTTCTTCTGTGTAAACAGGCCATTCGGATACCATGATGGATTCTTCTTCATCCTGCAGTGTACAGAAGATTTCTTCTGTAATGAAAGGAATGAAGGGATGAAGCATCTTCAGAGAACGGATCAGAACGGTCTTTAAGGTCCACAGCGCTGCTGCTTTGGTGCTGTCTGTGTCGCTGTACAGACGAGGTTTTACCATTTCAATGTACCAGTCACAGAATTCTTCCCAAACGAAGTCATAAACCTTGGAAAGAGCGATGCCCAGTTCGTATTTATCCAGATTTTCGGTTACATCTTTTGCCAGAGTATTTACTTTGGAAAGGATCCATTTATCTGCATCGGTCAGGTCCGTTAAAGAAACATTGCCCATGTCTGCTTTGTCCAGATTCATCATGATGAAACGAGATGCATTCCATACTTTGTTGGCAAAGTTACGGCTTGCTTCTACACGTTCCCAATAGAAACGCATGTCGTTACCAGGTGCATTACCGGTTACCAGAGTCATACGAAGAGCGTCTGCACCGTATTTGTCGATTACTTCCAGAGGATCGATACCATTGCCAAGTGATTTACTCATCTTGCGGCCCTGGGAGTCACGAACCAGACCGTGGATCAGAACGGTGTGGAAAGGTGTGGTATCGGTCTGTTCCAGGCCGGAGAATACCATACGTACTACCCAGAAGAAAATAATATCATATCCGGTTACCAGCACGTCTGTGGGATAGAAGTAATCCAGTTCCGGTGTTTTGTCAGGCCAGCCCAGTGTGGAGAAAGGCCACAGAGCGGAGCTGAACCAGGTATCCAGAGTATCTTCATCCTGTGTTACCGGTGCGCCGCAGTCAGGGCAAACGGTCAGGTCTTCGCGGCTTACGGTCATCTTACCGCATTTTGTACAGTAAAATGCAGGAATACGGTGTCCCCACCACAGCTGTCTGGAAATACACCAGTCTCTGATGCCATTTAACCAGTGAAGGTAGGTTTTTGCATAGCTTTCTGGTACAAATTTCAGAGTACCATTGTTGATTGCTTCGATGGCGGGTTTTGCCATTTCGTCCATCTTTACAAACCACTGAGGTTTGATCATGGGCTCGATGGTAGCGCCGCAGCGATCATGGGTACCTACATTATGAGAATGAGGTTCAATGCCTACCAGCAGACCCAGTTCTTCCAGTTCTTTTACGATTGCTTTTCTTGCTTCGTAACGATCCATGCCTTCATATTTGGGACAAACACCGTTCATGGTAGCATCGTCGTTCATTACGTTGATTTCAGGCAGATTGTGGCGACGTCCAACTTCAAAGTCGTTAGGGTCATGAGCAGGTGTGATCTTAACGGCACCAGTACCAAATTCCTTGTCTACGTAGCTGTCCGCAATGATAGGAATTTCCTTATTCATGATGGGCAGGATCAGAGTCTTGCCTACCAGATGGGTATATCTTTCATCATCGGGATGAACTGCAACTGCGGTATCACCCAGCATGGTTTCCGGACGTGTGGTAGCAATTTCAATAAATTCATCGCTGTCTTTCACAGGATATTTGATATGCCAGAAATGTCCGGCCTGTTCTTCGTGGATTACTTCCGCATCAGAAATGGAAGTTTTACAGATGGGACACCAGTTGATGATTCTGGATCCTTTGTAAATATAACCTTTATCGTACAGGCGTACAAATACTTCTTTTACTGCCTTGGAGCAGCCTTCGTCCATGGTAAAACGTTCTTTGGACCAGTCTGCGGAGGAACCCAGCTTCTTCAGCTGATTGATAATACGTCCGCCGTACTCTTCCTTCCATTCCCATGCACGTTCCAGGAATTTTTCACGTCCCAGATCGGCTT
Source organism: Lachnospiraceae bacterium (assembly GCA_045121095.1). Taxonomy (GTDB): domain Bacteria; phylum Bacillota; class Clostridia; order Lachnospirales; family Lachnospiraceae; genus TWA4. The sequence goes on along the minus strand of JBGVFN010000140.1, from coordinate 6,470 downwards.
TTTCAATTCCTTCGGATCTTAATTTATCAATAATCTTAACTTCTGTTGCAATACTTGCGTGGTCACATCCAGGCTGCCACAGTGCTTCATAACCGGACATTCTCTTATAGCGGATGAGAATATCCTGCATGGTGTTATCCAGTGCATGACCCATATGCAGCTGACCGGTAATATTCGGCGGGGGCATAACGATTGTAAAGGGTTTCTTATCAGGATTTACATTGGCTTTGAAATAGCCTTTTGCCATCCACTTGGAATACAGTTTGTCCTCAATGGCCTGAGGATTATAGTTTTTTTCCAGTTCTTTTGACATCTTTTTCTCCTCTTATACTTCTAACTATAACATTTCATAACCGTTCAGCTCATATGCTTTATTGTTTGGAACAAACATATCTGCCAAACAGCCGTTACAACATTTTTTAAAAGCAGAACCGCCAATCCGGGAAATACGTCATTGACATCTTTTTCCAGATATTCCATAAAAAAAGCCCTTCTGCAAAATTGCAGAAGGGCGAATCAGCGCGGTACCACCTTCGTTTGGTCTCAAATCCGTTAACGCCGGCTACGGGACTGCCTACTGAAGTGCTCATGTATGCCATGTTCAGCAATCCGGTTCAGAAGCTACCTTCCATCGACACTGTTCCAGGCGGTCTTGCAGCCGGTGAACCACCCTCTCTGTTGAAGCCTTCGATGTACTCCTCTTCCTCATTACCTTTTTCAGATATGGCATCAATTATAAGCACGTTTTTTTTGTTTGTCAAGATTTGATCATTCAGTCTCGTTATATTTGTTTAAGATCATCTCCTGAAGCATTTCCCTTGTTTCAGTATTGATGGGATGTGCAATATCTCTGAATTCGCCATCCGATGACTTTCTGCTGGGCATGGCAATGAACATGCCTTTTTCGCCCTCCAGAATCTTAATGTCATGAACAACAAAAACGCCATCAATGGTGATGGAAGCAATTGCCTTCATCTTGTTACTGTTCTCACTGGAAATTTTTCTTACCCTCACATCTGTTATCTGCACGCGGGATATCCTCCTTGTGTATAATTAACGCCCCCTGGTAAGCGTAAGCCACCAAGGGCATATTTATCAACAATTCCATCAAGCGTAAATTGGAATATACGTAAATGCCTCAGCCGATGCTGAGCAATTACTGAGTAAATTCCCTTTTAATATGCGCGTGAATGCCGGATGAAATTGTTCCCTGTTTAAAACAGTCCAGTCATATAACATGACTGAACTGTTACAGATCATATATCACTCTTTTTGTACTATCCTGTATATGCTTTAAGTTTCCTGTATTATGTATCATAGCAGGAGAACTTAAAGCACCCCCTGAAATACAGACAATTTACATTGGATATCTTTCGTTATTTTCAATCAGAACCTGGGGTTTGCCGTCCGCAATGCGGATTTCACCCGGTTTGATGGTTCCTCTGCTTTCAATGATGCAATTTTCAATATGAGCATTGTCACTGATATAAACATCATTGAGAATGACGCAGTTTTTAATTACACAATTGTTGCCTATAAATACTTTCTTGAATAATACAGAGTTTTCAACTTCGCCGTTAATGATGCATCCGCTGGAAATCAGGCTGTTCTTCACAGCAGCGCCGGGGTTATATTTGGCAGGCGGATTGTCATCAATCTTGGTATGAATCTCAGGATACTGATTGAAGAAGAAATCTCTGTTTTCTCTCTTCAGGAAATCCATGTTCAGATCGTAATAAGACTGTACATCAGAAATCTTCTGCCAGTATGTTTCCAGAGGATAAGCATACAGCTTCTTAACGGCTTTGTAACGAATCAGAATATCATTTACAAAATCGTAACGGTCTTCTTCTGCACATTTCTCAATCAGTTCGATGAGCAGTCTTCTTCTGATTACATAGATACCACAGGACACGATATTGTTCTGTGCAACCATAGGCTTTTCTTCCATGTTCAGAATCCGTCCATTTTCATCGGTTGTCACGATACCGTACTGTGTCAGATCTGTACCCTCAGGCATAGCCTTTGTAATAATCGTGATATCAGCATTCTTCTCAATATGGTAATCGATTACTTTATCAAAGTCAACCTTATAAACAGAATCTCCGGAAGCAATTACTACATAAGGTTCATGCTGTTTCTTTAAAAAGTCCAGATTCTGATAAATGGAGTCTGCCGTACCGCGGTACCATTCGCCATTTTCTGCTGTGATCGTTGGAGAAAATACGAACAAACCTCCCTGTTTTCTGCCGAAATCCCACCATTTGGAGGAATTCAGATGCTGGCTTAAAGAGCGTGAATTATACTGTGTCAGGACAGCAACTGTCTTAATACGGGAATTGGTCATGCTGCTTAATGCAAAGTCGATGCATCTGTAGCTTCCGCCAACGGGCATAGCCGGAATAGCACGCTTCTTTGTCAGCACTCTCATCTTTTTGTTATTGCCGCCTGCTAAAATAATACCTATTGCTTTCATTTGGAGGCACCCTCCTTTACTACAAAATCACCGCTGTCCAGATAAGAACCATCTGTATAATCTTCTTTTGTTGTTACACCGGAAATTGCGGTATTTACACCAATCTTGATTCCATCGGGGATTACAGAATTCTCAGCGATCGTTACAATATCAGATGCATATACCTTCGTACTCAGCTTACTTTCCTTGTATGCAAATTCGGTTGTACCAAGTACACAGTTTTCACCAATTTTAACATTTTCTGCGATAATGGACTTATCAATGATGGTGCCTTTACCAACTTTTGTTCCGGTCATAATAACAGAATTACGTATCACTGCGCCTTCTTCAATAATGACACCTGAACCGATAACAGAATTGGTAACATCACCGTAAATTTCGCTGCCTTCACCAATGATACATCTGTGGATCTTTGCATCTGCGCCAATGTACTGAGGAGGTAGTGCATCGCACTTGGTATATACTTTCCAGAATTCTTCATACAGATTAAATTCCGGAATAATATCGATCAGTTCCATATTTGCTTCCCAATAAGAACTTAAAGTACCAACATCTTTCCAGTATCCATTGTATTCGTAAGCAAAAATTCTCTCGCCCTGATTGAAAATGTAAGGGATTACATGCTTACCAAAGTCACATTCAGGCTGCTCGGAAGTCGCTAACAGAGACTCTCTTAACTTGGACCATGTGAAAATATAAATACCCATGGAAGCCAGATTGCTTCTGGGATTTGCAGGTTTTTCTTCAAATTCAGTGATTCTGCCATTGCCATCTGTCAATACCAGACCGAAACGGCTTGCCTCTTCCCACGGTACAGGCATGGTTGCAATCGTTAACGCTGCATCATTTGCCTTGTGGTAGTCCAGCATAATTTCGTAATCCATCTTATAGATGTGATCGCCGGACAGAATCAGTACATATTCGGGGTTATATGTATCCAGGAACTGAATATTCTGATAAATTGCGTTTGCAGTACCGGTATACCAGTTGGTATTGGCACTCTTTTCATACGGAGGAAGAATGGAAACACCACCATTGTTGCGGTCCAGATCCCAGGGCATGCCAATGCCGATATGGGAATTCAGACGCAAAGGCTGATACTGTGTCAGTACACCTACCGTATCGATACCAGAATTAATACAATTACTCAGGGGAAAATCAATAATACGATATTTGCCGCCAAATGCAACAGCAGGCTTTGCACCATTCTGTGTCAGTACACCCAAACGGCTGCCCTGACCACCTGCAAGAAGCATAGCGACCATTTCTTTTTTAATCACGTTATCACCTCTCATATTGATTCTTAGCAACCACTAACCTCTTAAACCAGTGGTCACTCCGTTCAAAACTGCTTAATTACAGACCGAACTATTACTATTCCTGTAACCGCTCAGTTAAGCATAACGCATACAAATATTTATAAATGCTTTCATTCATGTATTTATAAATGTTTGTATTCATAAATGCTTCCATTCATGTATTCATAAATGTTTGTATTCATGTATTCATAAATGCTTCTATTTATGTATTTATAAATACTTTTATTCATATATTTGTAAATGCTTCCATTCGTACCGAAAAAATACAAATATTTTACTGAACCGTTACATTTTTAGTTGTCTGTACATTATATCATACAATTTTTATAATGTGAACAAAATTTTCATTTTTCCAAAAGGCTTTTTATGGAAAATAACGTCACTTTTGCGTGAATTTAATCACTTAGAGGTATTTTCACCCTAATTTTTTCATATTTATTTGGTAAATATATTTTTCTGTCCACAACATTTTTGGATATTTTTGATACTTTTTTCTCATATCTTCAACCCTTTTTCTGCACTTTTCAAGAACAAAACACAGTTTTCATTTCTCTTTTTCAGACATACCTGCTGCTTTTTAAAGTCCTGCCAGGAATTGCCTGTCCGCGAAAACAAAGGCGATTTCGGTGAATTTTACTTAAATCGCTTGAAGATGTTGCACTTATAGTATATACTGATTACCAGCCATTAAATTCATCCGTTTTTGTCGAAGGAATTTAAGTAAGGATTCAGCATCTGCTGAACGATTACATTTGTTTTTTCAGAAAGTCTATTCAAAAGGTCTATGAGTTTCTATGAGATTTTGAATATAACCATACTTCATCTTAAGCGGTGATACTGTATAAATTATGGAGGGAAATTTTATGAATTTAGTAACTGTTAAAGAGATTTTCCGCAGCCCGGAAACTTACCTGAACAAAGAAATCAGCGTAGGCGGCTGGATCCGCAGCGTACGCGGTTCCAAAACCTTCGGTTTTATCGTATTAAATGACGGCAGCTTTTTCGATACACTGCAGATCGTATACAACGATTCCGCACCCAACTTCAATGAGATTTCTCATTATAATGTAGGAACTGCTATTATCGCTACTGGTACTCTGGTGGCTACACCTCAGGCAAAGCAGCCTTTTGAAATGCAGGCTTCCAGCATTACTCTGGAAGGTGCTTCCACACCGGATTATCCCCTGCAGAAAAAACGCCACAGCATGGATTTCTTACGTACCATGCCTCATCTGCGTCCTCGTACAAACACATTTATGGCTGTTTTCCGTGTTCGTTCCTGCATCGCTCAGGCAATTCACGAATTCTTCCAGAGCAATGACTTTGTTTACGTTCACACCCCACTGATCACAGCCAGCGACTGTGAAGGTGCAGGCGAAATGTTCCAGGTTACCACCATGGATATGGCAAATCCGCCCCGCACAGAAGATGGTTCCATCGACTACTCCGAAGACTTCTTCGGCCGTATGACCAACCTGACCGTAAGCGGCCAGCTGAACGTAGAACCTTTCTGTATGGCATTCCGTAACGTTTACACCTTCGGACCTACTTTCCGTGCAGAAAACTCCAACACAGCAAGACATGCCGCAGAATTCTGGATGATCGAGCCTGAAATGGCATTTGCTGATTTAAATGATAACATGAAAGTAGCAGAAGCGATGTTAAAATACGTCATCCGCTACGTTCTGGAAAAAGCTCCTGAAGAAATGAAATTCTTCAACCAGTTCATCGACAAGGGCCTTCTTGCTCGTCTGCAGAACGTTCTGGATTCCGAATTCGGTCATATTACTTATACCGAAGCAATCGACATCCTGATGAAACACAACGATAAATTTGAATATAAAGTAAGCTGGGGATGCGACCTGCAGACCGAACATGAACGTTACCTGACAGAAGAAATCTTCAAGCGCCCTGTTTTCGTAACTGACTATCCGAAGGAAATCAAAGCTTTCTACATGAAACTGAACGAAGACGGCAAAACCGTTGCTGCTATGGACTGTCTGGTACCCGGCATCGGCGAAATCATCGGCGGCAGCCAGCGTGAAGATGACTATAACAAGCTGGTAGCTCGTATGGAAGAACTGGGACTGAATAAAGAAGATTATGAATTCTATCTGGATCTTCGTAAATATGGTTCCGTTCGCCACTCCGGCTTTGGTCTTGGCTTTGAACGCTGCGTAATGTACCTGACTGGCATGGCTAATATCCGTGACGTACTGCCTTACCCCAGAACAGTAGGTAACTGCGAACAGTAAGTGTTTATTATAAGTATTTACTATAAGTATTTCTTATGAAAGTCCCGGCAAACAGACATGTCCGCTACTTTATGTATTCATAAGAATTGCTGTGTATAAAACTTCTGTATATGGGAATGCTTTTATATGGAGATTTTATCTTTGTGAATTTAATTTTTGAATTTAGTTTTTGAATTTAGAACCTGCTTTTTTAAGCGGGTTCTTTTTTTGTTATAAATGTTTTGCTGTAAATATAGGTAATGGTTCGCTATAATTCCGCCGTTGCTTTTCTTTTTCTCCTGCTGCACCTCTTTTTTGCTCTTTCTGGGCCATACGGCTGTTTTTTCCTTCTGTGGCCCAGACTTTTTGCTGCTTCTGGTCCATACGGCTGTTTTTTTCTTCTGTGGCCCAGACTTTCGGCTGTTTCTGGGCCATACGGCT
>JBGVFN010000139.1:0-5462 GCA_045121095.1 Lachnospiraceae bacterium | reverse complement strand
ATCGAATTATTTTTCCGACAGAGTAAGACTACACTGTCATGGGATAAATATCAGATCCGTACCCGGACAGGAGTTGAAAGATACTGGCTGATCATGTCCCTGGTGCACTACATGTGCTGTACCTGTACTGGAAAATACTGCACTTTTGAAGACGGATATCACTATTTTCGAAAAAAGATCAAAGAAGAACAGGTTACAGCCCTGTATCAGAATATCCGAAAGGGGATGTCTTTGGAAGATGTCCTGAAAATGGTAGGGTAACTTTGTGCAATTTTCAAAATTTGCTCATTTATAGCAATAAAAAAAGTATATTTACATAAAGCATAAAAAATTTTGCTATTCAAAGTCGCATTATGGTATGTTACAATAAGGCCAGAGAAGGAAATATAGAACGATAAACTATAAACGATAGCAAAAGGAGAAGGTATATGGCAATTATGATTGATTCAAAAGAAAATACATTCACGCTTCATACAAAAAATACGACTTATCAGATGAAAGCAGATGCATATGGTGTTTTACTGCATCTTTATTACGGTGCCAGAACAGAAGGCAGCATGGAATATCTTCTGAATTACGTAGACAGAGGTTTTTCCGGTAATCCTTATGATGCAGGAGCAGACAGAACGTATTCTCTGGATGTTCTTCCCCAGGAATATCCTTCTTTCGGTACAGGCGATTACCGCAGTCCGGCTCTTACTGTAAAAAATGCAGATGGTTCTTATGCCTGTGAGCTGAGATACTGCGGTTATGAGGTGAAAAAGGGCAAATATGGTCTGCAGGGTCTGCCTGCGGTATATGCAGAGGAAGAAGAAGCAGAAACACTGGAAGTTATTTTGAAGGATTCTGTAACCAATCTGAAAGTAACACTGTTATATGGCGTGCTGCCGGAAATGGACATTATTACCAGATCCGTTAAGATTGAAAATGAAGGTACACAGACTGTAACTCTGGAAAAGGTACAGAGTGCCTGCCTGGATTTTGTATGGGGAAGCTATGATCTGATAACATTTTACGGACGCCATGCGTTGGAAAGAAATTACCAGAGATGTGCTGTGGGACACGGTTCTCAGGTCATTGGAAGCCGGAGAGGATACTCCAGCCATCACTACAATCCTTTCATGATTCTGGCGGAACAGGGCACCAATGAAGATTACGGCAAATGCTATGCCATGTCTTTTGTTTACAGCGGCAGTTTTAAGGGAGAAGTAGAGCAGGACTCTGTTTATCAGACAAGAATGCAGATGGGACTTCAGGATGAGATGTTTTCCTGGCCTTTGAAAGCAGGGGAAGCATTTTATGCGCCGGAAGTGGTTATGAGCTGCAGTAATGAGGGACTTAGCAGATTATCTCAGAATCTCCATGAATGTTATCGAACACATTTATGCAGAGGCAAATACAGAGATGTGGTACGTCCTGTCCTGATTAACAGCTGGGAAGCCAATTATTTTGATTTTAATGGGGAAAAACTCTGCCATCTGGCAAAGGAAGCAGCCGATTTGGGAATTGAGATGCTGGTTCTGGATGATGGCTGGTATGGAAAAAGAGAAAGTGATACCACCAGCCTTGGTGACTGGTATGTAAATGAAGAAAAATTAGGTCAGCCTCTTGGTGAGCTGATTTCAAAAATCAATGATATGGGCCTGAAATTCGGCATCTGGATTGAACCGGAGATGATCAGTGAAGACAGTGACCTTTACCGGGAACATCCGGACTGGGCATTTATTATTCCCGGAAGAAATCCGGAACGCAGCAGATCCCAGCTGGTTCTGGACTTTTCACGAAAAGAAGTGGTAGATACTATTTTTGACCGGATCTGTGCCGTACTGGATCAGGGTAATGTGGAATATATCAAATGGGATGTGAATCGAAGTATTGGCAACATGTATTCCCGTACCACAGAGGAACAGGGTACCGTTTTATACAAGTACATGCTGGGTGTATATGACTTCCTGGAGCGGCTTGTTACCCGCTATCCCAATATCTTAATTGAAGGATGCAGCGGCGGCGGCGGAAGATTTGACGCAGGTATGCTGTATTATTCTCCTCAGATCTGGTGCAGTGATAATACCGATGCCATTGACCGTGTAAAAATCCAGTATGGAACATCATTTGGCTATCCTATTTCTTCTGTGGGTTCTCATGTATCCGCTGTGCCGAACCACCAGACCGGACGTGTAACCTCTCTGAAAACAAGAGGTGTCACTGCCATGGCAGGCACTTTTGGCTATGAGCTGGATCTGGGTAAATTGTCAGAAGATGAAAAAGAAGAGATCCGCAGACAGATTCAGGACTATCACCGTTTTGGAGAACTGATCCAGAAGGGCTGGTATTATAGACTGACCAATCCTTTTGAACAGGAAATCGGTGCATGGATGTTTGTTTCAAAGGATCGTACAGAGGCGCTGGTAAACATGGTGGTACTCAAAATGGTAGCATATATGGCAACCGGTTATGTAAAATTAAAAGGACTTCAGGCAGGAAAAATGTATCAGGATCAGGCTACCATGAAGATTTATCCTGCAGAAGCACTGATGGGCGTGGGACTTCCGGTTCCTCGTGAAATGGCAGAATACTCAGCATATCAGATTCATCTGAAAATGCTGTAAAAACAAATGTAACAGTTCAGCTTTGCTGAACTGTCTTGAATAAATTCAGCAAGCATTCATAATTTCCTACGGAAATTACTTTAAGAAATATACCTGCAAATGTCGGAATAAATGATGCAAATATGACAGAAAGGGGGGAATGGAAATATGACAAAAAAGAGAAAACCGAGGCTGGAATATCGTTATTATAAGATGCCGGAGGGAAGTCCGCTGCTGGTACTTTTGGGCAAAAAATGGAGACTGAATTATGCAAGCGATGCGGATTGTCTGCATTTTCATAATTATCTGGAAATCGGGTATTGTCATCAGGGACAGGGTGTTTTGACTCTTGGAGAAGAAGAAATGCGCTTTGAGGGTGGTGAATTTACCATAATTCCCCCGAACTTTCCTCATCTGACCAACAGTGACCCGGATACGTTGAGTTATTGGGAATATTTATATGTGGATGTGGAAGAAAAGGATACTGTAAATAAGAAATTTTTTGCAGTGTCCTTTTTCTGTATAAAAAGGTCTCGGACAGCAGCTATGTGACGGGGCTGATCCATATGAACAAACAGAGGATTGCCCGGACAGCAGTTATGTCCAAAAAGAAACTTGATAATTAAGAGGTGACTTCATAATGAGAAAACAGGTACAGTATCAGCATTTACTGCATGGGGGCGATTATAATCCAGAGCAATGGCTGGATAGACCCGATATTCTGGAAAAAGACATGAAATATTTTAAAAAGGCCCATATTAATACCGTATCCATCGGGATGTTTTCATGGTCCATGCTGGAGCCGGAGGAGGGCAGATATGAGTTTGGATGGCTGGAGGATACCATGGAACGCCTTTACAAAAATGGTATTTCTGTGGTTCTTTCCACACCTTCCGGTGCACGGCCCAAATGGCTTTCCGACCGTTATCCGGAGGTGCTTCGGGTAACACCCGACAGACATCGAAATCTGTTTGGCGGACGGCAGAATCATTGTTATACTTCTCCTGTGTACCGCGAAAAGGTAACACAGATTGATCAGGAACTGGCCCGCAGATTTGGTTCCCATCCGGCGGTGATCCTGTGGCATATCAGCAATGAATTTGGTGGAGAATGCCATTGCCCTCTTTGTCAGCAGGCCTTTAGAGAATGGCTTCGTGAGAAATATGGAACCATTGATAATCTGAACAAACAGTGGTGCACCACCTTCTGGAGTCATCGGTATAACAGCTTTGAAGAAATTGAAAGCCCGTCTCCCAGAGGGGAAATGGCACTGCACGCCCTGACACTGGACTGGAAACGTTTTGTGACCAAACAGACTCTGGAATTTATCGAAGTGGAAAAGGCAGCACTTTTAGCAGGTGGTTCTGATAAGCCTACAACCGTCAATCTGATGTACGATTTTGCAGAACTGGATTACGGTAAATTTAAAGATGCAGTGGATATTATTTCATGGGACAATTATCCCACATGGCACAAGGAAGAAGAATGGGAAACTGCTCTGGACTGCGGACTGCAGCACGACCTGATGCGCAGTATTCAGAAAAAGCCTTTCCTGCTGATCGAATCCTGTCCTTCCGCTACCAACTGGCAGTCTGTCAGTAAGCTGAAAAAGCCGGGAATGCTTCAGGCCGCATCTCTTCATGCACTAGCTCACGGCTCCGACAGTGTCATGTATTTCCAGATGCGTCAGAGCAGAGGGGCTTCTGAAAAATTCCATGGTGCCGTCATCGACCATTATGGCGGTTCTGACACCAGAGTTTTCCGGGAAGTAACAGAAATCGGCGAAGCCCTTGAAAAACTTACAGAAATCACAGGCAGTGAGATTCATGCACGGGCAGCCGTTCTTTATGACCGGGAAAATGACTGGGCCATGAAAGATTCACAGGGACCCCGAAATCAGGACCTGCATTATATGGAATGTGTGAAAAAGCAGTATAAAGCACTGCGCTGTCAGGGACTGGACGTGGATATCCTTTCCATGGATCATGAACTTACGGATTATCAGATTCTGGCAGTCCCCATGGCATATATGTTCCGGGAAGGCTATGAGAAAAAACTGGCTGATTTCGTAGAAGCAGGCGGTACTTTGGTTATGACATACTGGTCCGGCATTGTGGACCAGACAGACCGCTGTCATCTGGGCGGAACTCCCCATGGTCTCATGGACGTTATGGGACTTCGCAGCACAGAAATGGATGCCCTGTATGACTGGGAAGAAAATCATGCACAGCCTGTGAAAAACAATCATCTGAAACTTTCCAAAACCTACACATGCAAAAACTTCTGCGATCTGGTTGAAACAAAAGGCGCAGAACCTCTGATGGTCTACACAGAGGACTTTTATCAGGGAATGCCCGTACTGACTCATCACACTTACGGAAAAGGCCATGCATATTATGTGGCAGCCGATCTGGAAGAACGTTTCTATCAGGACCTTTACGCGGGTATTGTTCAGGAAGCAGAAATTCCCTTAAAGATCAGGGAATTACCGGAAGGTGTGGAAGTAACCTGCAGAGAAAATGAGGAAACAGAATACCTGTTTATACAGAACTTTGCAAGAAAACCTGTCTGTGTGAAAATACCGGAAGGATATGAATGTATTTATGGAAGCATGGAAGAAACCATGAATCCGTTGGAAACGAAAGTACTGAAAAAGAGCAAGTAGGCTGATTGTTATTCGATTATTTTAGGTTAACTTTGCTGAAGGGGCCGCAAATGTAGGTTTGCGGCCTTTTTTTGAGTATGACGGGCATGCCGTCAGTCTGTGGTGAAAGTCCACAAGGGGCGTAGTTGCCGACGAACCCCATAGCGACTCCCAAGGTTTACATCGTGAGGTGTGGGCGAGAAGAAGGGATAGCGAAATCGTAGCCTGAC
>JBGVFN010000138.1:0-2573 GCA_045121095.1 Lachnospiraceae bacterium | reverse complement strand
ACCGACTACGGCCTTGGCAAATTTGATGAAGTCGGTTTCGCTCTGATCACTATCCGAAACGGTAATGTGAAAAACAAAAAATACACCAAAACCTACGCAGAGAAGCTGCTTATGGTTAATGACGGTCAGATGGCGCCCATGCATTTTCACTGGAATAAGATGGAAGATATCATCAATCGAGGCGGCGGCAACGTACTGATTACGGTCTACAATTCCACCGAAGACGGACAGTTTGCAGACACGGATGTAACCGTAAATTGTGACGGAAGAGAATTTACCGTACCTGCTGGTACACAGGTAAAACTTACTCCCGGCGAAAGCATCACCATTTATCCGTATATGTACCATGACTTCCATGTAGAAGCAGGAACCGGAGCAGTACTCTTAGGCGAAGTTTCCATGTGCAACGATGACGAAAACGACAACCGTTTCTACGAGCCTATCGGACGTTTCCCTGAAATCGAAGAAGACGAACCGGCATATCGCCTGCTCTGCAACGAATATCCCGCAGCGAAATAGTGTCCGCTGCGATTTCAACCCCTTTTTTACAAAACATCGACTTGTCTAATATTTTATCCTGTGATAGAATAAAGAAGTTCTAAGCGGTAACAAAGCTTACCAAAAATATTGTGCAAAAGTCCCATGTCTGGTCTGATCTTTTGCGCATAATACGAAAAGGAAATACATATGATTGCAATTATTGACTATGATGCAGGTAATTTAAAAAGTGTAGAAAAAGCACTGCTTTCTCTGGGTGAGGAAACTGTGATCACCAGAGATCCTGCAGTGATTCAGGCGGCAGATAAAGCCATTCTTCCCGGTGTGGGAGCATTTGGCGATGCCATGCAGAATCTGAGAAATTTTGGTCTGGTGGACGTGATTCGTGATTTCGCGGCCAGCGGAAAGCCATTTCTTGGAATTTGTCTGGGTCTGCAGCTTTTATTTGAACACAGTGAAGAAAGTCCGGGAGCAGAGGGCCTGGGTATTTTAAAAGGAGATATTTTGCGGATTCCTCCCTGCGAAGGGCTGAAGATCCCCCATATGGGCTGGAATTCTCTGGATATTACGAAGGGCGCAAAGCTGTTTCAGGGGATTGACCAGGGTGCTTACGTTTATTTCGTACATTCCTATTATCTGAAGGCAGCAGATGAATCCATTGTGGCAGCTTCAACCAACTACAGTACCACAATTCATGCATCTGTGGAAAGCGGCAATGTATTTGCCTGCCAGTTCCACCCGGAAAAGAGCAGCAGCACCGGTCTTCATATTTTGAAAAATTTTGCAGAACTGTAATGAATAAAACGGTAATGTAAAAACTGTGATGAAAAAACGGTGATAAATAGAACTGTGATAAATAAACTGCGATGAATAAAGCAACTGGAGGTTTTCTACATGTTTACCAAGAGAATTATACCCTGTCTGGACGTGAATAACGGCCGAGTGGTAAAAGGGGTTAATTTTGTGAATTTAAGAGATGCAGGAGATCCGGTGGAGGTGGCTGCGGAATATGACCGCGCAGGGGCCGATGAGCTGGTTTTTCTTGATATTACAGCGTCTTCTGATGCACGAAAGACCGTTGTGGATATGGTCAGACGAGTAGCGGAAAAGGTATTTATTCCCTTCACTGTTGGCGGCGGAATCCGCACGGTGGATGATTTTAAGGAGATTCTGCGGGAAGGCGCAGATAAGATTTCTGTTAATTCTGCGGCCATCAACAATCCGTATCTGATCAGTGAAGCGGCGGATAAATTCGGCAGCCAGTGCGTGGTGGTAGCCATTGATGCCAAACGCAGAGCCGATGGAACCGGCTGGAATATTTACAAAAATGGCGGCCGCATTGATACTGGTCTGGATGCTGTGGAATGGGCTGCAAAAGTTCATGAACTGGGCTGCGGTGAGATTCTGCTGACCAGTATGGACTGTGACGGTGTGAAAAATGGCTATGACATCGAACTGACACGGGCCATTGCCAACGAAGTATCCATTCCTGTCATCGCATCCGGCGGCGCAGGTGCAAAAAGCCATTTTTATGATGCACTGACTGAGGGCAAAGCCGATGCCGCTCTGGCAGCATCCTTATTCCATTATAAAGAACTGGAAATCCGTGATCTGAAACAGTATCTGTCAGACCGTGGACTCTCCATGCGGTTGTAAGTTAGAAAATTGGTAACAGTTCAGCTTTGCTGAACTGTCTTAAGTAAATTCAGCAGACATTCATAATTTCCTGCGGAAATTATTCATTAAATGAAAGATGAGGCGATATCCATGGCAGCAATCAGCAATGACTGGCTGGTTCCTTTAAAAGAAGAATTTAAGAAACCGTATTATAAGGACCTGTATTATAAGATTCGGGAAGAATACACCAATTATCAGATATTTCCGGAGGCAAATGATATTTTCAATGCCTTTGATTTTACACCCCTTTCTCAGGTGAAGGTGGTTATTTTGGGACAGGATCCTTATCACAACAACGGCCAGGCCCATGGATTAAGCTTTTCTGTAAAACCCCAGGTGGATATCCCGCCGTCACTGGTTAATATTTATCAGGAGCTGCATGATGACCTGGGCTGTAA
>JBGVFN010000137.1:0-6191 GCA_045121095.1 Lachnospiraceae bacterium | reverse complement strand
GGAAGTGGATCAGGAGGTTATTTTTCAGTATATCCAGCATGAAAAGATTGCGAAGGATTTTGCAAATTACCTGGAATTGTATTATAAATACCAGACAGATTATCAGATTCAGGGTATTTTACAGGGCAATGTGATGGAATCTGTTTATGAAAAACTGAAGTTTGCTCCATTTGATGAAAGATTAAGTGTGATCGGATTACTTTTAGCAGCATTGTCTGAAAAATTCGAGAATGCATATGATGTGGATGCCTACGTAACAGTATTATTTGATGCTTTAAAGAATTTCAGAAGAAAACTTGCAGAAGGAGAGAGTCCGGCAGAACTTTTATATGCAATGTCTCATGATATTCTGGCAAAAACGGAAATTGACAGAGAAAGCGGTCGAATTGACAGAAAAACAGAGCATTTGCAGAAAGAGCTTGCAAAGACACTGGAATCCTATGGTCAGATTGTCAAAGGGGAAGGAATTACAGAGGCTGCAAAAAGCTTTGAAAGAGCCCGCACAGAATTTGTGAAGGAAACGGAAAAGAGAGAACAGGTAATTGCTGCTACCTCAGAAAATCTGGAATGTGCCTTTGATTTTATGGAGCGTGCTTTTGGCGAAAGTCAGGAAATGGTAGTCTTTATCACAGAGCTGACCGTCAATTTCTACGGAGCAAAGTTCCTGTCAGAAAATGAATGCGGCAGATTTTATAAATACAATAAGGGACTGCTTGCAAACGAACGCAGAGCGGGAATCCTTGGCGGCATTGAAGAAGTTGAAATGCTGATGAATGGTAACTAAATACTGAAAAGATAAGAGGGTGAGCGGATATATTACGCTCACCCTCTTAGTTGCTAACAATCTACAATTACCATCAATTCTTCAATACCACATTCTAAATATCCGCAAAGCTTCACAATTAAATTTGCGTCAATTCGCTGAAATTCATCTCTGCAATATCTGTTAAAGTTACCGCGAGGAATATCTAAATCTTTACAAATCTGATTTTTACTAATACCTCGTTCTGCGAGCAGTTCCTCGATTCTCATATGTATGCGTTTCATAAAGAAAGTCCCCCATTTCTTGGAAATATTATAAATAATAATCCTACAAATCATAATTTACTGTTTAACAACTTATTGTTTAGTAAATGAAAATATAACAACTTACTGTTTACTAAGGCATACTGTTTGCGATATGATTAAATTGAAGAAAGGGGATAGGCATATGAGAAAAAAATGGAGTATTATCTGTATTATTGGTCTAATTGTAGGGATGATTCTTGGAAATTTACCACAAAAACCGAAACTTATCAGCAGTATTACAACAATGGATACTGCCTATCTGACAATTTTAGTGGATAAAAGAGATTCGAAAAATGTGGAAAAATTGAAAGAAAAACTTCTGAAAATGTGTATAGAGGATTCTTTCGAAGAAATGAAACTCCAGACAAAAGAGCGGCCTTTAGCAGAAAATCTTTGGATTACAGTTTATATCAGTAAAAGGGACCTGGAAGCAGGAAATCCATTTGTGACAATAAAAAATGACGAGGGAAGTTAATTTCCTTCGTCATTTTCGATTAGCTATTCGTCAAAGTCGCAGATTCCGTCACCATCTAAGTCCATATGGTCGCTGCTGTAGAATTCTTTACCCACTACATTGCGCTTATCGCGGCTTTCTTCTGCCAGTTTGGAGAGCATTTTTCGAACTTCTAATGGTTTTGCAATGTTTTCCAGTACGATTTCATGACTTGCATCGGCTTTTGTTTTTAAGATTACATTTCCTGTTCCGAAGATTTTTCCTGCAAGTGTCTGCTGAAAGGAAATGTCGATGATGCGGTAGAGCAGTGTTTCATCTAAAGTGGTGCTTAAGAGTCCTTTTTTGATCATCAGACGGTCATCTTCAATGTAATAGCTTGTGAAGCTGAGTGGAAACCAGAGATGATGCTTTCTGTCATTCCAGAGAATTTCAGCGTTTTCTGTTGTCATAAGTAATCCCCCTTATCCTTATTTACGTTTCCAGGTAGCCGGCATCAGAAGCAGGATGATTGGATAAAGCTCCAGACGTCCGATCAGCATACCTAACATGAGTACGATTTTTGAAAATACGGAGTAACCATTAAAGTTACTCATTGGTCCTACGCCTGCAAGGCCAGGTCCGATATTATTAAAGGTTGCTGCAACAGCAGTAAAGTTAGTAGTAAAATCAAAATTGTCAATACTGATCAAAAGGATTGACATCAGGAAAATTGTCCAGTACAGAACCAGGTAGACCTGGGCTGTACGAAGTGTTTCAGGTTTTACAACGTGACCATCCATACGGATTTTTTTTACTTCACGAGGATGGATCATGCTGGAAAGTTCTATTTTGATACTCTTTAACAAAATCAGCATTCTGGAAACTTTAAATCCGCCGGCAGTACTTCCTGCGCAGGCACCGATGATCATCAGGATAATCAGGATGGTTTTTGAAAATTCCGGCCAGAGATTAAAATCTGTACTGGAATATCCTGTGGTGGTAATGATGGAGCCTACCTGGAAAAATGCATGTTTTAAAGATTCCCCGAGGCCGCCATATAAATGCCAGATATTCAGGGTGATTGCCGCAACTGATGCAAAAATTATTCCAAGATACCAGCGAACCTCTTCCAAATGGAGGGCATCTTTAAACTTCTTTGAAATGATCAAAAAGTAGAAGCTGTAGTTGATACCACTGATAATCATGAAAAATGTAATGATATTTTGCTGCAATGAGGTGTAACCTGCAAGACTGTCATTTTTAATACCGAAACCACCGGTTCCAACAGTACCAAAGGTCAGCGTCAGTGTATCGAATAATGGCATTTTTGCCAATAAAAGCACAACGACCTGAATTGCCGTAATTACAATATAAATACTGTACAAAAGCTTTGCGGTGTCCTTTACTTTTGGAACAAATTTATCCACAGATGGTCCAGGTGATTCCGCTTTCATAAGCTGCATGGTAGAGCCGCCAATCATTGGAAGCAGGGAAAGAATAAAAACAAATACTCCCATGCCGCCTACCCAGTGGGTAAAGCTTCTCCACATAATGCTTGCATGGCTGAGTGCTTCCACGTCAGGCAATACACTTGCGCCAGTGGTGGTAAAACCGGAAATCGTTTCAAAAAGGGCATCTACATAAAATGGAATATCGCCGCATATGGTAAATGGCAGTGCACCAAAAATACTAAGTACGATCCATCCAAGGGCAACGGTAACAGAACCGTCTCTTGGATAGAGCTGTTTGCTCTTAGGAATCTTCAATGACAAAATAGTTCCGATCACAAAGGCCAAAAAGGCGATTCCGAGAAACGCAACGGTTTCTTCTTCCCCGTAAATGAATCCGGTCACTGTAGGAAGCAGCAAAAACAATGCTTCATATCTAAGTAAGTGTCCTAAAATGAAAATAATCATCGAATAATTCATTATTCCTTATCCTCCAGGATATCTTCAATATCAGACAGACGGTAGCCGGAAAGTACGACCATAACGGTATCACCAACTTTGATCATATCCTGACCACCTGGGAAGATGACCTTACCATTGCGGTAAATACATCCGATCAGTGTATTCTTTCTGATCTTAAGCTGCTGAAGAGGAATATCAGTAACGCGGGAACTGTCAGTAATATTAAATTCCAGTGCTTCTGCTTTTCCGTTTGCCAGCTTATATAAAGTTTCTACATTATTATCATTTTGTGCTGCGCTTGCAGAACGAACATATTTTACAATGTAGTCAGCAGTTGTGACTCTTGGATAAACGATACTTCCGAGATCAAGTTTATCGATTACATTCTGGAAGGTGATTCGGTTTACCTTTGTAACGGTCTTTGCCTTGGAATTTGCGTTTACATGGAGAGCCAGCAGAATATTTTCTTCATCAAGTCCTGTCAGGCAGGCAAATCCATCAGCTGTTTTGTATTCCTCCTGCTCAAGCAATGACTGATCAGTGGCATCGCCTAAAATGATCGTTGCTTCAGGCAGTTCTTCGCTTAGAAAATCGGCACGGGACGGATTCTGTTCAATGATCGTAACGTCGATGCCGGACATTATAAGATTTTTCGCTAAATAATAGGAAATCTTTCCGCCGCCTGCTAAAATTGCATTTTTTACCGGGTTTTTCATAATGCCCGCATTTTTAAAGAAGGTCATGGCATTTCTGCGGTTGGAAGCGATAGCGATAATATCGTTTTCTTCAAAGACAAAATTACCATTTGGAATAATGACCTCATCACCGCGCATAACTTCACAGACAAGGACACTGACCTTTAGCTTCTGATGAAGGTTTGCCAGTTTGACACCAATCAATGGTGAATCCTTTGCCAGCTTGCAGTGAAGCATTTCTACATGGCCTCGTGCAAAGGTATCTACACGGATGGCTGATGGGAACTGGAACATTTTGGCAATTTCTCTTGCGGCTGTCAGCTCCGGATTGATGATCATTGCAAGTCCGAATTCTTCTTTTAAAAAGTCGATTTCTGAGTTATAGATTGGATTGCGCACACGGGCGATGGTCTGGCAGTTACCGGTCTTTTTTGCAATCAGACAGCAGAGCAGGTTTTCTTCGTCAGAGCCTGTGACCGCAATTACCAGGTCTGAGTTTGCAACACCGGCTTCCAAAAGAGTCTGGTAGCTGACACCATTGCCGACGATGCCCATGGCATCCAGATTATCTGTAATGTACTGAACTTTTTCAGCGTTTTTGTCAACAACAACAATATTATGTTCTTCATTGCTTAACTGCTCAACGAGGGTATAACCTACTTTACCGCAGCCTACAATAATGATATTCATATGAAATCTCCTTACATACGATGAAATTCAGGATATAAAATCCTAGTCTCATCATTATACCACCGGCTATATAAAAAAACAGTAAAAACTATGCAAATTTAAGCGAATTTTAATTCTTTTTTAATTGTTTGCGAAAGTACCTTATGCTAGAATATTTTTCCTATAGAGGGTAAAAATGTGAAAGAGGCATGTAAATGCAAGGAGTGGATAGTATGAAAAAAATGTTTCGAAATGTGGGCGCAATCCTGTCAGTGGGAGGCGTCGGAGTTTATACCGTATATAAGATGGTATTTGGAAGAGTTAAGAAAAATGAGGGGCTGGAAACTGAGATGCTTCAGGGCAAACAGTATGAGCCTTATGAAGAGATTGTAAAAAAAGGTATGGAAAAGGCTGGAAAGCTGCATTTTCAGAGGATTTTTATCGAGGCAAAGGATGGAATCACATTGGCTGGAAAATATTACCATGTGAAGGATGGAGCACCGCTGATTCTGTTTTTCCATGGGTATCATGGAACGGCATTAAGAGATGGAAATGGAATTTTGCTGTATGCACAGAAGGCAGGATATAATGCGCTGTTAGTTGACCAGCGTGGTCATGGAAAGAGCGGCGGAAAGGTGATTACATTCGGCGTAAAAGAGCGTTATGACTGTATGGACTGGATTCGCTATGCGAACAGACGATTTGGGGATGAGACACCGATCATACTTGCGGGTATCTCCATGGGCGCATCTACAGTACTTATGACTGCGGATTTGGGCCTTCCGGCAAATGTAAAAGGAATTATGGCAGATTGTCCATATTCTGCTCCAAAGGAAATCTTAAAAGAAGTGATGAAGCAGATGAGGTTCCCGGTCAATGTGACTTATACGACGGTGAAGATAGGGGCGAAGATCTTCGGCAGATTTGATATTGAGGAGCATTCTGCGCTGGAAGCTATGGAGCATTGCAGAATTCCTGTGCTGTTCATTCACGGGGACGAGGATTATTTTGTGCCGAGCAGGATGAGCCAGGATTGCTATGATGCCTGTGGTTCTGAGGACAAACGGATCGTGTTTGTAAAGGGCGCGGCTCATGGAATGAGCTACTGTGTGGACAGTGAGCTTTATGAAAAAGAGATGGAAGCGTTTTTGAAGAGAATTCTGGAGTAGAAGGAGAGAAGACATGTTAGTTTTGGTTTATAGAAAGTGCAGCACCTGTTTGAAGGCTTTGAAATGGCTGGAAGAAAATCAGGTGGAGTTTGAGGAACGTCCGATCGTGGAGAAGAATCCTACCTATGAAGAATTGAAAGAATGGCATCAGAGGAGCGGGCTGCCACTGAAGAAATTTTTCAATACCAGCGGGATGCTTTACAAGGAGATGCAGTTAAAAGATAAGCTGGCAGAGATGTCAGCGGAG
>JBGVFN010000136.1:0-2497 GCA_045121095.1 Lachnospiraceae bacterium | reverse complement strand
TCGAAAAAATATGCAGAAAAAAAGAACCGAAAGAGAAGGGGACTGTATAAAGAAGGAGAGACAATCTATAATGCGGATGCTGTAGGAGCGTATAATATTTTAAAGAAATATCAAATGCAGTATGGAAAAGTAAGAAAAATGCCCGTATCCGGGCTGAGCCAGATACAAGTACAAAAAGTAGCTGTGTAGCCTGGAAAAGGCAGCAGTAATGGTGTTATGGACGCACCCTGAATCTACGACCCTTTCGGACCGCACATCAGATGCTCTGGCAATTCAATTGCCGAGTAGTTCACTAGCACCTGTTTCTATGCCGGATAAAGAAATTGATAAGTTTCAAACCAGCTTATGAGAAGTTTTTTACTTCATTAAGTATTCTAAAAATCTACAAATGCTTTTAGAGAAACTTACGTCCAGCCCGAGATATCATAAACTGGAAAAACAAGCCGTCATGGTTATCAATGCTATAACAGACGCAAAGTTACCTTTCAACGAAAAGGAGGAGGTTATTGACATGTGTAAAGCAATCAATGACTTAAAAAAACAAGAACGTGATAAAAGTACTTTAAAATTCATTAAAACTCTGATGCAGAATACCGGCTGGAACACTGAACAGGCAATGAATGCACTGGGAATTTCCGAATCTGAACGTACGCATTACCTTAATATGCTTACTTCCGGTAAATAGTTTCGTCCTATACTTAAAAACTTTCTGCCTGCAAAAAATGCAGGCAGAGAGCTTCTAATATTTTTTAAACCAATTTTATACATTTTACAGAGTATGCTCATTCATCATATACAGTGAAAATCGCAGATACAGGCATTCTTCATAGTCTTCCAGATCCATTTCCAGTATCTTCTTGATTTTATTTAATCTGTAAAAAAGTGTACTTCTATGAACAAACAGTTTCTGAGCAGTTTGAACGGTATTGCGGTCTGTCTGGAGATACACATCCAGAGTATGATATAATTCGGATTCATTTTCCTTGTCATACTCCTGAAGTTTCAGCAGCCCCGGTGCACAGATGTATTGAGGCTCCAGTTTTTCACAGGCCTGACAGATGCAGTAATACATGGCGATATCCTGAAATTTGTGACACCATTTCGTAGGGTTTCTTTGATTTCCATAAACCAGGGCCATATTTGCCTGCGTATAAAACTGGGGCAGCAAAAATAAATCCTGAAATTCATTGCTGCTTCCGGCTTTTAACAGGCATTCCCTGAGAATGGTGGACAGACGTGAAAGACTTTCGTTCATACTGGTCTGGGTTTTCGTCAGATTCAGGATTGCTAAAATATGATTTTCATACGGAAAAACACATGCAGCCTCAAACTCTGCACGAATCAGATTGCAGATTCCTGTAACAGATCGTGTATGGATATCACGCTGAGACACAGCCAGTTTTACACATACAAATCGATCCTGCAGATTCCATCCCTGTCTTTCAAGGAGAATGTCATAAATTCCATGTGAATCGGCAGTTCCTTCCAATATTTCACAAAGAAACTGCTCAAATGGCTGGATGGTCGTATTCTGATTAATGGCCTTTTTCTGTAAAGAAAGATTGATCAGATTTGCCAGATATTCCATCGCATGAAACTACCCCGGCTTTAATGACGTCTGCAATTCATTGATACAAAGCCGCCCCTCATAACCGCCCACTGCATTCCACAAATTTACGTAAGCACAACGAAATGACCGAAGATCTCCCACATATACCTGGGCCCCTGAAGTGTTTAACGTATCAATATACTCCTGATCCGTCTTAAAATAATTGATTAAATCGGTGCTGACCATGTCTCTTTCCGTTGTTTTATCCTAATCCCAGGCGGACATGCCGGAAATCCATCCAGAAGTTCCCAATATATAAAACTGAGGATTATGAATAAACAGCGGATTCTGGAAATAAGGTTGTGAAATCTCACATAATTCGTTCAAATTACAATCTTCCAGCAATGCATCCTTCAGTTTCCCAACCCACTGATCATTTCTCTCAAATACATTCTGTACCATATTCAAAATATCCAGAATCTCTACATCGTCCTCAATAAAAACAATTGCACGAAGGTCATTTTTAAATTCAGGAACTGCTCCGATCACAAGAAAAGCCCCTTCCGAAGTTTCCATGAATTTTTTTCGAAATTCCTCTGCTGTTACAATCAAGAGCTGGTGAGAATCCGGCTTATAATATTCACGATAAACCCGTACATACCTCAGCTGCTCCGAAGAATCCCCCGGACAATAACGAAATATAATCCCCTGTTCCTGAAGCTCGTCTACAATCATCTGCATGTTTAAATAAAAACGACTTAATTTCCCCACAGATTTTCTGATCTGAACCATACCATAATCCCCCCCTAGAGCGTGTTTGAAAAAGGCTTTATGCAGAATGTGCATCCCATTTTGAGATAAATTTCTCTCAAATGAAGGAGGCGTAGCGGGCTACGCTGACTGAATCTGAGAAAAATTTAGCCAAAACTGGGATGTGCAGACTGCGTG
>JBGVFN010000135.1:0-14621 GCA_045121095.1 Lachnospiraceae bacterium | reverse complement strand
CCGAAAAACTGGGCCACAGAAGAAAAAAACGCCAGTATGGCCCAGAGGGAGCAGTCGATTGAGAGCGAGATTAAAAACTCACAAAAAATGAGCAAAAAATCAATAATGAAAATCAGCAGTGAAAAGTGAACAGTGAAAATTTGGTGAGAAAAAACCAACTGTAAGAGTCCATAGTGAAAATTAAAATCAACAGGAAGGGGGAAGTTTTATGAATATGAAAGAAATTGAAGCGAAGTGTGGATTGACCAGAGCCAATATTCGCTATTACGAGAAAGAAGGACTTCTGACTCCTGTCCGTCGGGAAAATGGTTACCGGGATTATTCCGAGGAAGATTTGAAATTACTGAAACGAATTCGGTTGCTTCGGGAACTGGGTATTTCGCTGGAGGAAATCCGACAATTGAAGGAGTGTCCTGAACAGTTGAAGCAGGTTTTGGAACAACGTCTTACCGACATGGAACAGGAAATCCTGGGCTGGAATGATGCTGTCACTGTGTGTTCAGAAATTTGTTTTGACGGAGTTTCTTTCTATACTATGGATACGGAATATTATCTACTTCGTCTGGAAGAACTCTACCAGGAGCGATATCAGAAAAGCGTGGAGAATCTAAACCATGCAGAAAATATAGAAAATGCAAAGAATCTAAAACCTGCAGAGAATATAGAAAATACAAAGAATCCCAAACCTGCAGAAAATACAAGAAATTCCATAGAATTGTCAGGGATAAAGGAGAAAGACCGGGAACCAGCTGTTCCTCATCCCTGGAAACGATATTTGGCCCGCCTTTTGGACATGCTGTTATACCAGCTATTGGTGGTGTTATTGTGGTATGGGCTGTTAGGATATTTCTATGATGAGGGGATGTTTTTGGAGATATTGATTCTGCAGTTGGCCTGTATAATTGTGATGTTTTTTATGGAACCGATTTTTCTTACATGTTGGGGAACTACGCCGGGAAAATGGATTTTTGGAATCAGCATACGGGATCGGGATGGACGGCTGTTGTCCTACAAAAATGCTTTGATACGAGTCGGGATGGTTATATGGAAAGGGCTGGGTGGAAATATCCCTGTTTACAGATACTATACACTGAATCGTTGTCATAACGAATGTATGGATGGAAAAACCATGGAATGGGATATTTATCTGGATACGGAATATCAGATTCAGGAGAAAAAACTCTGGAAAATCGCTGTTCCTGCAGCTATCAGCGGGGTGGCTTTTTTGGGGCTGACCTGTTGGATTGCATGGCAGCAGCAAGTTCCCAGACAGCCCTATTATGGTGAATTGACTGCGGAAGAATTTGTGGAGAATTATAATTGGTACGTGGACCAGTTGGGAGAGATGAATTCATATTATACGGGGGAACAGTGCTATTTGGAGCCGGATGGAACCTATGGGGGCGATCCTGATTCCCGAAATACTCCGCATTTGCAGTGGAAAGAAGAGGATGGAATTCTCACGGAGATTTATTTTACAGAACAAACATATACCAATATGGGACACGGCAATTATAAACAGCAGGCCGCGTGTGCCATCTTGGCATTTGGCGGTGACCGGCTTCTGACAGATGGTGTGTATACGGAAGATTTTTCAGAAACGGATTTTCTTGCCTTTTCCGGTGGTCAGAAAGAATTGACCCTCTGGAATCTGAAAATGGGATATCTTATGGGTATGCTGGATTGGAAAAATTCAAGTAGTTCCTGTGAGTTTACGGCAGACGGCATCCATGTGAAATATGAGGTATTTGTGGATGGCACGAAACAGGGGGCGTCTGCGGATGATAGGAAACAACAGAATTTTGATATAGAGCTGACTCCAGATGATGAGTGGCATGATATTAAGATTGTTTTTTTGGTGGAGAAGGTACAGTAAAAGATAAAAAAATTATTTTTATGCTACTTTTAATAAGGTCGAAATCATTCATTTCCTGAGAGCATCCTGATAAATGCTTCGCTGGCAGCGGAATGTGGTGTTGGTGTGCACACCAGATAAATGTGGCGGGGAGGAATCCTTTCCACAATTGGCAGTGAAAAAGCTGTTTTCTGTTCTATGGCTGTCTGGGCGAAATATTCGGGAATAAATCCAATACCGAAATTCTGGGTCACCATGGGCATGATCAGGTCTGTGGTGGCCAATTCAATATCAGGGCTCCATTGGACCTGATGTTCCTTTAGAATCTGATCCAGAAAAGTGCGCGTACAGGTATTTTTCTCCAGACAGACCAGAGGATACTGTGTCAGCTGAGAAAGTGATACCGGCTGTTTTGTCTGCCTGGTCTGTTCTGCGAGAAACGCATATTCTGTTCCGCCCACAAAAATATCCGAAAAATCTTCAAGTCGGGTAATCTGAAATGTTTTCCCGGAATCTTTTTTGTGATTTTTTCCATAATTTTTTTCATAATCGGCTGCGTAATCATTTTCCTCATTCATTACAAGAACTGCAAAATCCAGAATTCCCTGTTTCAGCGCCTGCAAAGTGGCAGGGGTATTGCTGTTGGAAATTTTCAATTTAATATTCGGATACAGAGAATGATATTTTTTCAGCCAGGGAATCAGATAGAAATGAAGGACGGTTTCTGTGGCACCGATGGAGACAGAGCCTTCGGACAACTGAAGCGCGGCGTGCAGCTGTTCTTCCCCAATGCGGATCTGTTCGCAGGCAATGGAAATATGGGAATACAGATTTTTGGCTTCCGGCGTCATCAGAACACCCTTTTTTGTGCGCAAAAACAAAGTGCAGCCCAGCTCTTTTTCCAGGTTCTGGATGGCGTGGCTGATGGTGGGCTGGGTTAGAAAAAGTGCGTTGGCAGCAGCGGTAATACTGCCGGTTTTCCCTACATAATAAAATATACGATAATAATCCAGGCTGACAGACATGGGTTCCTCCTTCAAATATGCATAAAATCTATGGAAAACACAAAAAAGATTCATTATATTTA
Source organism: Lachnospiraceae bacterium (assembly GCA_045121095.1). Taxonomy (GTDB): domain Bacteria; phylum Bacillota; class Clostridia; order Lachnospirales; family Lachnospiraceae; genus TWA4. Next base: position 11,679 of record JBGVFN010000135.1, on the reverse strand, counting down.
TATCACAATCCATGATATACTACCAGAGCATGTCTGGAAAATATTCAGACAATCTGCGTACCTGATTTTGGCGAGTTCGTAGAGTATGAACTTGCTGGTATATTATGCTGTGGTAAAGCTGCGGGAAAATTTATTCCAATTATTCTAAAATGGAATACACATCGTGCATGTATTTTGGAATATCAGTACATGAACCACAGCAGGGGAGGAACCATACATATGAATAAAGATTTAACCGTAGGAAAACCGTCCAGGGTTCTCTGGCAGTTTTCCATTCCACTGTTTGGAAGCGTAATTTTCCAGCAGATGTATAATATCGCTGATAGTCTGATCGCAGGCAAATTTGTAGGAGAACACGCCCTGGCGGCCGTGGGTAATTCCTATGAAATCACCTTGATCTATCTGGCATTTGCCTTTGGCTGCAATATCGGTACCTCGGTCATTGTATCACAATATTTTGGTGCAAAACGCATGCAGGAGGTCAAAACAGCTGTCAGCACAGCCATGATTTTCACGGGTCTTTTATGCGGCGTTTTGATGTTTCTGGGATTTCTGCTGACTCCCACACTTCTGCGGGTGATCAACACCCCCGAAGCCATTTTTGACGATTGCCTGCTGTATCTAAACATTTATACCGGCGGTCTGCTGTTTCTGTTCTTTTATAATGTAAGCACCGGCATATTTTCAGCCCTGGGAGACTCTGTAACCCCATTCCGTTTCCTGGCTGTTTCTTCTGTAGCAAATATCATAGGAGACTATGTTTTTGTAACATTTTTCAACATGGGTGTAGCAGGTGTAGCCTGGGCCACATTCATCTGCCAGGGATTCAGCTGTGCAGCAGCGATGTTCACCGTCATGAAACGGATAGCGGCACTGGAAAAAGGCATAAAAGCCCCTGCATTTTCCGGCCGTATTCTGCGGCAGATCCTGGTGGTAGCCATCCCCAGCACCCTGCAGCAAAGCTTCGTATCCATCGGAAATATCCTGATCCAGAGCGTCATCAACAGCTTCGGAGCCAGCGTCATTGCCGGTTACTCCGCAGCCATTAAACTAAATAACCTGGTTATTACATCCTTTACCACCCTGGGAAATGGGATCTCCAACTACACATCCCAGAATCTGGGAGCAGGCAAAACGGAACGAATCGCACCAGGACACAAAGCAGGACTCCGCATGGTATACGTACTCTGCATTCCTATTATTGTATTATATTGGATCGCAGGTCCTGCCCTCATCGGCCTCTTTATGGATCAGGGAACCGCAGAAGCCATCCGAACCGGCACACTGTTCCTGCGCATCGTAACCCCCTTTTACTTCATTGTATCCACAAAACTCATAACCGACGGAATCCTCCGCGGCGCTCAGAAAATGAATGCCTTTATGATCGCCACCTTCAGCGACCTCATCCTCCGTGTAGCCCTGGCTTACATTTTCTCAAGCATCTTTGGCGTCATCGGAATCTGGTGTGCATGGCCCGTAGGCTGGACCATCGGAACCGTGTTATCCCTCTGGTTTTACAAAAAAGAACACCGTGCTTTAACACAACAGTGCTTGTAATGAGTGCGCTATTCCATCATTTTTTGATAAAAACGTAACGGCGGAATTACAGATATACCCTGCTAAGGAGACCATTGATAAACGTCGGCATTAGATTTTTCAAAGGCTTTGCCTGCCGAAAAATCGTATGTGCCGCTACGTTTATCATTGAGCGAGAGCGCGTCTCTGTGCAGGGTATATCTGTAATGAAGCCTTCCACAACCTCCAAAAATGATATTCAAATCCTTCTTTTTTGGTGGTAATTTCCCCCATCCCATGATATACTGTACAGAATGTCAGTATTTGGAAGCAGATGCAAAAAATGGTAACAGTTCAGCAGGAGCTGAGCTGTCCGACTGCATCAAAAGGAGGAAAAACCATGGTTCAATTTCTGGTAAACCACTTTATCCCAGACCACGAAAACGTAACAGATCCCAAAGTGCGTTCCCGTTATGGAACATTAAGCGGTATAGTAGGTATTATATGTAACGTTCTTCTGTTTCTGGTAAAATTTATCGCAGGAGCATTATCAGGAGCCGTATCGGTTATGGCAGACGCATTTAACAACCTGTCAGATGCGGGATCTTCTGTAGTAACCCTGATCGGTTTCAAAATGGCGGAAAAACCGGCAGATCCCGATCATCCCTTTGGTCATGGACGAATCGAATATTTATCCGGTCTGTTCGTTTCGGCGGTGATTCTCCTGATGGGCGTGGAACTGCTGAAAACTTCTGTGGATAAGATTCTTCATCCCGAAGCAATCGAAGTAACCTTATTTTCTGTTTGTGTGCTGGTTCTGGCAATTCTGCTGAAATTCTGGATGGCGCATTTTAACCGTACACTGGGCAGTCAGATTTCATCCGAGGCCATGAAAGCAACTGCAGCAGACAGTATGAGCGACTGTATCGCAACCACTGCCGTATTGCTGGGCATGATCTTCTGTTATTTTACCAGCTGGAACATTGATGGATATGTGGGTGTTCTGGTTTCTTTCTTTGTCCTGAAAGCAGGCTATGAATCTGCCAAAGACACCATTCAGCCGCTGTTGGGAACTCCTCCGGATCCGGAACTGGTGGCAGAGATGGAAAATTTTGTAATGGAAAGCAACATGGTGCTGGGCATACACGATATGGTGGTTCACGATTATGGTCCGGGCCGTCTCATGGTTTCTCTGCATGCAGAAGTAGACAGTACCAACAATGTCATGGATATTCACGAGGAAATTGACCGGATCGAAATGGCCATGAACAAGAAATTTCACTGTGAAACCACCATTCATATGGATCCTATTGTAATCCATGATGAAGCGGTCAATGAAGCCCGGGAAGCAGTACGCCGGATTCTGGAAGAAATGAATCCTGACTGGAATTTCCACGATTTTCGTATGGTAAAAGGACAGAAAAATTCCAATCTGATCTTTGACCTGGTAATTCCCGCTGATCAGCTGAAAAACGCACAGAAAATCGAAACACAGGTAGCTGAGAAGATACATAGCGAATACCCTCAGTATTCAGCGGTTATTAAAGTAGAGCAGAGTTTCGTATAAGCGTGTTCACGGTTTAGAGCCTTTTTCAAACACGCTCTAGGATTTGCTTTTATTGTAGAAAAAACAGGCGCTCATATGGAATCTGTTCCATATAAAATCCGTTCTGTATATAAAACGAGTTCATGAATGATGAAACATGCAGGAGGCACAACAACCTATGAAACAAATAAAAAAATACCTGATTCTAGCAGCCATGATTCTGACACTGTCTGTTTGCACTGTGGGCTGCGGGGACGATGAAGAAGAAACATTGATTGAAACACCCACAGTTCTTGAAACAGAACTGTTGGCTCCGGAATCAGACAGCAGTGAATCCCAGTCTCAGATGGAAACAGAAAGTACAGAAGAAAGTGCAGAAGAAAGTACAGCTTCTGAAGTGAAGACTATTTCTGAAGAAAAGGCAAGAGAAGTATTGGTAGATGCTTTTGGTAATACGGACGAGGCTACCGGTGAGAAAAATGTATTTACATATGATAAGATTGTTACAGTAGATGGTGTGGATTACTATACCTATGAATGGTCCGGTGAGGACGGAACTTATTATTGTAATGCCTTTGTTAAAACCGATGGTTCGGATGTACTGACCGGTATTTATGCGGATGGAAAGTGGGAAATTGGTTCCGATGGCGGATGGGATGACGATTCGTTTTATGAAGATGAAATTGACGGTGAATATGATGAAGAGGAAGATGAGTATTACGGAGAAGATGATGAAGAATCGTATGATGACGGATTTGGCGATATCGATTCGGAATATGAAGAAGAAGCAATTGATGAAGAAGTAATTGATGAAGAACTCTAAGATTTTGCACTTGACACAATTTCATAATATATGGTACACTATGACTAGAAATGAGCAATCTGAAACTATGGATTGTGACTGGTAAAGCAGGCAAGACCATCTTATAGGAGGGAAGGAATTATTCTATCTACTATAGATGGTCTTTTTTGTTTTTTATTTTCTTCTGCAGAACGGTCTGACAGCAGAAGATGAAGAGATGGAGATTTAAGAGAAGACTCAGTTGAGATACACGTATCTCTTTAGCCGGAGATATCCGGAAAAGTGTGGGGATGAAAGCAGATGTATAAAATTACGAAGGTGATTAACAACAATATTGTCTGCTCAGCTGATGAAAAGGGACAGGAAGTTATTTTACGCGGACGGGGAATTGGTTTTCAGAAGAAAAAAGGCGAAACAATACCGGAGGACAAGGTGGAGAAAATCTACACCATGGCCGATTCCAAACGCCTTGGCAAGCTGGAACAGCTATTGGAAGAGATTCCTCTTGAATATGTAGAGCTTTCCACAGAAGTGATCGAATATGCCAAGCGCGTGCTGCAGAAACGCCTTAGCGAGAATATTTATATCACTTTGACCGATCATATCAGCTTTGCAATCAGCAGGAAAAATGAAAATCTGGAATATAAGAATGTAATGCTGCCGGAGATCAAGCGCTTTTACGGACAGGAGTACGAAATTGGCAAATATGCGCTTGAGCTGGTTAAAAAACGGCTTGGTATACGGCTGGTTGAAGATGAAGCGGGATTTATTGCTCTGCATGTGGTCAATGCTGAACTGGAGACCAATATGTCGGACATGTATCAGATTACAGAACTGATCCGGGATATATTTGAGATTATTCGTGTTCATTATGGAAGGAGCTATAATCCGGATTCTCTGGATTATGAACGCTTCGTTACTCATTTGAAATATTTTTCTCAGCGACTGTTTAATAATACCATTGTAAAAACGGATGACGGAGTACTGCAGGATATGATTCGTGTTCATTATACACAGGATTATAACTGTGCGCTGAAGATTAAGAGCTTTGTTCAGGCAAAGTATAAAAAGGTTATTTCGGATGAAGAAGTAACATTTTTAACCATTCATCTGCACCGGCTTTTTATGGCAGGTGAGAAGGGAACCTATTCTTCCGATGCGGAGGAGTAGACAAGACCATTCAGCATGGGCTGAATAATTATAATTATTATAATGTATGTGACAGGATCGTGACTGGCAGGGCAGGCGAGACCTGAGTACAGAGGGAATACAGGCTCTTTTTGCCTAATTCGTTCTGTACTCCGGTCTCGCCTTTTTTGCATGGAGGAAAGCGTATGAAACATAAAAAATAAGTTTTCTGAGCAAGCTAATGGTATTGTTTTACCATGTCCTTGCCAGCCGGGAAATTCTGTTTACAGAGGCTGGAAATTCCAGTCGGGATAAATTTACAGGTGAAACTTTTCTAAGGGGGATTCACCAGGAAAAATTGGCTGCCATAAATGCAGCCGGAAAAGGAGTTCTTATGAAAGACAAGATTTTTGGCGTGTTACAGCGCGTGGGCAGATCTTTCATGCTGCCTATTGCCATTCTTCCCGTAGCAGGTCTGTTCCTGGGTATTGGTGGTTCATTTACCAACACCACCATGCTGGAAGCTTACAATCTGATGGGTATTATGGGCCCTGGTACTGTTATTTACGGATTCTTAACCGTATTAAGTGATGCAGGTAATATCGTATTCGGCAACCTGCCTATTATCTTTGCCATGGGCTGTGCAATTGGTATGGCACAGAAAGAAAAAGAAGTTGCAGCATTATCTGCAGCAATCGCATTCTTTATCATGCATTCTGCAATCGGCGCTATGATTAATATTAATGGCGGTGCAGAAGCCATGCTGAATGGTTCTACTACAAGCGTTTGTGGTATTACCTCTCTGCAGATGGGTGTATTCGGCGGTATCATCGTTGGTTTAGGTGTTGCTGCTCTGCACAATCGTTTCTACAAGATTCAGCTGCCTCAGGTACTGTCCTTCTTCGGTGGTACCCGTTTTGTACCGATCATCAGCTCTATTGTATATCTGTTTGTTGGTATTCTGATGTTCTTCGTTTGGCCTACTATCCAGTCTGGTATTTATGCAGTAGGTGATCTGGTTCGCAGCACAGGCTATGCAGGAACCTGGTTATATGGTTTCATGGAACGTCTGCTGATTCCTTTCGGTCTGCATCACGTATTCTATCTGCCTTTCTGGCAGACAGGTGTAGGTGGCTCTCTGGAAGTTGGCGGTCAGCTGATCGAAGGTGCACAGAACATTTTCTTTGCACAGCTGGCTGATCCTACCACCACAAAATTCAGCATTGAAGCAACACGTTTCATGACTGGTAAATTCCCTATGATGATCTTTGGTCTGCCCGGTGCAGCTCTGGCTATGTACAAATGTGCAAAACCTGAAAAGAGAGAACAGGTTGGCGGTCTGCTGATTTCTGCAGCTCTGACTTCCATGCTGACTGGTATTACAGAACCTATCGAATTTACTTTCCTGTTCGTTGCTCCTATGTTATATGGTATCCACTGTGTATTCGGTGGTCTGGCTTACATGCTGATGCATGTCTTCAAAGTAGGCGTTGGTATGACATTCTCCGGCGGTATCATCGACTTTGTTCTGTTCGGTGTTATGCAGGGTGGTGAAAAGACCAACTGGGTAATGATGCTGCCTGTAGGTATCGTATACTTCATCGTATACTACTTCCTGTTCAGCTTCCTGATCACCAAGATGGATCTGAAGACACCTGGCCGCGATGATGAAGAAGAAGTAAAACTGTACACCAGAGCTGATGTAAATGCAAGAAAAGCAGGCGAAGCAGGTGCTGCAGGTTCTGTAGAAGATCCCGTTTCTGCAATGATCGAAGTAGGTCTTGGCGGACGTGACAATATCACTGATATCGACTGCTGTGCAACCAGACTGCGTGTAACCGTAGTTGACGGCGGCAAAGTAAATGAAGGTCTGTTAAAGAGCAGCGGTGCAGCTGGCGTTGTAAAGAAAGGTAACGGTATTCAGGTTATCTACGGACCCAGCGTAAACATCGTAAAAGCAAACCTGGAAGACTTCCTGGCAAAACATGCTCCTGTTACTATGGCAGACATCACTGGCGGTGCTGAAGAACCAGCCAAAGCAGCTCCTGCAGAAAAGAAAGCAGCAGGCGCTGAAAAAATCGTAGCAGCTCCTTTAACAGGTAAAGTAATGCCTCTGAGCGATGTAGCAGACGGCGTATTCTCTGAAGGTATGCTGGGCGCAGGTGCAGCAATCGAACCCACATCCGGCGAAGTAAAAGCACCTTGCAACGGCGAAATCAGCATGGTATTCGATACCAAACATGCCATCGGTCTGGTAACAGAAGACGGCGTAGAACTGCTGATCCACGTAGGTATTGACACAGTTCAGTTAGACGGCAAATGCTTCGACGTAAAAGTACAGGCTGGCGACAAAGTAAAAACAGGTGATCTTCTGTCTGTAGTAGACCTGGAAGGCATCAAAGCAGCTGGTTACCGTACAGTAACACCTGTAATCGTATCTAACACAGAAGATTACTCTGACGTTGCCATGATTGCAGCAGCTGGCAATATCAAAACAGGCGATAAACTGTTAAGCATTAAATAAGCTTTTAACTGGTAAGAAGAAAATTAACTGATTGAGAGAGTCAGACAGATGAAATAAATTAGCTAGTTTAGGAGTACTTGATCAATCAGTTCATTAAAAAAGTATCATATAATCAGACATTTTATGTACTGAAATGTACAGGGTCGGAATTCACAGAACAGGGCTGGGGATTCCGGCCTTTTTTCTTGTTGTAGGCAAGAGACAATTTAGATACTTTAAAAATATCAGAGGCGGTATGGGGCAGAAAATTATTTGCAAAATTTCCGGGAAACAGTGAGCGGAGAAAAAATGAATAAAAAATATTTTGCATACCACAATAAAAATTAGTAAATTGGCTAATTGTACTAATTGAACAACAAAAAACTTGCTATACTCTGTTCATTTTGGTAAAATGTAAAAAGAATATACAACTTTGAACGTCTTTTTAAAGTGAAACAGATGGGAGAAAAGTATTAAAAGAAGAAGGGGTATTATAACATGGATAAGGTAAGAGTACAGGACGCAGTGGGAATGGTTTTATGTCACGACATCACAGAAATTGTTCCGGGTGTTGTAAAAGATGCAGCATTCCGCAAAGGACATATTATTCGGGAAGAAGATGTTGAAAAACTTCTGGATCTGGGAAAAGCCCATATTTTTGTTTACAATCTGGAAGACGGTTATGTGCATGAAAATGATGCTGCAGCACGTATGGTAAAAGCAGCCTGTGGTCAGGGTCTGCGTCGGAGCCAGGTAAAAGAAGGCAAAATCAGTCTTTACGCAGATTATAAAGGTGTTTTAAAAATCAATGTGGAAGCATTATATGCGGTAACGGAAGATCCGGAAATCTGTTTTGCGACAATTCATGGTAATAAAGTTGTAGAAGAAGGAAGTATGGTAGCCAGCACCCGTGTAATTCCGCTGGTGGTCAAAGAAGAGAAACTGGAAGCATTTGAAAAAGTTTGTGCAGAAATGGGACCCATTGTTCAGGTTATTCCCATGAAATCTGCCAAAATTGGTATGGTAACCACCGGTTCAGAAGTACAGACCGGTCGTATCACGGATAAATTTGGTCCCGTTTTGGAAGCAAAAGCAAAAGAACTGGGCTGTGAAATTGTAGGACAGGTATTCCCCGGTGATGATCAGGAAGCCATCACAAAAGCAATCCTGGACTTCATCGATCAGGGCGTAGATCTGGTAGAAGTAACCGGTGGCATGTCCGTAGACCCCGATGACATGACTCCCGCAGCCATCCGTGCCTGCGGCGGCGAAATCATCACCTACGGTGCACCCGTACTGCCCGGTGCCATGTTCATGCTTTCCTATGTAAAAGGAATTCCCGTAGTAGGACTCCCTGGCTGTGTAATGTATGCAAAACGTACGGTATATGACCTGACAGTACCCCGTATTCTTGCAGGAGAAAAACTCACCCGCAAAGATTTTACACATCTGGCTCATGGAGGACAGTGCCAGAACTGTAAAGTTTGCGTATATCCTAACTGTGGCTTTGGGGCTTAAGGGGCAATTCGAGCCGGGGGGTGAGAAGGACGGACGCTTCAGTACCAGTATACCCTTCTGGGACTCGCTCTCGCTCCGTGGCAAAACGCAGCGGACACTAAACTCTCAGCCTTCTTGCAGAAGTCTGATCGTTAAGTGCCGGCGTTTGCCAAGGGTCCCTTTCAGGGTATACTGGTACTTCCGCTGGTTGTTTCTGCGCGAATGTGGACTGAATTGCAGTGGGAGAGACGCTGGTTTGGTTTCTTGGCTTTGCATAGCAAAGGCAAGAGTTTAGTATCCGCTGCGTTTGTGGCTGGCGGGAGCTTGTCCCCGGATAAGGTATCTGCTCATGGAGCCATCCATTACCTGACTTTCATCAGCAGCTCATGGAGCCATCCATTACCAACCAATTAGAAAAAATAAGATTACAAAGAAAGGAAAGGACCACTTTTTATGCGTAAAAAAGTACCGACTCTGGTAATTACGTTTGCAACGACTACCAGGGCTATGAAGATGGAGGCCTGCTGCAAGGAGATTGGTGCGCCGGGCCGTATTATTCCGGTTCCCAGCGAGATTACAGCTGGATGCGGTTTGGCCTGGAGTGCGAAACCGGAGGATCGGAAAGCACTGGAACAGGTGCTGAACCAGTATGAGCTGGAAGCAGAAGGATTTTATGAAATTATGTTCTGATGGATTAAAAAATTTGAACAAAAATTATGCTTGGCTGAATAGTTACTAAAAAATCTGTTTCTGCAAATATGGTGTAACCAGAATTTGGTTTTTGAGAGTAAAATTTGCTGTGTCTACTTTATTAGGAGAGATTTTACAGAGAAAACTGGGTCACAGAGAAAAAATTACCTCTCATGGCCCAACAGAAGCAGCAGAAGGAGTGAATTTGGAAATAATTTTAGAGCAAGTCCGAAAAATGCTCTGGTACTACAGCGAACAATTTTACAACAAATGTAAACTATAAAATAAGATATAAGAAAGGAAATTCAAAAATGATGGAAAAGACAGTAAATGCATTGGGTCTTGCGTGCCCGCTTCCGGTTGTTGAGACAAAAAAAGCTCTGGAGTCTATGACAGAGGCTGGTACAATCACTGTATTGGTAGATAATGAAATTGCGGTACAGAATGTATCCCGTTTTGCAGGTTCCAAGCAGTTGGAGGCAAAGTCTGAGAAAGTAAGTGATACAGAATTTCATATTGTGATTCAGGTATCTGCAGCACAGGTGGGTGCTGGTAATGTGGCTGCTGCTGCGGAAGAAGCAGAACCTGCATGTATTTTAGATGGAAGACGTAAGGGTCTGGTTGTTGCTGTTGGCAGTAATGAAATGGGTAATGGTGCAGAGGCGCTGGGTAAATCCCTGATGAAGGCATTTATTTTTGCTTTAACGAAGCAGGATTATCTGCCGGAAACCATGCTTTTCTTTAACTCTGGTGCAAATCTGACTTGTGAGGATAGTGATTCACTGGCGGATCTGAAGGAACTGGAAGCACAGGGCGTGGAAATTCTGACCTGCGGAACCTGTCTGGATTTCTATAATCTGAAGGAAAAACTGGCAGTGGGTGGTGTCACCAATATGTATGTAATTGTTGAAAAGATGGAAAAAGCTCCTTTGATTGTAAAACCCTAATGAAAGATTTTTTGAAAGAAAAGCTGGTCATTGTGCGCGGCGGTGGTGATCTGGCCACCGGTACGATACACAAGCTTCATCGGATGGGATTTCCAGTGGTTGTATTGGAAATCCCAAATCCTTCTGCTATCAGAAGATATGTGGCTTTTTCCGAAGCGGTATATGAAGGCAGTATGACCATTGAGGGAGTTACCTGTCGTTTTTGCGGTGATGTTTCTTCGCTGCAGACGGCAGAGGAAGCTGTGAAAAATGCTCTGGAAGCAGGCGAGATTCCACTGTTGGTGGACCCCGAGGGAAAGATGATTTCACATCTGAAGCCCTGGGCGGTGGTGGACGCCATTATTGCGAAAAAGAATATGGGAACTTCCAGAACGATGGCTCCTGTAACAGTGGCTCTTGGCCCCGGATTTACAGCTGGTGAGGATGTGGACATTGTAATTGAAACAAAACGGGGACATGACCTGGGACGGCTGATCTATGAAGGGCAGGCGGTACCTAACAGCGGTATTCCTGGTATTATAGGAGGCTATGGAAGGGAACGCGTAAACCATGCAGAGACTGCAGGGATACTTTATGGAGTCCGCAAGATCAGTGATCTGGTTGAAGCGGGTGAAACTATTGCTGTAATACGTACAACGAATCCTTCGGGCGATGTAGATTATGTGGAAGTAAAAAGTAAAATCAAAGGTGTTTTACGAGGACTCATCCGGGATGGATATCCGGTCACGAGAGGCTTTAAAATTGCCGATGTGGATCCACGGGAAGCAGAGAGGAAAAATTGTTTTACCATTTCAGATAAAGCCAGATGTATCGCCGGCGGTGTTGCAGAAGCATTGATGAGTGCGATGTAAAATGGTAAAAAAGTAATAGTTCAGCAGAAGCTGAGAGAATTTTTAATTCAGACAACCGGCTCCGTGCCGGTTCGATATGTAAATTACTTCAAAGCCTGCCGATTCATTAAGTGATTGAGCAGACCGTATTATAAAAGGGTGATTTTTTAGGGACCGTAAATCAACGGCCCCTTTTTCAAACACGCTCTAGAGCGTGTTTG
>JBGVFN010000134.1:0-17124 GCA_045121095.1 Lachnospiraceae bacterium | reverse complement strand
CAGGAAGCGCTGGAACTGCTGAACGGCCTTCCGCAAAATATGGAACGATACATCTGCCATGGAGATTTTCATTATCACAATCTGGTATTTGGCAAGCAGGAAACATGGATCTGTCAGAGCAGCCGTTTCCATCTGGGATATCAGATTACGGATTTTTACCTGTTTTTGCGCAAATGCATGGAAAAACAGGGATGGAACTGGCAGCTGGCGGAGGATTTGCTTAATTTATATCGGAGAATTTGCCCGGTCACACGAAATGACCTGCAGCTGCTTTACTGCCTGTTTTTATTCCCGGAAAAATACTGGAAACAGCTGAATTTCTATGTCCAGTCCAATAAGGCGTGGATGCCGGAGAAAAATGTGGTGAAGCTTAGGAATTTGATTCAGCAGGAAGAACATAGACAGGAGTTTCTGGAGAAATTGTATGGGCAGATGGTGTAGAGAGTTCTTTGGGGCAGGAATTTTATGAAAAGGCTTCGGAAATTAAATAGTTAAATATGCTGATTGAAATAAATATATTCGTATGATATTTATATTAAACAAAAAAGTATTGTAACAGTATAAAATACATAGGGTATTGATTGCGAAAAGAACTTTTTTGTGATACAGTGAAAATAAAGAAGGAGTGATTCAAATGTGTAGAGTAATGGATGAATTGCGGAAAGAAGCAGCAGAAGAAGCAGTTTGGGAAGAACGCTATGATTTTGCAGTGACATTGCTAAATATGAAGAAACTGACAAAAGAAGAAATTGCTCAGGCTGCTAAGATTACAGTTGAAGAAGTGGAAGAACTGGAAGAAAGGTTAAATCCATAAAAGTTAAAAGAACTAGACGGATTTGGAGGTCTCATTATGATATGAAGAAGGATATTATAATTGCAGAAACAGACAGGCTGATTTTAAGAAGATATAAGAAAAGTGATTTAAGTGATTTGTATGAATACTTGTCAGATAAAGAGGTTGTCAAATTTGAGCCATATAAGCCCATGAATATGCAGGATGCAGAAAATAGTCTTGATTGGAGAATTTCAACAGATGAGATGATTGCTGTTGAATTAAAAACTAACCACAAAATGATAGGCAACGTGTATTTAGGAAAACGAGACTTTGACGCCTTGGAAATTGGATATGTATTCAATCAGAAGTATTGGGGAAAAGGATATGCGAAAGAAAGCTGTATGGAATTAATAAAATTAGCCTTTTCTGATGGAATTCATAGAATTTATGCGGAATGCGATCCTCAGAATACCAGTTCATGGAGATTGTTAGAAAAACTGGGTTTTGAAAAAGAAGCGCATTTAAGAAAGAATATTTATTTTTGGAAGAATGAGGAGAATATGCCTATCTGGAAGGATACTTTTATTTATGCTAAGTTAAATGAATAAATTTTAGGTTAGTGAGAAAGTATTTGTGCTAAATCGAATGTATAAAATCCAGGTTAGCGAAAAGTTGGCAGTATATACCTGAAAAATAAAAGCATACTATGGACTACTTAAAAGTCCTTAGTATGCTTTTTTTGAGTAAGTATAAATTGCAGATAAAAATTTCTTAATGAACATTCATCATGGTTTGAATCGTTTTAGTATCTTTTGGTTATTTTAATTGTTTTAATATAGTTTGATTCTTCCAGCAAATTTCGATTATTTTAACATATTTCGATTTTTCCAGCATATTTTAAGAATTCTATGTTTAAAATCACCCAAACACATACAACCCAAAAAACGCCGTAATCCCCCGTCCGCAGTTATATTCCATACCGCACACATTTGCCAGTTCTTCCACATAAATACAATAAGCAGAAGCGCAGGATGCGGCTTTGTCGGGGAAGAGGCAGGGTTCGCCTCTTACGATGGCACATTCGTCACAAAGGCTGCAGCCGCTGGCAGCGATCATGAAGCCGCCGCTGTAGGCAGGGTCCAGATCTGCGATGAATTTGCGTACCATGGAATTGTGCTTGCCCTTGCATTTTTTGATCATGGCAGCGTCTTCGGTGTCGGGGATTTCCCACATGGTCTGAAATACAATGGCATATTTGTGAGCAAGAACCTTCTGCCGCATTTCCTCTGTGGTGCCGCAATCCGGCGGGCAGGTGTAATTTACGCCATATTTACCGCAGGAATTATCTTCGCAGCAGATACGAAAATCGGGGTTAAATACAATCTGATCCGTGTCTACTACTGCGGTGCAGGTAAATCCCGCAGCCGCGCCCATGTCCACAATACGTTCTCTGTCAGGTTTAAATTCTTCTTTATGAGAAGGTGCAAACATGGTCTGGCACAGCTGAATACCTGTAGCAGTTTTGAAAATGTTGCTGCATGCAGATTGAATTCCTTCATCGGAAATCTGGTCTTCGTAAAGATTTACCAGGAAATCGGCTTCCACCAGAATCTGATGATCCAGTCCATCAATAGGGTTGTAAGTATGGTGATGAGCAATTAGCCAGCACACCCGGTCCACCACCGGCGGATCATAGCTGAGCTTCGCCAGCAGAGGGCGGGCAATGGCAGGACCTTCTTCTTCCTGAAGCTTTCCGCCGCAGCTGCCGTATTTTATTTCACAGACCTTAATGCCGATATCATGAACAATCGCTGCAGTTTCCAATACAAAACGTGTCTTTTCATCCAGATCCTCACAGTCTGCAATCAGCGATGCAAAACTGTAAACCTTCATAAAATGCTGGATGCGCCTGGGGTCACCAGTATAATATTTTATCATTTCCTGAATAAGCGCAGAATGCTTTTCCATAAAAGCCTCCTTAAATTGAGATAAGTTCGTCTATTTTTTTGGATTAATGTAAGTCCTTAAATCTAATGCGGGCCATTAAGCTATGATAGTTCATGCAAGTTAAAAGGCAGCCTATCATAGCTAATGCTAGTCATTATATTTTCCCATTAAATAAGGGCTTCTTTACATAAAGTTGGGGTGCACAAGACTATGCACCCGTGTTTTTCTATTTGATTTTAACATAATTATCCTTTGAAAACAATAGAATGTAGGGAAGCAGCGTGGTGAGAGCAAAGTTGCGTAACTGCTAAGATACTGAAACTGAACAGTTACAGAGTTGCTGCCGATGATAAGAAAAGGGAGGGTGTATGAGAAAATTTGCAGTTTATGCAGCAAAAATAGCCATTCTTCTGGTGATGCTGACGGCTATTGGTTTTGTTTTCTGGGCGTGTGGAAAGGAGACAAAGCCGGAAAAAACAGGTGAAATTTCTTATGAAGTAGTGCCGGAGGAAGATGTTCCGGAGGAATTACAGAAGTTGATCGATGAACGAAAAGAATCGGAATTCCGGCTGAGTTTTTCTGAAGGGGAAAATCTGTATCTGGTAGTGGGATATGGACGGCAGGAGACCGGCGGTTACAGCATACAGATTCTGGACTTGTATCTGGCCGATGATGTGATTTATATGGACACGGAACTTCAGGGACCGCTTCCGGAAGAAACCGCTGATGTGAAAGACAGCACAGCAGCTCCCTGGATCGTGGTAAAAATGCAGAAAGTGGACAAAACTATTTATTTTGAGTAGGTGGGAGAAGTAAAAAGTAGCTGAAAAACCTCTGATTGGGGGTACGAGAAGCAATAAATGGTCAATTATACCCTGGAAAAAGAAGTGTTGGGGTGCAGGAAGCAAAAAAGCAGAAGAAAAACCCCCGAATGAGGGTATGAGAAGAAATAAATGGTCAATTATACCCCGAAAAGAGAACTTTGGGGGTGCAGGAAACAAAAAAGCAGAAGAAAAACCCCCGAATGGAGGTATGAGAAGGAATAAATGGTCGTGTATACCCCGAAAAGAGAAGTGCTGGGGTGCAGGAAGCAAAAAAGCAGAAGAAAAACCCCCGGACGAGGGTATGAGAAGGAATAAATGGTCGCTTATATCCCGGAAAGAGAAGTGAAACTGGGCCACAGAAGCAAAAAGTAGCCATATGGCCCAGAAAAAGCCGAAAGTCTGGGTCACAGAAGCAAAAAGTAGCCATATGGCCCAGAGCAAGCCGAAAAACTGGGCCACAGAAGCAAAAAACAGCTATATGGCCCAGAAAAAGCCGAAAGTCTGGGCCACAGAAGCAAAAAGTAGCCCTATGGCCCAGAGCAAGCCGAAAAATTGGGCCACAGAAGCAAAAAGTAGCCATATGGCCCAGAAAAAGCCGAAAGTCTGGGCCACAGAAGAAAAAAGCAACCCTATGGCCCAGAGCAAGCCGAAAAGCTGGGCCACAGAAGCAAAAGCAGCCATATATGGCCCAACAAAAAATAGTACAAAGTGTTAAATTCTAAAATTTGTAAAAGTTCAGCAAGGATTGAGTCATTAAAAAGAGTTAAAACATAAAAAAGATTAAATCATTAAAAAAAGGATCAAATCATTAAAAAGCCTTAATTGAAAAGGGAAAGGTAAAGGTGGAAAAGATGGAGTTAATGCGAAAAACAGTTACATACGGAATGGGTGGAAAACGGCTGATTACCCAGCTGACATTTGATGATGATATCAATGTATCCGACAGCAATGCGGATATCAGAAATATTATCATGCAGACGGGGCATGTGCGGCTGGAGGAAATGCGGGTGCTGGGGAATAAAGTTCGTCTGGCGGGACATCTGGAATTTTCGGTGCTGTATTCCAGTGAGGATCATGGGATGCTTTCCTGTATCAAAGGTGATTTTGGTTTTGAGGAAATGATTAATTATGATGGAGGACAGGATGGAGATCAGGTTACGGTCCTCTGGGATATGGAGGACTTGCGGGCGCAGGTTATTAATTCCAGGAAAATGAATGTAAAAGCGGTGGTGACATTTTCCATGTATCCTTCCCGGCTGACAGATATTCAGGCGGCTGTGGGTGTACAGGATCAGGCTGGCCCCGAGATATTGACCCGTACAGAGCAATTTGCAGGTCTGAAGTTGTGTGGAAAGGACACTTTACGGGTAAAGGAAATGTTCCCTCTGCCAGGCGGAAAGCCGGATGTGGACCGGATTATCTTCCAGGACATCCAGCTTCGGAATGTGAAAACAAGGCCGGAAAATGGACGTGTCGCTGTTAATGGAGAGCTGTTTTTGTTCATGCTGTACCGTTCCGCAGATGAACATATGCCTCTGCAGTGGCTGGAGCGGCAGTTTAATATAAGTGGTGAGGTGGAAGCGGCCCATGCCACGGATCTGATGCTTTCCGCATCCTGCGTGGGGCTGGCTCATACAGAAGTTTCTGCCACGGAAGATGAAGATGGCGAAATGCGCCAGATTACTGTGGAGGCAGTGCTGCAATGTGACCTGATGCTGTATGAAGAACAGCGAATAGAACTTCTGGAGGACGTTTATGTACCGGAAATGGAATTTGACATTACAAGGCCGGAAATTCCCATGACGATTCTGGAAGGCAGCAACGACAGCCGCATGAAGATGAATGTGACCATGCAGCTTCACGCACAGAAGCCGCTGATGCAGGTGGTTTATACAGGCGCAGCCGTGAAAGTGGAAGATTATCATCCGGGAGACGGCGGTCTGGTGCTGGAAGGGGTTATTTCGCTGGATCTGCTCTATCAGCAGGCCGATCAGGAAAATCCCTTCGATGCCCGTCATCAGGACTATCCTTTTTCATATACTGTTCAGATGCCCACCGAGGAACTGGAAAATGGTCTGCAGCTGCAGATTACCAGTTCTGTGGAGCAGGTCAACGCAGTTCTCTCCGGGGCAGACGAAGCAGAAATCCGCCTGATGGCAGGCTTCCGAATTATTTCCTGCAGAGAACAGCGCATGCGCATGATCACCGGTATCGAAATGCGTCCCGTTTCACCGGAAAAGATTGAAAATATGCCCGGAATTACCGGTTATATGGTAAAACCCCAGGACACACTCTGGAGTGTAGCACGGAAATTTTATGTCCCGCTTTCTTCCATAAGAGAAGTCAATTCACTTACAACCGATGAATTAAAGCCGGGACAGAGGCTGTTGATCGTGAAATAGATGGATGGAATATTAGAGCGTATTTGAAAGATCATTCGGGCAATCTGTATGCCCGGTTTTGGCCAGATTTCTCAGACACACTCTAGAGCGTGTTTGAAAAATCATTCACGCAGTCTGCACACCCCAGTTTTGGCTAAATTTTTCTCAGATTCAGTCAGCGTAGCCCGCTACGCCTCCTTCATTTGAGAGAAGTTTATCTCAAAATGGGATGCACATCCTGCATAAAGCCTTTTTCAAACACGCTCTAGCTTGTCAGTGAGAAACAAATGTGATATACCATAAAGGAAATACGCATACGTCCATGCCCATACTCTGCTGAATCACTGTGGAAATTAAAAAAGCAGGCTGCAGTTTTATAGAAATCGTAACAGTTCAGCAAAAGCTGAACTGCCTTGAAATGACTTCATAAAATTGCAGCCCTGTATATGAAGCACGGCCCGCCGGCTGACCGTAACGTTTATCCTGCAGAAGACTGTGTTCCTGTTTTTCAGGAGAATGGACGATTCAGGTGTCCATAGACTGAATAAGTGGATGCACAAGTTGGATAAACCGCTTCGTAGTGATAGTATATGCAGATTTTGAAAAAAATTACGGGGAAAGAATTTAAAAAGAAAACATTTTAAAAAGAAGACATTTTAAAAAAGAAAATTCATAAGCAAAGATTTTGAAATAGACGCAAGCAATAAAATCTCCCAAAAGGAGGTCCAAAAAGAAAAAGATGGCCCATTACGTATACATCCTTTCCTGTGGAGATGGAACATTTTACACCGGCTGGACTACAGATCTGGAAAAGCGGGTGAAAGTTCATAATCAGGGAAAGGGCGCGAAATATACAAGAAGCCGCCTGCCGGTGAAGCTTCTTTATTCAGAGGAATACTCTGAAAAAGGAGAAGCATTGCGCCGGGAGGCGGCTATTAAGAAATTAACACGCCGGCAGAAGGAGATGTTGATTGCCGGTAATCAGATGTGTTAACAAACATAGTCAGGAAAATGAAAAGTACCAGCTCAGGAAAATGAGAATTACTGGAAGCCCTGTAACTGTTTAGTGCTTAATAATACCTCACATAAACTGTTCAGTACTTAATAATACCTCACATGAACCGTTCAGTGTTTAATAATACTTCACATGAACGGTTTTTCCCATTTTTTCCACAGTTTTGATCAGCTTTTTGATCAAATGGCTGCGGGTGGCCAGATCGGTGGAGATTTCCGGATTCTGGTAGGCT
Source organism: Lachnospiraceae bacterium (assembly GCA_045121095.1). Classification (GTDB taxonomy): domain Bacteria; phylum Bacillota; class Clostridia; order Lachnospirales; family Lachnospiraceae; genus TWA4. The sequence continues at coordinate 9,950 of JBGVFN010000134.1, read as the reverse complement.
TCATTCATGGCCTGTCCCATCAGCAGTTCCAGATGGGAGCAGTCTTCAAACAAGGCAGTTGCCAGAAGGGCAGCCCCATTGTCTTCATCCAATGCCTCGAAAAAGGTTTCATCCAGCAGTTCACCGGTTACGCAGGGACTGAGCATTTCAATCACTTTGTTCAGAGTCAGTGCGCCTTCTGTGACCAGATCGATGCCATCGATGGAGTCATAGGGCGGGATTTCCGGGTGAGGATCCTGTTTCACCGATTCAATGGGTTTGTCCAGAACGCGGGAAACGATTTTGGCGCTGGTGCCGCCGCAGACGATGCGGGTGCAGTCCTCGCCATTTTCATCATCTTCCATCAGATAGCGAACCACGGCTTCATCGTCTTCTTTATGAACGGGCGGGCCGGTGAAAAGTTTCAGCGTGTGAGGTGTGGAGACACGCATAACAGCTGCGGTGGTGTCATCGCCGGGCTGTCCCCAGTACTGGTCATCACAGGCCTGAACGATTTCAAAGGCGATTCGTTTGGCATAGGGAGAAAAGCGGGCTGAATTTTTTGCGATTCGGGCCAGTTTATTGCGGTCCCAGTTCATATTCAGCTTCAGTCCGGTGCTGGCGTACAGGCAGCCGTCACTCATAATAACAAATACGTCCTGGTCCTGTACGGTAAAGTGCGCTTCCTGAATCTGCTTGCCCTCGATGACACGTTTCTGACGTTCCAGTTCGGTGATCTCTCCGTCACGGATCAGAATGGTATCGGGATTTTCATATTCTACCAGATAAGCGCTGTTATCATCATTCACCTGTAATACGGTAAAAGTACAGTAGGCCACATGGCGTTCCTGGCAAATGGGCAGGGTGGCCAGAATGGTGGACAGACATTCGTCGATGGTGGCACCTTCCCGGAACATGGTAGCCAGAATACGGGAAGTGAGGCTGGATAAAATGTTGGCTTTTACGCCGCTTCCCATGCCGTCTGCCAGAATGAGAATGTGAGAATGGTCGGTTACCACCATTTCCACCTTATCGCCGCACAGTTCTTCGCCTGTATGGTTCAGGCTGCGGTAATCCATATCTATGTACATCAGCTTTCACCACCTTCTTCGCCCAGTAGGGATCTGCACAGTTTATTTAAGGTTATCTTGGTTTCTGCGGTAGTTTCACCCAGCAGACCGGCGATCATCTGGGCAGACATCATCTGTTTGTCGATGATTTTCTGTGCCAGCTCTACGATTTCCAGTTTCTGGAAATAATCTTCATCTTCTTTCATCTTCTGTGCCGTTACATCGATGAGGATGACCAGCAGAGCGTGCTCATCTTTTAAATAAGTAATATTTTGCTGAACAAAGGTGTCATATCCGGTCAGTTCCACCACTTTACCGCGCAGATTTTGTTTGGTATTCAGAGCCCATGCGTAGTCACTGTCATCGATCAGTTCCATCAGATCCTTGCCAATGGCTTCGGCTCTGGTCAGGTGGAATTTTTTCTCGCAGGAAACGGAAAATTCCTGAATGGTCAGGTCACCGCCGATGATCATAACCATGTTGGGCGTATATTTCATAACCATATTGGCCAGGGAAGATGCCTTTTCGTGCAGGTAGTGAATGCAGCGGTCGTAGGAAGAACGGCCCTGACAGGAAGCGATGGCATTGTCACGGCAGGTGGGATAGCCGCAGGCACCGCAGTCCAGTTCATCCCATTTATTAAGTTTGCCCATAGTCCTCATCATCGCCTGAATTTCTTCCTCAGAAGGAATGGGCAGATTGGGTGATTTATCCGAATAACAGCTTACAACCGCAGTCTGCTTCAAAAATGCATCGATCTGTTCCTGCGGAACGCTGGTACGCTGCGTCCGTTTTTTAATACGCAGGCTGTTTTTATAACCGGAACTGCATTCAGGACGGGCAGGACCATTGACACAGCCGCCGGGACAGGCACTCATTTCAATGACACAGTTGGTATAAAAACCTTCTCTCAGTTCCTGAAGTACATTTTTGCAATTACTGATGGTACTAATATGGAAACTCATGTATTTCTGGTCCGGAAATTCCGGTTCATTTCTCAATGCGGAAATAATACCGCCGGCAGAAGGGTACAGCCGGTTGATGCCAGCAGAAGGGTTGTCCGGTTCAGATTCCTCACATTCCACGGGATTTACACCCAGACGTTCCATAAAACGAAGCAGTTCTTCAAAGGTGAGGACGCCATCAATTACATTGTTATTTTCTTCCAGATAAGCCTCCCCTTTTTTGGCGATACAGGGACCGGCGAAAATAACCAGCGTATCGGGACCGTAAATCTTTTTCAGATAGCGGCCGTGGGCGATCATGGGGGATGCTACAGGAGCCAGATAGGGAAGCAGATCCGGATAATAAATCTCAATCAGAGAATTTACAGCCGGACAGCAGGAGGTAATGATGTTGTTCATCTGACCGCTCTGGGCCAGTTTTACATACTCGGAAGTTACAACGGAAGCTGCTTCTGCTGTTTCATGGACTGCTAAAAAACCAATTTTGCGGAATGCAGTAATCAGCTGTCCGGCGTGAATGCCGGGAAAAGCACCCACATAGGACGGAGCCAGAGAAAGAACCATCTTCCGGCCGCTTTCCAGCCAGCTTCTTATTTTAAATGCATCGCTTAAATAAAATTTGGCATCATGATGACAGGAGTCAATGCAGGTACCGCAGAGAATACACAGCTCGTCATTAATTTCAGCTACATTATTGACCAGCTGAATCGCTTTTACTTCGCATTTGCGCAGGCAGCGGGTACAGCCCAGACAGGTAGGGCCTTTGATTTCAATTACTTTCATTTGAAAATCTCCTTAAATATAGTGTGCGGAACGATTCAGTCCTGCAGAAACGCCGAAAGGTTGTAAATGCTGGCTGAATAGTAAGATTAAGGAAGTCCGGTCATAAGGCCAGACTATTATAATATGTACGGAACGGTTTCTGACTTTCATTATAGAACCGGGAAAACGGTACGTCAACCGGAACTGCCCAGGCGGAAGACATTATAAAAAGTATATAAAAATAGAGGGACAAACAAAGAGAACACTTGGCGAAAATGATAAAAAATTCGAAAAAAAGAGGAAAAGTTCCATGGAAAAGCACTGAATTAAAGAACAAAAAATTGTGCAGCATGTATACAAATACAAAAAAAACAGCGTTTTATATTGTCAATAGTACAAAAAGCGAAAAAATGATTGTTAAAAAATGCTGGTAAAAATATTGAAATAGTGATATAATTATGCAAAATGACAAAAAGTTAACGGGAGAGTACGGGCTCAAAGTTGATTTTTGTGGTGGTTTTTTAAAATTTAATAAGGAGGTAGAGTAATGGCTCAAAAAGCAACTGTTCCTTTCACAGGGACAAAAGAACAGGAAGGGGAACTGTTAAAAGTAATTGCTGAACTTAAAGGCACAAAAGGTGCTCTGATGCCGATCATGCAGAAAGCACAGGATATTTACGGATATCTTCCCATTGAAGTTCAGAAGATTATTTCCGACAACACCGGTATCCCTATGGAAAAGATTTATGGTGTAGCAACATTCTATGCTCAGTTCGCACTGCAGCCTAAGGGCAAATACAGAATTTCTGTCTGTCTTGGTACCGCTTGCTACGTTAAAGGCTCCGGTAAGGTTTACGAAAAACTTCAGGAAGTTCTGAACCTGAAAGAAGGCGAGTGTACACCCGATGGCAAGTTCTCACTGGAATCCTGCCGCTGCGTAGGCGCTTGTGGTCTTGCACCCGTTTTAATGGTTAATGATGATGTTCATGGCCGTTTAGTACCGGATGATGTAGAAAAGATTTTAGAACAGTATAATTAGGAGGAGGACCGTAATGAAATCTCTTGAAGAATTAAATGCCATAAGAGACAAAATGGCTGACCTCGTTGGATTTAGATCCGAAGAAAAAGGCGTAGAAAGAAAAGCTGGCCAGTATGAACGTCATGTACTGGTGTGCGCAGGTACCGGATGTACTTCCTCAGGAAGTTTAAAAATTGCTGCTAAGCTGGAAGAAGAGATCGAAAAAGCCGGCTTAAAAGATAAAGTTTGCGTAGTAAGAACAGGTTGCCACGGTCTGTGTGCTCTGGGTCCGATCATGATCATTTACCCTGAAGCAGCTTTCTATTCCAACATGGAACTTGAACATGTTGAAGAAATCGTTGCAGAACATCTGGTTAAAGGCAATGTTGTTACTAAATATCTGTACAAGGAAACTGTTACCGATGAAGGTATCATTTCCATGCACGAAACACCTTTCTACAGAAAACAGAAACGTATCGCTCTGAGAAACTGTGGTGTTATCAATCCTGAAAATATCGAAGAATACATCGGTAGAGATGGTTACCAGGCTCTGGGTAAAGTTCTGACAACAATGTCTCAGAAAGACGTTGTAGACTGCATCATGGAATCAGGACTTCGTGGCCGTGGCGGCGGCGGATTCCCCACTGGTAGAAAATGGTTATTCGCTATGGGCGGAGAACCCGGAAAACAGAAATATGTTGCATGTAACGCCGATGAAGGTGACCCCGGTGCATTCATGGACCGTTCCGTACTGGAAGGCGATCCTCATGTAGTACTGGAAGCTATGGCAATCGCTGGTTACGCAATCGGTGCTAACCAGGGTTACATCTACGTTCGTGCTGAATATCCTATCGCAGTAGAACGTCTGGAAATCGCTATCAAACAGGCTGAAGAATACGGCGTACTGGGCGATGACATTTTCGGAACTGGCTTCTCATTCCGTGTTGGTTTAAGACTTGGTGCTGGTGCATTCGTATGTGGTGAAGAAACAGCGCTGATGACCTCTATCGAAGGTAACCGTGGTGAGCCTCGTCCTCGTCCTCCTTTCCCTGCAGTGAAAGGTCTGTTCGAAGCTCCTACCGTATTAAATAACGTAGAAACTTATGCTAATATCCCTCAGATTATCCTGAATGGCGGCAAATGGTTCGCTTCCATGGGTACTGAAAAATCCCCTGGTACCAAGGTATTCGCTCTTGGTGGTAAGGTTAACAACGTAGGTCTGGTAGAAATTCCCATGGGTACAACCCTGCGCGAAATCGTTGAAGAAATCGGCGGCGGTATCCCGAATAGCAAGAAGTTCAAAGCTGCTCAGACCGGTGGTCCTTCCGGCGGATGTATCCCTGCTGCTAACTTCGACGTAGAAATCGACTACGATAACCTGATTGCAATCGGTTCCATGATGGGTTCCGGCGGTCTGATCGTTCTGGATGAAGATGACTGTATGGTTGACATCGCTAAATTCTTCCTGGAATTCACCGTTGATGAATCCTGTGGTAAATGTACACCTTGCCGTATTGGTACCAGAAGACTGCTTGAAATGCTGACTTCCATCACCGAAGGTAAATGTGACCTGGCTGGTCTTGAAAAGATCAAAGAACTTTGCTACCATCTGAAATCCAGCTCACTGTGTGCTCTGGGTCAGACAGCTTCCAACCCGGTTCTGTCTACTATGAAGTTCTTCGAAGACGAATATATTGCTCACGTAGTTGACAAGAAGTGTCCTGCTGGCGTATGTAAGAGCCTGCTTCACTACGAAATCGACGAAGAAAAATGTATCGGATGTACTCTGTGTGCTAAGAACTGCCCTGTTGGCGCAATTACTGGCGAGAAGAAGAAACCTCACGTTATTGATGTTAACAAGTGTATCAAGTGTGGTGTATGTGCTTCCAAGTGTAAGAAGAACGCTATCGTAAAGAAATAAGGGGAGGGGAGACTGATTATGGAAAACATTACAATCAAAATTAATGGTGTAGAAGTATCTGCTCCTGCTGGCTCTACTATCCTTGAAGCAGCAAGATATGCCGGTATTGAAATTCCTACACTTTGCTATTTAAAAGATATCAACGAAATCGGCGCATGCCGTATGTGTGTTGTAGAAGTTAAAGGCGCAAGAAGCCTTGTTGCTGCCTGCGTATATCCTATCAACCCTGGTATGGAAGTATTCACCAATACTCCCGCTGTTCAGGAATCCAGAAAGAAAACTCTGCAGCTGATGCTGTCCAACCATGAAAGAAAATGTCTGTCATGCGTACGCAGCAACAACTGTGAACTTCAGACTCTGTGTAAAGAACTGGGCGTTGATGATGAAACCTACTATGATGGCACAAAGATCAAATATGAACTGGACACCAGTGCAGCTCATATGGTTCGCGATAACAACAAATGTATCCTTTGCCGTAGATGTACAGCTGTCTGCGAAAAAGTACAGGGTATCGGCGTAATCGGCGCTAACGAACGTGGTTTCAAGACCTTCATCGGTTCCGCATTCGAAATGGGCCTGGGTGAAACCAGCTGTGTATCCTGTGGTCAGTGTATCGCTGTTTGTCCTGTAGGCGCTATCTACGAAAAAGACCATACACAGAAGATTATGGATGCAATCAACGATCCTACCAAGTTTGTAGCAGTTCAGGTAGCTCCCGCTGTACGTGCAGCTCTGGGTGAAGAATTCGGCTACGAAATGGGTACTCCCGTACAGGGTCAGATGGCAGCAGCTCTTCGTCGTCTGGGCTTTGATAAAGTATTTGATACCAACTTCTCCGCTGACTTAACAATCATGGAAGAAGCTACTGAATTCCTGGATAGAGTACAGAATGGCGGCAAACTGCCTCTGATTACCTCCTGCTCACCCGGATGGATCAAATACTGCGAACATTACTTCCCTGATATGACAGAAAATCTGTCTTCCTGCAAGTCTCCTCAGCAGATGTTTGGTGCTGTTCTGAAGACATATTATGCAGAAAAGATGGGTCTGGATCCTAAGAACATCGTTAGTGTCAGCGTAATGCCTTGTACAGCTAAGAAGTTCGAAATCGGCCGTGACGATCAGGATGCAGCAGGCGTTCCCGATGTAGATATTTCCATTACTACAAGAGAACTTGCTCGTATGATCAAGAAAGCTGGTCTTGACTTCGCAAAACTGCCCGAAGAAGGCTTTGATGATCCGTTAGGCGAAGGTACCGGCGCAGCTGTTATCTTCGGTGCAACCGGCGGTGTTATGGAAGCAGCTCTGAGAACAGCAGTTGAAGTACTGACAGGCGAAACTCTGCAGAACCTTGACTTCGTAGATGTACGTGGTGTTGAAGGTATCAAAGAAGCTACTTACAACGTAGCAGGTATGGATATCAAAGTTGCAATCGCTTCCGGTCTTGGCAACGCTAAGATCCTCCTGGACAAAGTACAGGCTGGCGAAGCTGATTACCACTTCATCGAAATCATGGGATGCCCTGGCGGCTGCGTAAACGGCGGTGGACAGCCTCAGGTTCCTTCCAAGATCCGTAACGTAGTTGACATCCGTGCAGAACGTGCAAAAGCTCTGTATGCTCTGGATGCTGGCAACCCTGTAAGAAAATCTCATGAAAACCAGAGTGTGAAGAAGCTGTATGACGAATATCTGGAAAAACCCGGCAGCCATAAAGCTCATCACATCTTACATACCTCTTACGTTAAGAGAACCATCAACTAATCAATTTGTAATCTGATTTCCAGTTAGCTGGATAGATAAATAAAAAGGGCCCGTCGTGCAGAATTGGCTGTGCGGCGGGTTCTTTCTTATGCGAAAGTTCCGGCTGTGCGGAGGGTTCTTTGTTGTGCTGGAAGCTCCGGTTGTGCGGAGGGTTCTTTGTTATGCTGGAAGCTCCGGCCGCGCGGAGGGTTCTTTGTTGTGTTGGAAGCTCCAGACCGCAGCTGTGTGGCGGGGGTGCAGCAGGGTGTGTTTGTATGCAATGACAGAGTGATATTGAACATGCTCTAACCCGTATGAACAAGTAAGACAATAGCAAAATAGAAAAATAGTCTGGATTGCGAATAAAAGAAAATAAAAATAAGGGAAGTTCTATAGCAGATATGCCATAGAACTTCCCTTATTAAGTGGTTTATTGTAATGATAGAATGACTAAAAATAACTTAACTATTTTTAAATAATTCAAAAGGTTATATTCTTACTGTAGTATTTAACAATGAATTGTCAAACAATATACGGATGATAAATTATTTACCGAAATATCTTGCATGCAGACCTGCAAATGCTTTGCCGTGTCTTGCTTCGTCTCTAGCCATTTCATGAACGGTGTCATGGATTGCGTCAAGATTCTGTTCTTTTGCACGTTTAGCCAGATCAGCTTTACCAGCAGTAGCGCCGTTTTCAGCTTCAATTCTTAATTCCAGATTCTTCTTTGTGCTGTCAGTGATTACTTCGCCTAACAGTTCAGCAAACTTAGCTGCATGTTCAGCTTCTTCCCAAGCTGCTTTTTCGTAGTACAGACCGATTTCAGGATAACCTTCTCTGTGAGCTACTCTTGCCATAGCCAGGTACATACCAACTTCTGTACATTCACCCATGAAGTTTGCTCTTAAATCTTCCATAATATCTTCGCTGCAGCCCTGTGCTACACCAACAACATGTTCAGCAGCCCATGTCATTTCTTCAGCCTGTTCTACGAACTTGGAAGCGGGTGCTTTACATACGGGACATTTTTCGGGAGCTGCTTCGCCTTCTGCTACATAACCACATACCATACATACAAATTTCTTCATAAATAAACTCTCCTTTAGATTTAAATTTTAATTAGTATTGAAATGTTTCATTGTGTTTTTTGTTTGAACTCTCTCAAAACAATAATCATTACTGTTTATGGCTTAACTTTATCATATATGACTGAATCTGTCAAGCTTTTTATAAAATTAAATTTCTATTTTTTCGATGCCGTATTCTCTGAATATCAGGTTGAAAAAATCAGGTTACAAATACGGCATCAGAGGGGATAAAATTCCTTCGTTATTGTAATTTATAAGATTTATATTTATAAGAATTTCTTGTAGCAATCTTTAGCAATCTTATAGTGATAACGAAAGAGAAGGTCACTGGTTTACAGCAGCAGAAGTATTTTCTTTACAGTCTTTGCATATTCCGTAAAAATATGTCTGATGCTCTGTAATTTCATGCTCTGTAAAATTCTGTGCCAGTTCGGAAATACTGTCAATAATGTGCATTGGAATATCATGCACAGCACCACATTTTGTGCAAATGTGATGATAATGTAGGGCGGCATTACCGTCAAAACGGTCTGATTCCTCACCGCAGCTGATCCGTCTGATTTCTCCCAGCGAGCACATGAGATTCAGATTTCTGTATACCGTTCCAAGACTGATATGGGGGTATTCCTTCCGAAGCTCCTGGTAAATCACATTGGCTTTGGGATGATCCGTTCGCTGCATGAGAAACGCCTTAATGGAATTTCGTTGTCGACTGTTTTTCAGCATGGAAATCTGTCCTCCGGTTGTTGATGAATCCTAGATTAATCAGTTGCTAAAATGATAATTGTTACTGATTTAATTCTAGCATTGAGAACTGGAAGTGTCAAGCATTTTTAGAATATACAGGAAAATGAGGGGGACAGGAAATAGCAAAGAAGCACTAATACCCTGGAGCGGGGGTGCAGAGAGATGGAAAGAGGCTGTGGCACCCCCGGAAAGCTGAAATGGGGGTGGAGAAGCTGAAAAAAGGACAGAGATACCCCGGAGTGGGGGTGTAGAGAGAGGGAAAGATGCTGTAGCACCCCCGGAGAGCTGAAATGGGTATAGAAGCTGAAAAAAAGGATAGATACCCTGGAGTGGAGGTATAGAGAGTGGAAAAGCAGCTGTAGCACCCCCGGAAAGCTGAAATGGGGGTGGAGAAGCTGAAAAAAGGGCAGCGATACCTCAGAGCGGGGGTGTAGAGAGAAAAAAGAAGCTATAATACCCTCCGGAAAGCAAAAACTGGGCCACAGAAGAAAAAAATAGCCGTATGGCCCAGAAACAGCCGAAAGTCTGGGCCACAGAAGAAAAAAGCAGCCGTATGGCCCAGAAACAGCCGAAAGTCTGGGCCACAGAAGGAAAAAACAATTGTATGGCCCAGAAACAGCCGAAAGTCTGGGCCACAGAAGAAAAAAACAGCCGTAT
>JBGVFN010000133.1:0-10786 GCA_045121095.1 Lachnospiraceae bacterium | reverse complement strand
TTAAATGTACATGAAGGTCCCAACCGTATCCACTGGAATACAAAACGTGGTGCAGCGGTTATCGAGTCTGGTATGCTCACTTCTGATGAACCGGGACTTTATTTGGAAGGCCAGTACGGCATTCGTACCGAAAATCTGCTTCTCTGCAGGGAAGCGGAAGAAAATGAATTCGGCCGTTTCCTGAAATTTGATACAGTGACTCTGGTTCCCATTGACAAAGCAGCAATTGATGTTTCTCTCATGACAGAAGAAGAAATCGCATGGCTGAATCAGTATCATGCAAAAGTGTATGAAACACTTTCTCCCCTTCTGGAGCAGGAAGAAGCAGAATGGCTCAAAGAAGCATGCAGCGAAATTTAAAACAAGAATCCCGGACAGCAGTCATGGGGCAGGATGCACCAGCAGAACAGGCTCGTCTGCAGGCTATGGTCCAGCCTCTGACTGTCTGGTTTCGGGAGAATCAAAGAAATCTTCCCTGGCGTCAGGAGCCCACTCCATACCATGTGTGGCTCTCTGAAATCATGCTGCAGCAGACCCGTGTGGAAGCAGTGATTCCTTATTATCTGCGTTTTCTGGAGCGGCTTCCGGATATTGCATCCCTGGCCGTGGTGGATGAGGAAGAACTGATGAAGCTGTGGCAGGGACTTGGATATTACAATCGTGCCAGAAATCTGAAAAAAGCTGCTGAACAGGCTGTTCTTGAATACGGAGGAGAACTGCCGGCTGATTATGAAAAACTGCTGAAATTACCCGGAATTGGTTCTTACACTGCCGGAGCCATTGCATCCATCGCATTTGGCATTGCGCGCCCTGCTGTGGATGGTAATGTATTGAGAGTTATTTCCAGAATCCTTGGTTCCATGGAAGATATCAGTCAGGCAAAAGTAAAGAAAAAAATAGAAGAACAGCTGCTTCTTGTAATGCCGGAAAATGCCCCTGGAGACTTCAATCAGGCACTTATGGAGCTGGGAGCAACAGTCTGTGTGCCAAATGGAGCTCCTCGCTGTGAAGAGTGTCCCGTGGCAGAAATCTGTCTGGCATTTCGAGAAGGAAAGACGGACGTAATTCCCTATAAAGCACCGAAAAAGCCCAGACGCATTGAAGAAAGAACGATTTTGCTTGTAAAATGGAAAGATGAATACGCCATAGAAAAACGTCCTTCCACCGGTCTGCTGGCAGGTCTTTACGAATTTCCCAATCTGGAAGGCAGTCTAAATGGCGAGCAGCTGGCTGATTATCTGATTCATGCAGGGGAAACTTCTTTTACAGCGGAGCCGCTTCCCTCGTCTAAGCATGTTTTTTCTCATGTGGAATGGAGAATGACTGCCTACCATATTGTACTGCGAAAGAAAAAGAGTGAACGTTTTCAGTTCTATAAGCGTCAGGATATTTTAGAACATTATGCGATCCCGTCGGCATTTTCTGCATATACGGAGATTTTAAATGGAGATCATGAGTCAAATACCCTAAAGGGCACACGGTCATGCTTGGCTGAATAGTTACAAAAAAGTTACAAAAAAGAAAAAATAAAGTTGACTTATGACAATAAATGTGCTAAAATTTAGATTTACAGGAGTCAAATTTTATACTTTTGAGGAGACGTAAGAATGGGTGAAAAGAAATTACTTGAGGTTCTGAATAAGCTGGTTGAGTTCGGTAAGAGCAAGAAGGGTGCTCTGGATATGAATGATATCAATGAACAACTTCAGGGTATTGAACTGACAGCTGAGAATCTGGAACACATTTATACGTACCTGGAAAACAAAGGAATCGATGTTTTGCGTGTCATGAATGATGAGCTTACAAGTGCAGAGAGTGTGATTCTTGATACAGATGAAGATGATTTCAATGTATCAGATGAAGATGAGGAAGAGATCAATCTGGACGCAATCGATTTACTGGATGGAATCGGAACCGAAGATCCGGTCAGAATGTATCTGAAAGAAATCGGAACTGTTCCCCTGCTTACCGCTGAGGAAGAAATTGAACTGGCAAAGATGAAGGCTGAGGGCGATGAAAGACAGCGAACAAGAGCGAAAGAGCGCCTTGTAGAAGCCAATCTGCGTCTGGTAGTCAGTATTGCAAAGCGTTATACAGGCAGAGGTATGAGTTTCCTGGATCTGGTACAGGAAGGCAATCTGGGACTGATCAAGGGCGTTGAAAAGTTTGATTACACAAAGGGTTATAAGTTAAGTACTTATGCCACATGGTGGATCAGACAGTCTGTAACAAGAGCGCTTGCAGATCAGGCAAGAACAATCCGTGTTCCGGTACATATGGTGGAAACTATCAACAAGATGTCAAAGATGCAGCGTAAGCTGACTCTGGAATATGGATACGAACCTTCTACTGCAGAACTGGCCAAAGCCCTTGATATGACAGAGGAAAAAGTGATGGAAATCATGCAGATTGCGCGTGAACCTGCATCACTGGAGACACCTATTGGTGAAGAGGACGACTCCAATCTTGGCGATTTCGTAGCAGACGGCAATGCCGTGACTCCTGAAGGCAATGTTGAGTCTGTTATGCTGAGAGAACATATCCAGACACTTCTGGAAGATTTGAAAGAAAGAGAACGCCAGGTTATCGTTCTGCGTTTCGGTCTGGAAGACGGTCATCCCAGAACACTGGAAGAAGTCGGCAAAGAGTTTAATGTAACAAGAGAACGTATCAGACAGATTGAGGCAAAAGCTTTAAGAAAGCTGCGCAATCCTGTTAGAAGCCGCAGAATCCGCGATTTCCTTGCATAAGCGGATAATAAGTAATCAACAACATAAAATAAATAAGAAAGGCTGCTCCGTATGGAACAGTCTTTTTTACTGGAATGATTTCCGCTCGTTAAGTGCCGACGTTTGACCAAAGGTCTCCTTAGCAATGTGGCTCTGTAATTCCGCCATTTACGTTTTTTATAAAAATCAGGCGATATCTATTAATAAAGAGAAAAAATAGGAAAAAGGCAATGAATACTCCCAAAAATCAATCTGCCGGTGGTTGTACCGCCGGGAATCAAAATAGTCAAAAAATCAATTATCAAAGAGAATTGGAAAAAACGCTGGAGGTTTTAAAAAAGGAAGAGAGAGTTCCCTCGTTACTGCTTCACGGATGCTGTGCGCCCTGCAGCAGCTATGTAATGGAATATCTGGCGTCTCATTTTCATATTACCATGCTGTTTTATAATCCGAATATTAGTGAAGCGGCAGAATATGAAAAAAGAAAGCAGGAGCTTCTGCGTTTGATTGATTCCATGCCCTTTTTATATCCTGTGTCCTGGATGGAATGTGAATATGATGCAAAAGAGTTTTATAAAGCTGTTCCTGATCGGGCAAATGACCGGGAAGGCGGGGAGAGCTGTTTTCAGTGTTACCGTCTGCGTCTGGAAAAAACAGCCAAAGAAGCTTCAGCGGGTGGGTATGATTATTTTACTACCACGTTGAGTATCAGTCCTTTAAAAAATGCCCAGAAGCTGAATGCCATTGGACGGGAACTGGCCGGACAGTATCAGGTGCCGTATCTGTATTCTGATTTTAAGAAAAAGAATGGTTACAAGCGTTCCATTGAGTTGTCAGCGGAATATGGGTTATACCGGCAGAATTATTGTGGATGCATTTTCTCAAAGAGAGAAGCGGAATTGAGGGATCTGGAAAAAGAAGAACAGTAGTTTAGCGGAGCATCTGCGTTGTTATTCAAAAACGCTCATTCGGCTGAACACCGAATATCATTTGGAATAAAGGTTTCTGCGAAACAGTACAGAAAAATATACACAAAAACCGCTGGAATCTCTTTACAGTTTGTGAAAAAGATATTAAAATATAAAGTATATTTCCGCGTGCAGGTGGCATTGTGCCCTGCGGTGGCGGACAAGAATTCCAGGAGGAAAATCAAATGAAAGTATTAGTAATTAACTGTGGCAGCTCTTCATTAAAGTATCAGCTGATCGACTCTGAATCAGAAGCAGTTCTGGCAAAAGGTCTGTGCGAAAGAATTGGTATTGACGGTGTTCTGACCCATTCTCCCGCTGGCAAGGATAAAGTTGTATTCAACGATCCCCTGCCGAACCATACTGTAGCAGTCAGCAACGTATTAAAACAGCTGACAGACGCTGAAAACGGCGTAATCGCTGATCTGAGCGAAATCGGTGCAGTTGGACACAGAGTTGTACACGGTGGCGAAAAATTCGCCAGCTCAACTGTTATTACAGACGAAGTAGTTGCTGAAATCGAAAAATGCTCCGATCTGGCACCTCTGCACAACCCTGCAAACATCATCGGTATCAACGCTTGTAAAGAACTGATGCCCGGCGTACCTATGGTAGCTGTATTTGATACTGCTTTCCATCAGACAATGCCCGAAGAAGCTTATCTGTACGCTCTGCCTTACGAATATTATGAAAAATATGCAGTTCGTCGTTACGGCTTCCACGGTACAAGCCACAGCTATGTTTCCAAACATGCTGCAGAAGTACTGGGCAAGAACATTGAAGATATGAAGATCATCGTTTGCCACCTGGGTAACGGTGCTTCCATCTCCGCAGTACAGAACGGTAAATGTGTAGAAACTTCCATGGGTCTGACTCCTCTGGAAGGTCTGGTTATGGGTACAAGATGTGGTGATATCGATCCCGCCATCCTTGAATTCATCGCTAACAAAGAAGGTCTGAACATTACTGAACTGTTAACCGTTTGCAACAAGAAATCCGGTGTACAGGGTATCTCCGGTGTATCATCTGACTTCCGTGACCTGCATGCAGCAGCAGAAGAAGGCAACAAACGTGCAAAAGCAGCTCTGGATGTATTCTGCCACCGCGTAGTTAAATACGTAGGCGCTTACGCAGCAGTTATGAACGGCGTTGACCTGATCTGCTTCACAGCTGGTTGTGGTGAAAACGATAAAGAAGTTAGAGCACAGATCATGGGCTCTCTGTCCTATCTGGGATGCAAACTGGATGCAGAAAAGAACGATGTTCGTGGTAAAGATGCTGTAATTTCTACAGATGATTCTACTGTTACCGCTATGGTTGTTCCTACCAACGAAGAACTTGCAATCGCAAGAGAAACTGTTGCTCTGGTATAATTCATAGGAAGCGGATATGTCTGCTGCAGCAGACATCACCCAAAAGAGAGAACCTGGAAAAGCATTGCATTTTACGTGGTTCAATTGAATATGATAATAAAAAGATCATAATAGAGAAGGCTGCTGTTCTGTAATATACTGGATAGCAGTCTTCCATATGAAATGAAAGAAGGTCCATATGGTTAATCAAAGCGTTGTAGTCGCAGAACCGGAAGGGCTTCATTTGCGTCCGGCTGGCAAATTTGTCAAGCTGGCAAGAAGTTTTCAAAGTGAAATCACCATCCGTACAGGCACCAAAAGCCTGAATGGAAAACAGGTGGTCAGTATCTTATCCGGCGATATTAGTAAGGGGGATCGGATTAAGATTTACTGTGACGGCGAAGACGAAGAAGAAGCGCTGGAAGCACTGGTTCGTGCACTGGAAAGCGGAGAAGGTAATTAACGAAATATGGGGAGAAGTAAGGAAGCTGCCGATGAAAAGGCGGCTTCCTTACGTTTTGCAGACATTCATTATTTCTTACATTTCCTGCGAAAAAATCAAAAAAGAATTGTGTGAAATCCCTTCTGAAGATAAAAAAATTAAACTAAAAATCAGATAATAAGAAAATAATTGATAAATAATCTAATTATCTGACAATTGTTCCGATTTTTACACTTTACAGCTGTGCAGTGTTGGTGTAATATCTGTAGTGACCCGAGGGACTGCAATATAGATAGAGTATATTCAGTTTTAAATCTGCTGTGAGCTGTGGACAGCTGCTGTGTGAGGGAGAAAACAGTCAGAAGTAACCGGTTTGTTTAAAGAGTGCAGCCGGATTCAGCTGTCAGCAGATTCCGTTTTACATTTACAAAAAATCGACAGAAAAAATTACCTGAAATGGTAAATGTACACGTTATAGTGTGAGGGCTCAGAAAGGAAGGAAGCATATGGAAGGTAATCGTACAGTACAGACTCCAGGGCTTTATGACCCGAGATTTGAACATGATAACTGCGGTATTGGTGCGATCGTGAATATTAAAGGTATCAAGACACGCAAAACCGTGGATCAGGCCATGCAGATTGTGGAGAATCTGGAACACAGAGCAGGTAAGGATGCAGAAGGCAAGACCGGTGACGGTGTTGGTATTCTCCTGCAGATTTCCCATAAATTCTTTAAAAAAGTAACAGCAGAACTTGGCTTTGATATTGGTGAAGAAAGAGAATACGGTGTTGGTATGTTTTTCTTCCCTCAGGATGAACTGGCAAGAAATCAGGCTAAAAAGATGCTGGAAGTGATCGTAGAGAAAGAAGGACTGAAATTCCTGGGATGGAGAGAGGTTCCAACCAAACCCGGCATTCTGGGAAAGAAAGCATTTGATAAGATGCCTTATATTATGCAGTGTTTCATTAAGAAACCAGATAACTGCGAAAAAGGTCTGGCATTTGACCGAAAGCTTTATATTGCAAGACGTCTGTTTGAACAGTCCAACGATTACACCTATGTGGTTTCCATGTCCAGCCGTACCATCGTTTACAAAGGGATGTTCCTGGTTGGCGAACTTCGCGGTTTTTACTGTGATCTGCAGGACGAGGATTATGAATCTGCCATTGCAGCAGTTCATTCTCGTTTCAGTACCAATACAAATCCCAGCTGGGAGAGAGCACATCCCAACCGTCTGATGGTACATAATGGTGAGATCAACACCATCCGTGGTAATGCGGATAAGATGATGTCCCGCGAGGAAAATATGGAGTCTGAGTACTTCAAGGATGACCTGATTAAAGTCATTCCCGTTATTAATGAAGAAGGTTCTGACTCTGCCATGCTTGACAATACCCTGGAATTTCTCATGATGAGCGGTATGGATCTGCCTCTGGCCGTGATGATTACTATTCCTGAGCCCTGGACCAATGATAAATACATGGATCAGCAGAAGAAGGACTTCTATAATTATTATGGTGCCATGATGGAGCCCTGGGACGGACCCGCTTCCATCGTATTTTCCGATGGTGATCTGCTGGGTGCAGTGCTGGACCGTAATGGACTTCGTCCTTCCCGTTACTATATTACCGCAGATGGCTATATGATTCTGGCTTCTGAGGTTGGTGCGCTGGATATTCCTGTTGAAAATATCGTGGAAAAAGATCGTCTGAAACCCGGTAAAATGCTGCTGGTTGATACGGTAAAAGGTGTTCTCATTAACGATGAGGATCTGAAGAAATCCTATGCATCAAGACATCCTTACGGGGAATGGCTGGATGCCAATATGATCGAACTGAAAAATCTGAAGATTCCCAACAAGAGCACGCCAAAGATGACCAGCGAAGAACGTCTGCGCCTGATGAAGACATTTGGCTATACCTACGAAGAATTCCGTACCATGATTCTTCCCATGGCAAGAGATGGTTCAGAAGCAATTTCCGCCATGGGTGTGGATACTTCTCTGGCTGTCATGTCCAAGAAACATCCGCCTCTGTTTAATTATTTTAAGCAGCTGTTTGCGCAGGTAACCAATCCGCCCATTGATGCAATCCGTGAGGAAATTGTAACCTCCACCGATATTCATCTGGGCTGCGGCGGCAATATTTTACAGGATAAGCCGGAAAACTGCCGCATGTTAAAAATCCGCAATCCGATTCTGACTTCCACTGACCTGTTAAAGATTAAAGCACTGTCAGGAGAAGGATTTAAGGTTGTAACCATTCCGATTCTTTATTATAAAAATACTTCCCTGGAAAAGGCTCTGGATCGCCTCTGTCTGGAAGCAGACCGCGCATTTAAATCCGGTGCTACCATCCTGGTTCTGTCTGACCGCGGTGTGGACGAAAGCCGTGTGCCGATTCCGTCTCTTCTTGCCGTATCTGCTCTGCAGCAGTATCTGGTAAGAACCAAAAAGAGAACCAGCGTTTCTCTGATTTTGGAAAGTGCAGAACCCAGAGAAGTACATCATTTTGCTGCCCTGCTGGGCTATGGTGCATCTGCGGTGAACCCTTATCTGGCGCAGGAAGCTGTAAAATACCTTTGCGAGACCGATATGCTGGATAAAGATTATCCTGCGGCCATTGATGATTATAACAATGCAGTACTCCATGGTATTGTAAAGACTGCTTCCAAAATGGGTATTTCCACCATTCAGTCTTATCAGGGTTCCAAGATCTTTGAAGCCATCGGTATCAATTCAGATGTAATCAACCGCTATTTCACAGGTACCGTCAGCCGTATTGAAGGTATCAGTCTGGAAGATATCGAAGCAGATCAGAATTACCGCCATAATCAGGCATTTGACCCGCTGGGACTGGGTACCGATGATACTCTGGACAGTCTGGGTAATTACAAGATGCGTTCCGGTCAGGAAGAACATCTGTATAACCCCAAGACCATTCATCTGCTGCAGCAGTCCACACGGACCGGTAATTACAGCCTGTTTAAAGAATATACAAGAGCACTGGAAGAAGAAATGGATGAATTCCATGTTCGTGATATTATGGATTTCAATTATCCTGCAAAGGGCGTGCCCATTGAGGAAGTAGAAAGTGTAGATTCCATCGTAAAACGATTCAAAACAGGTGCTATGTCCTACGGCTCCATTTCTCAGGAAGCCCATGAGACACTGGCCATTGCCATGAACCGTATCGGCGGCCGCTCCAACTCCGGTGAGGGCGGGGAACGTCCGGAACGTTTCAAACCCGACAGCAACGGCAATAACAGATGTTCCAAGATCAAACAGGTTGCTTCCGGCCGTTTCGGTGTAACCAGCCGCTATCTGGTCAATGCAGAAGAAATCCAGATTAAGATGGCACAGGGTGCAAAACCCGGTGAAGGCGGTCATCTGCCCGGCAAGAAGGTTTATCCCTGGATTGCAAAAACACGTTACTCAACCCCTGGTGTATCACTGATCTCACCGCCGCCTCATCACGATATTTACTCCATCGAAGACCTGGCGCAGCTGATCTACGACCTGAAAAATGCCAACAGAGAGGCAAGAATTTCCGTAAAACTGGTTTCTGAATCCGGTGTTGGTACAGTAGCAGCTGGTGTTGCCAAAGCTGGTGCTCAGGTAATCCTGATTTCCGGTTATGACGGTGGTACTGGTGCCGCTCCCAGAAGCTCCATTTTCAATGCAGGACTTCCCTGGGAACTGGGTCTGGCAGAAACCCATCAGACACTGATCATGAATGATCTTCGTGATAAAGTCATCGTAGAAACCGATGGTAAGCTCATGACCGGCCGTGACGTAGTGATCGCTGCTTTACTGGGTGCAGAAGAATATGGTTTTGCAACTGCTCCTCTGATTACCATGGGATGTGTGATGATGAGAGTCTGCAATCTGGACACCTGCCCGGTAGGTATTGCAACCCAGAATCCGGAGCTGCGCAAGAGATTTGGCGGCAAACCGGAATATGTAGTAAACTTCATGCATTTTATTGCAGAAGAAATGAGAGAATACATGGCAAAACTGGGTATCCGCACAGTGGATGAACTGATTGGCCGTACCGACCTGTTAAAGAAGAGAACAAACATTGACAGCGAACGTGCTGGCAAGGTGGATTTAAGCCGTATCATCAACAATCCTTATGCAGGTATGAAGCTGGCTGGTTATCATGAGAAAAATGTCTATAACTTCCAGCTGGAAAAGACCAAGGACATGAACATTTTGATGAAACAGTTTGCAACGGCTCTGGAAAGCGGCCAGAAGAGAGGTATTGAGGTGGATGTAGGATCCGTAGACCGTACCTTCGGTACCATTTTCGGTGCAGAAATCACCAAGAAATTTGGGGAAAATCTGGAAGAAGATACCTTTACAGTAAAATGTAACGGCAGCGGCGGACAGAGCTTTGGTGCATTTATCCCTAAAGGACTGACTCTGGAAGTGGAAGGTGACAGCAATGACTACTTCGGAAAGGGCCTTTCCGGCGGAAAACTGGTGATTTATCCACCCAGAGGCGCCAAATTCAAAGCAGAAGACAATATTATTGTGGGTAACGTAGCTCTTTACGGTGCAACCAGCGGTACTGCTTACATTAACGGTGTTGCCGGAGAACGTTTCTGCGTTCGAAACTCCGGTGCAACAGCAGTTGTAGAAGGCGTTGGCGACCACGGATGTGAATACATGACCGGCGGCCGTGCAGTCATTCTGGGATCCACCGGCAAGAACTTTGCAGCTGGTATGAGCGGCGGTGTAGCTTACGTACTGGATGAAAAGAGCGATTTATACCGTAAATTAAATAAATCCATGGTTTCCATGGAGGAAGTGACTTCCAAATACGATGTTCTGGAACTGAAACGTCTGATTCAGGAGCATGCAACCTATACAAACTCCGAAAAAGCAAAGAAGATTCTGGACAATTTTGGTGAATATCTTCCCAAGTTCAAGAAGATTATGCCTTACGATTATGAACGTATGCTGAAGACATTTGCAGATATGGAAGCAAAAGGACTCAGCACAGAACAGGCACAGATTGAAGCATTTTATGCAAATATGAAGACAAAATAGGCATCAGTTTATTGGATTGATAAGCCGTCTAAGCGACAGATTGTGAGGTAATTATGGGAAAACCAACAGGATTTATGGATTATAAAAGAGTAACATCCAAAGCAGTAGAACCAAAGAAAAGAATTAAAAACTTTAATGAGTTCCATGAGCATTTGTCAAAAGAAGAGCAGCAGCTTCAGGGCGCACGCTGTATGGAGTGTGGTGTACCATTTTGTCAGGCAGGAATGAATATTTGTGGTAT
>JBGVFN010000132.1:0-8221 GCA_045121095.1 Lachnospiraceae bacterium | reverse complement strand
TATTGATCTATTTGAAAAGGTTAAGCATTTGTATGCCAAGTCCTATGGAAGAGAAAGATAACTTGTGAAAAGACGGGTAATTAGGTACAATTGACTTGACTCGGATTTCTGAGTATAAATGTAATATTTGTGGGAGGAATCACCAATGGAAAAACGAATCTGTACAGAAATAGATGAGGTGATCAAGCAGTTTTGTTTTGAAGGTACGCTGGTTCAGAGTATGCTCTATGGAAGCGGCCATATTAACGATACCTATCTGCTTCAGTTTCAGATGGCAGATGAAACACAAAAAAAGCTGATTTTACAGCGGATCAATCATGATGTGTTTCCAAAGCCTGCGGAGGTTATGGAAAATATTCAGGGGGTAACTGCATTTTTACGAAAAAAAATTATAGATTATCATGGAAATCCGGACCGGGAAACACTCAATCTGCATCTGACCCGGGAAGGAAAGCCGCTCTATACAGATGCAGAGGGAAATTACTGGCGTGTATTTGATTTTATTGAAGGGGCGTCCTGTTATGACCAGGTAGAAAAACCAGAAGATTTTTACCAGAGTGCCGTAGCTTTTGGCCGTTTTCAATGCCTGCTGGCCGATTATCCCGCAGAAACACTCCACGAGACCATCGTGGGATTTCATGATACAGCTGCCCGGCTGGAGACTTTCAAAAGGGCAGTAGAAGCCGATGTATGCGGACGTGCTCAGGGGGTAAAAAAAGAAATCCAGTTTGTACTGGATCGTGAAAACGTCGCGCATACATTCGGCGATTTGCAAAAAGAGGGACAGCTGCCTCTGCGTGTAACGCATAATGACACCAAACTGAACAATGTTATGATTGATGATGAAACCGGACGCGCCATTTGTGTAATCGATCTGGATACGGTTATGCCCGGATTTGCCATGAATGATTTTGGTGATTCCATTCGATTTGGTGCGAGCACCGCAGCAGAAGATGAACAGGACCTTTCCAAAGTATCCTGCGACCTGAATCTATTTGAACTGTACACCAGAGGATATCTGGAAGGATGCGGCGGCAAACTGACCGATCTGGAGGTATCTCTGCTCCCCATGGGGGCCAAAATGATGACTTATGAATGCGGCATGCGCTTTCTAACAGATTACCTTCAGGGTGATACTTATTTTAAGACGCATCGCGAAAATCAGAATCTGGATCGATGCCGGACCCAGTTTAAACTGGTGGCCGATATGGAACAAAAATGGGAGCAGATGGAGCAGATTGTACAGAAATATATGAAAAATATAAAAACTCCGGAAATTCAAGTACGTATGGCAACGGTGGAAGACGCGCCGGCTCTGCTGGATATTTATGCGCCTTATGTAAAAAACACAGCCATCACTTTCGAATACGAAGTACCTTCCCTGGAAGAATTCCGTGAAAGAATCCGCCATACACTGGAAAAATATCCGTATCTGGTGGCCGTTCAAGAAAACAATGCCATTGTAGGATATGCCTATGCAGGTGCTTTTAAAGGACGTGCTGCCTATGGCTGGGCAATTGAAACCAGCATTTACGTCAAAGAAAACGAGCACGGAAAAGGGATTGGTAAGAAACTGTATCAGGCGCTGGAAGAACTTCTGAAAAAGCAGCATATTTTAAATCTCAATGCCTGCATCACCTATCCGAATCCGGACAGTATTTCTTTTCACGAAAAGCAGGGATATCGCCAGGTAGCACATTTTACCAAATGCGGCTATAAACTTGGGAAATGGCATGATATGATCTGGATGGAGAAAATGATCGGGGAACATGAGGAGCAGCCGGAGCCGGTTCTTCCGATTACGGAAATTCAGGCTGAGCTGTAAGCTGCTTAAATTATAAACTGCTGTTAAAATTTTAGATATATACGTGTATATAATAGTACACATATCTTTCCGTATATATAGAAATTCAGTACATATAGAAAGGAATTTTTGAATAGATGGATCAGAATAAAAAAGTGGTCATATTGATTCTGGCAGGTATTATTCTGGTAGGAGCTGTTTTCTACCTGCGAAATATGGGGATGTAATCAATTCCTATTCATTTTTACTAATATTTTTACTAATTTACCAATTTTTTGCTGGCAAAATGAAAAAAGCTATCCGGACAGGAATCTGGATAGCTTTTTTCATTTCAGGCCTTAATTCAGGCTTTAATCGCCCACCGCATTTTCGTAGAACGTGCGCGGCTGTTTCGACTGCATTCCTCCGCGGAGGGACGGATTACATCCGTTGCGATTTCTTGATACAATCCCTCTTTATAAAAACGTTTAAAAGATTTCTTCACCATGCGGTCTTCCCCGGAATGGAAGGTCAGGATAGCGACCCGGCCGCCGCTGGCGAGTACGTGAGGCAGTTTTTCCAGAAATGCTTCCAGTACCTCAAATTCACTGTTTACGTCAATACGCAGTGCCTGGAAGGTTCTCTGACAGGATTTTTTGATGGTTTCTTTTCGAATATCTTCCGGCAGAAATGCCAGAGTTTCCTCAATCACTTTCTGAAGGTCGGTGGTGGTAGCGATTGCCTGACCTTTTCGAATCCGGGAAGCGATCGCCCTTGAAAGTTCCTTTGCATAAGGTTCATCGGAGTTTTCAATCAGCATACCTTCCAGCTCTTCTCGAGTGACTTCTTTCAGCCGCTCTGCAGCTGATACGCCTTTCTGTGGATTCAGACGCAGATCAAGAGGGCCTTCAAATTTATAAGAAAATCCCCGCTCCGGATTATCAATCTGCATGGAGGAAACGCCCAGATCGGCCAAAATAAAATCAAAAGGACCGTGTTCCTCGGCCACCAGATCAATATCAGCAAAATTCTGCTGAATAACTGTTAAAATATCCGGTCCATAACCCAGAGACTCCAGACGGGCTTTTGTCTTTACAATTTCAATGGGATCCACATCCAATCCATAAAGATGCCCCTGTCCATTCAGACATTTTAACATTTCCTGACTGTGTCCGCCATAACCCAAAGTGGCATCCAATCCCTTCTGACCGGGCTGAATCTGAAGAAAATCCAAAATTTCCTTTACACAAATGGAGATATGCATACCTGCAGGAGTGCTTCCTTTACGAATGACCTTTTCAATGGTATCTGAATACTTTTCCGGCTGTAATTCTTTGTATTTTTCATTAAAATTTCTGGGATGTGTTCCTTTATAGCGAACACGACGTTTGTGTTTCTGTTCTTGTTCTTCCATATTTACCTCTTTTATACCATACAACCGTTCAGCGTTTGTTGAATGGTTATGCTTTTCTTAATATCTGTAATGTATCAGCTGTTACATCCACCACACATGGAACAACCTTCCATATTTACCGTGTGATCGGTATCTTCAGTTCCATTTTCCGGACCAAATACCTGCTCATGGAGTTTTCTCCCTGTGGGGGTGGCTGCCAGTCCGCCTTCTGCTGTTTCTTTTAAAGTAGAGGACATAACATCACCTACGCGTTTCATGGTGAGAATAACCTCATCGGCAGGAATGGCGCTTTCGATTCCAGCCAGGGCCAGCTCAGCAGCCACAAAAGCACCTGCCACACCGGAGGCATTTCGTTTGATGCAGGGGATTTCCACCAGACCTGCTACCGGATCACAAACCAGCCCCAGAACATTTTTTAACGCAATGGCTACGGCATGGGAAATCATTCGGGGAGTGCCGCCGGCTAATTCTGTGATGGCAGCGGCAGCCATAGCAGCAGCGGAGCCACATTCGGCCTGACAGCCGCCTTCCGCACCAGCAAGACTGGCATTGTTGGCAATCACCATACCAACAGCCGATGCAGTAAACAACGCCATAATACAATCCTGTTCGGATAAATCCTGCTCTTCCTGCATGGTAATAACCGCCGCAGGGAGAATGCCGCAGCTTCCGGCAGTGGGGGCAGCAACAATACGGCCCATGGCAGCATTTAATTCGGATACAGCCAATGCGCGGTACAAAGCACCGGAAACCAAAGAACCCGTCAGACTTTTTCCACTTTTAGACATCTGGTTCATTTTATAAGCACTTCCGCCAGTAAGACCGCTGGTACTGCGCAAATCCGGATCACAACCGGGCTCAATACAGTCCTTCATAACCTGATAATTGCTTTGCATACGGCAATATACATCTTTCTCTGACAGTTCCATCTGCTCTGCCTGCTGTTTTAAAACCAGCGCAGAAACAGATTGGCCGCTCATTTCCGCGGCCAGAATCAGAGATTCCAGACTATTATAATTAAAATCAGGATTCATAAAAAATTCCTTTCTTTTATAAACTCATATTCCCCATCAGCTAAAACGAATGGGATTTTTCGTAAAATTCATTTAAATGGGCTGCAGCAGGATACTGGTGTGAATATTGGGCAGTTCACAAATTTTGTCATTCAGCTCCTGTCCAAAATTTCCGTCTACTTCAATGGTCATAACGGCCAGTCCCCCTTTTTTCAGACGGGAAAGACGGAAATTACAGATGTTGGCACCGGCGTCTGCCGTGACTTCTGTTACCGCAGCAATTGTACCAGGTACATCCTGATGCAGGACGATGAGGGTTGTCTGCTGACCGGTAATATGAACCGCCATACCATTTACCTGGGTGACCAGAATATTACCGCCGCCGATACTGCTGCCCAGAAGAGAAACCTGTTTTCCCTCTGCGTCAGTTAATGTAATCTGTGACGTATTGGGATGGGCACCATCAATCTCACCGGTGGTAATTGTTACCTGCAGACCCCGTTCTTTTGCAATTTCCGGTGCATGCCGGATACGTGAGTCATTGGTCTCCATTCCCATAATACCAGCGATCAGGGCTTTATCGGTACCATGTCCTTTGTAGGTCTTTGCAAAGGAACCATGCAGCAGAATCTCTGCACGAATCGGTTCAGAACCCAGAAGTTTCCGGGTTATCCGTCCGATACGTGCAGCTCCGGCCGTATGGGAGCTGGAAGGACCGATCATAACCGGTCCCAGAATATCAAATACGTTCATATTTCGTAATTCTCCTTTTCAGATCATTCGTAATTGTTTCTTATTTCGTAATTGTTTCCTATTTTCACAGTCCGCCTTCTGCTGAACTGTTACGTAATTTTCAGATTCTTACACTTTTGTAAACGGAAAGGGTAGTATTCCGCTTAGACACTCATTTTATTATAACGGAAAATACCTCTTTCGAAAAGGAAAAATTTCCTGTGATCCAGCATCGGTTTGTAAATATAAAAATCGTAACAGGTCGTCATTGACTTTCTCTCCTAATAGGAGATATACTGAAAGCATATTTTGAGTAATTATTTTTAAAAAATGAAGAAAGGAGAAGCTGCTGAAAACATATCCCTTTTTACATATGTTTGGGCAGCAGGATTTCATATGTACCATAAGAAATTAAAACCATTTCCCGAGAACTTTCTGTGGGGCGCATCGACTTCTGCATATCAGGTAGAGGGCACCAATCTGACTGATGGCAAGGGACCGTCTTGCCAGGATGTAAAAACCGTGCCTGCGGGAACTTCTGAGCTGGATGTATGTGCAGATCAGTACCATCGTTACAAAGAAGATATTAAATTAATGGCGGAGATGGGCTTTAAAGTATATCGTTTTTCCGTTTCCTGGTCCCGTATTATTCCCGAAGGAACTGGTGCTGTAAATCCTCTGGGAATCCAGTATTACAATAGCCTGATCGATGAATGTCTGAAATACGGCATAGAACCGCTGGTAACCATGTTCCATTTTGATATGCCTGCAGCGCTGGACAAACGAGGCTCCTGGGGGAATCGTGAATCTGTAGACTGGTTTGTGAATTTTGCAAAAGTAATGTTTGAGAACTTTGGTGACCGGGTTAAATACTGGCTGACCATCAATGAACAGAATATGCTGACGCTGGTAGGCCCTGTAATTGGCACGCTTTATATTCCCGAAGGCTGTACCAACGAACTGAAAGAAATTTATCAGCAGAATCATCATATGCTGGTGGCACAGGCAAAAGTTATGGAATTGTGTCATAAAATGCTTCCCCATGCGAAGATCGGCCCCGCACCCAATATCGCTTTAGCTTATCCCGCATCCTGCAAACCGGAAGATATCACAGCTGCACAGAATGCCAATGCCATTCGAAACTGGCTGTATCTGGATATGGCTGTATACGGCAAATACAACAATCTGGTATGGTCTTATCTGGAAGAATACGACGCCTGCCCCGAATTTGCGCCGGGCGATGAAGAATCTCTGAAAAATGGTCATCCGGACTTTATCGGTTTCAATTACTACAATACCATGACCGTAGAAGCCAGCACACAGACAGATGCCGATGGCTGCGCATCCGGAGAGCAGCAGTCTGCCAAAGTTCCCGGCGTTTACGAGTGCTGTCCCAATCCCCATCTGCCTGTAACAGAATTTAACTGGGAAATTGACCCTCTGGGCTTCCGCAACACCATGCGTGAAATCTATTCCCGCTATCATCTGCCCATGATTGTTACCGAAAATGGTCTTGGTGCCTATGATACGCTGACAGAAGATGGTAAGATTCATGATACTTACCGTATTAATTATCTGCGCCAGCATATTCAGATGATTCAGGAAGCAATTACCGACAATGTGGAAATGATGGGCTATTGTCCCTGGTCTGCCATTGACCTGGTGTCCACCCATGAAGGAATCCGGAAACGTTATGGATTTATTTATGTGGACAGAGATGAATTTGATCTGAAAACACTGGATCGGTATCGTAAGGATTCTTTCTACTGGTATCAGAAGGTCATTCGGACAAATGGAGCAGATTTGGACTAATATACCAATACACTAATACACCAATACACTAATATACTAATATACTAATATATCAATATAATAATTATTCATGCAGAAGATAACACAAAAACCAGTGCCGTCCATTTCGCAAAATGGGTGACACTGGTTTTTGTTTGAGCACTTATATAGAGAGGGTATTATGGTCTTTCTACCGCAAAATCACTCCAATTGTCAACACTAGAGGCCGCAGAAGTATCCACCGTATTATCATAAGAATCCACGGTAATGGTATAGGAACTGTCACCGTTTACATAAACAGTGCCATCGGTACCGGTAATTGTAACTGCATTACCATCTGCATCCACAATTTTACCTGCACAATGAAGCGTGGACAGCGTGCTGTTGCCGGTAACCGTCCAGGTACTGTTTTTATCGATATACAAAGCAGCATAGCCTTCACCACCATCACCTGCATTGGATTCATCCTGAAGCACAGCGCCTGTAAGTGTGCTATTGTCCAGAACATAGAAATCCAGCTGACTGATGGAATCCCAGAGGATATCCCCTTCCATTGCCTGATCAATGGCAGTAAAATGACAATCTGCCCCATTATTTCCTGCAGTTCCCCAGCCGCGCTGATTGCTGTTGCCGGTACATTTCAGGAAGAAATCATTGTCTTTCGCATAAGTAATATCCACATCTGACAGAACAAAGGTTGATTCTGTGTTGGTGGTATAGAACATACCGCCATTATGAGCTGTCAGACTGCCGCCAACCATCTCAAAAGTACTGTTGCCGACTTCAGAGTCACCGGACATGCTCTGATATAAAATTACATTCCATGTGCTGTCATCCTGCTCCAGATCACTCATATTTCCGCTCAGGTCACAGTTAAACAGACGAATGGTATTCAAACCTTCAATACAGCTTGCTTCCGAGCCGTTGGCAGTAAGTTTTGCATTATTTATGGTAATATCCGCAGTGCTGTAGACGGCAGGAGAGCCTACGCCGCTGGAGGTATAAGAGCCCCCATCCACCACCATAGTACCGCTGCCCCGGTCCGAACGGATCGCAGCAGATGATTCACCCTCCGTATTCACGGTCAGATCCCAGGCATATAAAGTGCCGCCTCCCGCTACATGAATACCACCGGAAGTGTCTTCTGTTGTATCAATGACAGTATCTTCTACATAAGCGGTACCGTCTCCATAAGCAAATACACCTGCACCGCCATCTGCAGAGCTTTTAATGGTGCTGTCCGAAATGGTCATAGTACCATCTGTAACCAGAGCAGCTGCGCCAACGCCATAAAAACTGGAGTTATCACCACCGGTACTGTTATCCGATTCACGGGTAATAGACGCCTTTTCTAATGTAACATTGGCCCCTTCGTATACATGAATGGCATTTTCATCTGCATTGGTGGAAGCGTAGTTTGTACCATTTTCAGCAACATCTGTAGTAAATTCGGCTGCAGCATCATAGCTTTCCACACCATTGGATGTG
>JBGVFN010000131.1:0-21206 GCA_045121095.1 Lachnospiraceae bacterium | reverse complement strand
CCGTCTCCTGCCTATACATATGTCTTGTCAGTTATTTTTTCCTGTGTTATAATTGGGCGTTAGAGTATGTCTAAAATCAGACATACAGAATACCTGAATTTTTCAGACATGCGCGGGCGTGGATATTGAAGTGGAGGACTTATTATGAATATAAACGATAGAATTCGTGAACTGAAGGAGCAGAAAGACGTCGTAATTCTGGCCCATTATTATGTGCCGGGCGATGTACAGGCGATTGCCGATTTTACTGGTGATTCTTACGCACTGGCAAAAAAGGCTGCACAGGTGGCACAGAAAAATATCCTGTTTGCCGGCGTTTTCTTTATGGGTGAAAGCGCCAAACTGTTAAATCCCCAGAAACATGTTTATATGGTAGACCGGAACGCTGACTGCCAGATGGCACGTATGATCAATGCAGAACAGGTTCGAAAAGTAAAGGCTGAACACCCGGAAGCAGGTGTTGTCTGCTATGTAAATTCTACTGCAGAGACAAAGGCGGTATGTGACGTATGCGTAACCTCATCCAATGCAGTAAAAGTTGTTTCCAAAATGGAACAGAAGGAAATTTATTTTGTGCCGGATCAAAACCTGGGACGTGTGGTTGCCAACGAACTTCCGGAAAAGGATTTTATCTTCCATAATGGATATTGCCCCATTCATCAGAGTGTTACCCGTGAAAGTATTTTACAGGCAAAGAAAGAACATCCCGAAGCACTGGTGCTGATGCACCCTGAGTGTTCCAAAGAGGTTCTGGAGCTGGCTGATTATGCGGGAAGTACCGCTGGTATTATCCAGTATGCAGGCCAGAGCGAAAGCAGCGAATTTATCATCGTAACCGAATGTGGTGTATTCTACCAGCTGGAAAAAGAGAATCCGGACAAGCATTTTTATGCACTGAATCCCTGTCAGGTGTGCCCGGATATGAAACTGGCTACTCTGGAACAGGTTCTTAACGTGCTGGAAAATCTGGACAAACAGGAGGAAATTCTGCTGGATGATTCCATTATGGAACAGGCCAAACTTCCTCTACAGCGCATGCTGGAGCTGGCACAATGATATTGTGAGTATCTGTTCAGCAAAAATCAACATACATAGCTGAACAACTGCTCAATCAGGAGAGAATTTATGAAAACAGACATATTGATCATCGGAAGCGGATGTGCCGGTCTTTACTGCGCACTTCAGCTCCCGGAAGATAAACATATTTTAATTATTACCAAAGAAATCGTAGAACACAGTGATTCCTTCCTGGCCCAGGGCGGTATCTGCATGCTGAAAAATGATGCCGATTATGATTCCTTTTACGAGGATACCATGCACGCAGGACATTACGAAAATAACCCGGAAGCAGTGGATATCATGATCCGTTCTTCTCAGAATGTGATTGAGGATCTGATTTCCTATGGAGCGGATTTCCAGAGAAATGAGGACGGTTCTCTTAGCTTTACAAGAGAAGGCGGACACTCTGATTTTCGAATTTTGTTCCACGAAGATATTACCGGCAAGGAAATTACCAGTACGCTGCTGGAAGAAGCAAAAAAACGTTCCAATATTCAGATTGTGGAACATTGTTCCATGCTGGATATTCTGTGTGAGGACAACACCTGCTATGGTGCCGTTGTACGGGATGCAGAAGGAAATCTTTCTACCATTACTGCCAATTATACGGTACTGGCCTGCGGCGGAATCGGCGGACTTTATGAACACTCCACCAATTATCGCCAGCTGACAGGGGACGGAGTTGCCGTTGCCATGAAGCATGGAGTTGAACTGGAGAATATTAATTATGTACAGATTCATCCTACCACTTTATACTCTCCCAACAGGGAAGACCGAAGATTTCTGATCTCCGAATCCGTCCGCGGAGAAGGCGCGGTTCTTTACAATGCAAAGAAAGAGCGTTTTGTCAACGAACTGCTGCCCCGTGATGTACTTACCAAAAAAATCCATGAACAGATGGAAAAGGATCAGACTCCTTATGTCTGGCTTTCCATGGAACCCATTCCCCGAAAGGAATTAAAAGAACATTTTCCCAATATTGTTGCCCACTGCAAAGAACAGGGATACGATGTATTTTCCGAATGCATCCCCGTAGTTCCTGCCCAGCATTATTTTATGGGCGGTATCAAGGTCAATATGGACAGCCATACTTCCATGAAACAGCTTTACGCCATCGGTGAAAATGCCTGCAACGGTGTTCATGGCAAGAACCGCCTGGCCAGCAATTCCCTGCTGGAAAGTCTGGTATTTGCCAAACGGGCAGCCAAAAAGATGACGGAACAGTTTGACCAGACCACACGAAATGATGCCCTTGCGAAACAAATTTCTCTGGAACCGTATGAGGACGGCGCTGCGCTGAAGGCACAGTATAAAGAAATGGTATTAAATGAAATAGAAAGGCTGAACAGACAATGATGTACGATCCGATTACCTTAAAATTAAATGTAGATCCTTACCTTTTAAGCGCTTTAAAAGAAGATATTACCAGCGAAGATGTGACCACAAACTCCGTTATGCCCTGCGCGCAGATGGGTGAAGTGGACCTGATCTGCAAAGAAGACGGCATTATCTGCGGACTGCAGGTATTTGCCAGAGTATTTGAACTGCTGGATGACAAGACAGAAATCACCTTTTTTGTAAAAGACGGTGATGCCGTAAAACCCGGCGACCTTATGGCAAAGGTCCGCGGCGATATCCGCGTGCTTTTATCCGGTGAACGTACCGCACTCAACTACCTGCAGCGCATGAGCGGTATCGCAACCTATACCCATGCCACCGCAGAGCTGTTAAAAGGCAGCGGTATCAAACTTCTGGACACCAGAAAAACCACTCCCAATAACCGTATTTTCGAAAAATATGCGGTTCGCGTAGGCGGCGGCAACAACCATCGCTACAACCTGACCGACGGTGTACTGTTAAAGGACAATCATATCGGTGCTGCAGGCGGCGTAAAAGAAGCCATCCGCATGGCAAAAGAATACGCACCTTTTGTACGTAAAATTGAAGTAGAAGTAGAAAATCTGGATATGGTAAGAGAGGCCGTAGAAGCCGGTGCTGATATCATCATGTTGGACAACATGACCAATGAAGTAATGAAAGAAGCCATCGCCATCATCGACAAACGGGCAGAAATCGAAATCTCCGGTAATGTCACCCGCGAAAGCATCAGCCGTCTCAAAGACCTGGGCGTAGACTATGTTTCCAGCGGCGCACTGACACACTCCGCACCGATTCTGGATATCTCTCTGAAGAACCTGCATCCGGTTCAGTAAGATTATTTGTAAAAGCCAAAACAAGCCCGGAAACCATTTTCAGGGATCCGGGCTTATATTTCCAGAGTATATCTGAATGATTTTTTAACACACTCTACTCACCTAACACAGAAGATTCTGAAGAATACTTTTCATTATACTCAGGAATAGAAAGAAATGTTTCTTTATCTGCATCATTTTTTATACTACAGCCTTGAAGAAACAGTACCATCATCAATAATAAAATAGCTATACCCTTTTTCAAATGGTTCACTTCCTTTTCTTAATAATAAAAAGAATCGCAATAAGAATGGCTGCTACCGGTACAACCACCAAACATATGTTAACATACGTTAACAATGTATCCAGAAATAAAGCTTCGTTCATATGCATCATTCTTTTGTTACCCCTTTCTTCTAGCAGCTCCGATGATTATTCCGTAGTTTTGATTTTATTATGGTTTAATCCGATCATCAAACCAATTCCATTCAAGGCTAACACAAAAATCCAACGCCAATTTAAATCCGATTGAAAAAAACCTAAAGCAATGAGAATAGCTCCAATAAACAAAATCAACTTATTCGCATATTTTTTCGTTTCTACAATCTCCCTTGTTTTTTTATAATCAGAAGAAACAAAAATAAAAAACGCTCCTAAACTATTAACAATTCCACGACTACATACATGAAAACAGAATCCGGACAGATCAAGAATTATGTTTTCTAAAGAATATTTAGCAACAAAGAACGCAATTAAAATAATGCCGCTTATCGAAATGATATATATATTTTTTACAATATCCCCCAGCACATTTTCAAAAGCACGTATAAATACAATGAACACAGGTATTATAAGCAAACAATATCTTAAAAGTCTTATATCATTATTATGTACTATTGACTCTGTAATTGTTACATAGTATTGAATAGGAAAATATCCGCACGGCAACGAAAACATTAATAAAAACACATTCATCTTGAATAAATTCTGAAATGCGCCCATTGGAATCATTCCCTTCTGTTAAAAGTATATACTCTCTATTCTTCTAGTTGTTTTCAGTTTAACATATTCAAATAATTTTGTCAACATTATGTTTCGTTATGCAAGGTATTTGTTTTTATTTTTATTTATGTTATATTAATATCATAGATAAGGAGGACTTATGGCGTTTAAAGATAATGTAAAAAAGGGAACAAATGAATTGCTGGTACTTGCCTTGTTAAATGAGCAGGATATGTATGGATATCAAATTTCTCAAACCCTTGCTGAAAAAAGTAACCATATTTATACTGTTTCAGAAGGCTCATTATATCCAATTCTATATCGTCTGTCTCAAGCAGGATATATTTCTGAACGTGTAGAATTAGTAAAACGCAGATCCAGAGTATACTATCATCTTGAAGAATCTGGTAAAACTTATTTTCAGCAGTGTATGAAAGAATACCGTATGCTTACTTCCAGCATAGCTAACATTTTAGGAGAAGCCGATGAGTAAAATAATGATGAATAAATTTGAAAATAAATACATGAAAGAAGTAAAAAAATATCTACCGTTAAAAACTAACAACCGAAAAAATATATTATCCCTCATCCAAAAAGGAATGCAGGATTATGTACATGATCATCAAATTACAGATTATGATTCTCTAATTGCTGGATTTGGTACTCCCCAGGAAATTGCAGATTATTATATTGATGAATCGCCAAGTAAAACTCAACTGCAAAAAATCAGATTTGTAATACTGACCTTAATAGTAAGCATTCTTCTTGTATGTTCTATATCATTTGGTGTTGCTTATTACTATTACATCAATACACCTGCATATATTATAGAAGAAGCACCAGTTGAGCTTGAAACTTTTCCCCATAAATAAACGAATTTCATACAATCTGTTTCCCAAAAAAGAGGACCGATCTCCCAATTCAGAGTTCAGTCCTCTTTTTCACTTATCATATCAAACCTTTTTGATTATCTTATTCTTCTTTCTCTTCCATCGCCGCAGCTGTAACAGCTTCGTTTTTTTCCAAAACTGCCATCTCATCTGCCGCAGCTGCCGCTTCTTCTTCCATAACAGCATTTTTCTCTGCCAGAGCATGTTTTTTCTTCAAACGATACTCAATCCAGATATTGATCAGATGACCGATGACTGCCACCACGGGTACACCGATAAACATGCCAAGAACACCTGCTACGGCACCGCCTGCGGATACGGAGAAAATAATCCATGCGGGGCGAAGTCCGGTGGAATCGCCTAAAATCTTGGGACCCAGGTACAGACCGTCAAACTGCTGCAGCACCAGAATTAGGATCAGGTAGATCAGCATCTTCACCGGGGATACCATCAGCAGGATAAATGCGCCGGGAACGGCACCGATAAAGGGACCAAAATACGGAATCATATTGGTTACGCCAACTACCACACTGATGACCAGCGCATAAGGCAGTTTCAGCAGACTCATGGCAATGAAACATAAAATACCGATGATCAGAGAGTCTACCATCTTTCCTGAAACAAAGCTGGAAAAGATTTCATAACATTCACTGGACACATCCGCAATCTTCTGGGTCATCTCCTCGGAGACAAACGCATTCAGTACTTTTCTGGTTGTCCTTCTGATCCGTTTCAGATCGATCAGCAGATAAACAGAGATCATCAATGCAATGATAACATCCAGAAAAACGGATACAACCGATACAGAAGTAGATACAACCGTTGTTACAATCTCCTGCAGCTGCTGCTGAATATTGGTACCTGTAAAAAATGAAGTTCCGATTTCTTCCAGTTTTTGAGTAATAAACGCAAAATCCAGCTCTGGTGTACTTTTATTCAAATACTCCAGCATACCAATAAATTTTCGATACCAGTACGGCACAATAACTGCCAGGTCGAGAATGCTCCTCCATACCTGAGGGATAATAACGCCGATCACCAGCACGATCACACCTATAAATGTAATATACGTGAGCAGAATCGATAAACCTCTGCCTAATTTGCAATTATATTTTTCCGGCAAAATACGAGCCATATATTTTTCAAAAAAACGAACCATCGGATACAGCAGACACGCCAGAAAAATTCCCATCAAATAAGGGAATGCCCAATTTAAAAGCATCTGTACTCCGTAGCTGGTAGACTCCCACATAAAAATTGCCCGCACAATGACGGAACAGATCAGCACCGTAATCACCGTATAAATACTGATCGTATAATATTTGCTGTCTGTAATAAAGTACAACGGCTTCCCAAATCGTCCTTTCTTTGTCCAGTCTGCACGACCTTCCACATACTTCTCGCCATTGCGCTCTTTTTGATCATCCATGTAAAAAACCAAACCTTTCTGCCCTTGTTGTAATGTAATCTGTTGGAACTGCTCATACCGGATTTACGTTTCACTTCTGTTAATTTCCGTTCGCTTCACTTCCGCTATCTGCAGCCAAACAGCCGTCGTTTAAATTATAGCCATTATTTTTAATCCCTGCAACCATCTGTTTGTAATCTTTGTGTAACTATTCAGCCAAGCATGATTTTTGTTCAAAATACCGTGTCAAGCTTGCTTGTAAACGGTACTTTGGACAGAAAATCGTATTTGGCGTTTAGCCAAATGAATAATTTTCGAAGAAAATTATGAATGCTTGCTGAATTTATTCAAGACAGTTCAGCCAAGGCTGAACTGTTACTATTTTTGAAAAAAATATATTTTTTTCAAAAATATGCTTGACTTTTTTAACGTCCTGTATTATACTATTCATCGTTGTGAGAGAAACAACAAAGAAATGCACCTTTAGCTCAGTTGGTAGAGCACCTGACTCTTAATCAGGGTGTCCAGGGTTCGAGCCCCTGAAGGTGCACGAAAAAGCATCAGTCTTTGACTGGTGCTTTTCTTTTTTTACGAATGTTCTGCAAAACATTTTTCGAACACGCCCTAAAATTCCGCAAAACGCCCCTTTTCCCTCTGCTATTTTGTCCAAAAGTTTTTATTTTTTTATTTTATTTTCACAATTATTAACAAAATGTGAATGAATCATGAATAAAGCCTTGATTTTTAAAAGTCCTTATGTTAGTATAAACCTACAATAATTACAACAAATTTTGACATATGCAGATGCACCTTTAGCTCAGTTGGTAGAGCACCTGACTCTTAATCAGGGTGTCCAGGGTTCGAGCCCCTGAAGGTGCATTAAAAAGCATCAATTTTCAGACGCAAGAGCTGGGGGTTGGTGCTTTTCTCTTTTCTCTTTTATCTTTTATTTTCTATTTTTTCTCTGCTATCTTTCTTCTTCTTTCTTCTCTTCCATTTTATCTGTCGGCTTTTTACTTGTTTTCTCCTTCTTTAAATCATCTGTCTCCAAAGTCTGAATATGTGATATTCATAATAATATCCTGAGGATAGTCTCCAAATTTTCGTCCGAAAATATTCACGCCTCCCACATATTCTGCGTCTTCTTTTACTTCAATCCGCAGTGATATAAATGGCGAATCCGCTAAATGCAGGTCTTCTATGGTGGCATTGGTATTCTGCAGCTGTCCGTCCAGATAACATCCATCTTTTTTCACAGAAAATGTTTTTAAGAGTCCATATTGTGTGGAACCGCTGAGCCAGATTTCCGGGGTCAGTTTTCCATGTCTTGCACCAAAATCACCGGGACTTAAATAAGTGACGGTTTCTACCCCATTTATTGAAACGGTAATATCAGAAGGCCAGTTTTCCATGAATCCTGCAGATTCAGAACATAATTCCATGCTGAACGAAATTTCCTGTACCGGCATGATTCTGTTGGAGATATTGGGAAAACGATATTCCAGATATCCTTTTGTGAACCAGATCAGCTGCGCCTTCGTCCTTTCAGGAGAATAAAAGGTGTATTCTGAATCGTATGCACCAATTGCACCATTTTCATCTGCAATTCCGCAGGTGGGAGAAATCTTGCAGTCAAAATAATTTCCAATGGGCATTTCCAGAAAGACAGTTTTATCCACTGCATTGACATCGGCATTAAATAGAGTCAGACAAAAGGAATTGAAACTGCATACACATACGCGCATGGAACCGCGGCTTCCGGGCTGGTTCTCTGTAACCACAAGTCCTGCTTCTTCCAATGTCTTAATATTAAGCGCTGTGGAGGACAGGGGCATGTCCAGAATCGATGCAATTTCCTGCAGAGAGCGAGGGGTATTTTTCAGGATATTCAAGATCTCCAGACGGGCCGGAGAAGAGATCGCTTTTCCGATTTTAGCAATTCGCTCAAGATGATCGGCATTGCCCAGGTGAAGATTAATATTTCTGTCCTGACTGATTCGAATGTTATGTTTTTTTCTTTGTGACATAGTACCATTCCTTTCAACATTTCTGATAAACTTTGTAATAGAATTGCATTAAATTACATATTTTATGAAGTAATTATACATCAAAAACAAAAATACCGCAAGTT
Organism: Lachnospiraceae bacterium; assembly: GCA_045121095.1. GTDB lineage: Bacteria > Bacillota > Clostridia > Lachnospirales > Lachnospiraceae > TWA4. Next base: position 12,524 of record JBGVFN010000131.1, on the reverse strand, counting down.
ATTTATAGAAAATGTAGAAAAAACGTAGAAAAAAATATTTTTATTGTCATTTAAGTCTAAAAATGTTATCATAATTACTGTAATAAAAACAGAAGTTCAAAGGAGGAACTCAATCATGAAAAAATTATTAGCAATGTTACTTGCAGGCGTAATGGTTTTCTCATTAGCAGCATGCGGCGGCTCAGGTTCTGGCGAAAATGAATCTGGTGCAGCAAACGGCGAAGGCGGTGCTCTCGCAGGTAAAACCGTAGGATTCTCTCAGACCGACAGCCAGTCATCCTGGAGAACAACTGAAACTGACAGTATCAAAGAAGCTGTAGAAGAAGCAGGCGGAAGCTTCATCGTAAAAGATGCAGGCGGCGACATCGCTACTCAGGAATCCGATATCCGTGACCTGGTAGCTGCTGGTGTTGATTACCTGGTAGTTGCTCCTCTGGAAGACAATGGTCTTCAGGGCGCATTAGAAGAAGCTATGGAATCTGAAATCCCCGTTATCCTGGTTGACCGTGCAATCAACGGTGAGGCTGGTACTCACTACACAACTGCAATCGCTTCCGACTTCGTTTGGGAAGGCGAACAGTGTGCAAATGCTTTAATGGAAGCATTACCCGATGGCGGCAACATCGTTATCATTAACGGTGGTTATGACTCTTCCACATCCACAGACAGACAGCAGGGCTTCGTTGATGCTCTGGACTCCAGTAAATACACCATCGTTGCTGAACAGGACGGCGAATGGTTAATGGACAAAGCACAGGCTGTTATGGAAAACATCCTTCAGGCTCAGGGCGGAGAAAATATTGACGCTGTATTCGCAGTAACAGATGACATGGTAAAAGGTGCCATGAACGCAATCGAAGCTTCTAACTTAAAACCCGGCGAAGATATCCTGACTCTTGGTATCGACGGAACAAAGACCGCTTTAGAAGCAGTTGAAGCAGGTACACAGTTAGCTTCCTGTACATGTACACCTTACTTCGGACCCATCGTTGTTGAAACAATCACCAAACTGATCAACGGTGAAAACGTTGAAACTGCTATCGTAAATCCCGATACTCTTTACACCAAAGACAATGTTGATGTAAGTGTTGGATTCTAAAATCAAACAAGTTTAAATCCAATTGTTAAATACGTTTGATTTTCATATCAGATTTAAGAACAGACCGTAACGTTCAGCAGATACTGAACCGTTACAACAATTCGTAATCCACAGGGGCTGCTGCAAAAATCACCTTATAAAATAAGTTCAACGGATGCAAAATCGTAACAGTTCAGCCTTGGCTGAACTGTATTGAATAAATTCAGCAAGCATTCATAATTTTTGCAGCAGTCCTTTTATCTGACAGGATTCACGTAAATTAACAGAACACGCAAGCTGGTAATCCACCTGAGTCCTATTAGATTTATCACGCACCAAAATATATCACGCATTTGCCGGCACCTGCATTTACAGTCCCCGGAAAGTATCTGAAGATCACCTTCAGGCACATTTCCCTCTCCCGCACGAGAGCCGCTCGTTCATGCAGCTGCCGGCAAATTATTAGCTATCCAACACGACTGGTCATTCCAAATCGTAACAATTCAGTGCCAGAAAGGAGTCATCATATGTCAGAAGTTTTACTGGAGATTAAAGGATTAGAGAAAACTTTCCCTGGCGTACGTGCTTTAAAAGGTGTAAATCTTACAGTACATAAAGGCGAAGTGCATTCCCTTATGGGCGAAAACGGAGCCGGCAAATCTACCCTGATCAAAGTATTAACCGGTATTTATCAGAAAAATGGAGGAACAATCATCTTCGACGGTAAAGAAATTGATTGCAAAACTCCTATCGAAGCAAATGAAGTAGGTATTTCTACTATTTATCAGGAATTAAACCTGGTTTTATTCCAGACTGTTTATGAAAATCTGTTCCTGGGCCGTGAACCGAAAACCCGTTTCGGCGCAGTGGACCGTAAAAAAATGATCTCAGAAGCAGAACGTATTCTGAAAGATCTGGGTATTGATATTGATGTTACAAAGCCTCTGAGCAACTTCTCCACCGCTATTCAGCAGATGGTTGCGATCGCCAGAGCAGTCAGCATCAACGCAAAACTGGTAATCATGGATGAGCCCACCTCTTCCCTGGATAAAAAGGAAGTACAGGTATTATTCCGTATTATCAGACAGTTAAAAGAAAAAGGCATCAGCGTAATCTTCATCAGCCATAAGCTGGATGAAATCTTTGAAATCGTTGACAGACTTACCGTATTCAAAGATGGTGAATACGTTGGTGATTATGATATTGACGAACTGGATCAGTTCCGTCTGATCTCCTTAATGGTCGGTAAAGATACTGTTACTCTGGAACGCAGCAAGACAGGCTATAACTTTGCCGATGCAGAAAAGGCCGTTGAAATGAAGGGCATCCGTCAGGGCATGAGGCTGAACGGAATCGATGTTGAGATCAAAAAGGGTGAAATCCTTGGTCTGGCTGGTCTGCTGGGTTCCGGCCGAAGCGAACTGGCACAGGTACTGTTCGGATCACGTATGCCCGATGAAGGGGAGGTATTCTGGTGGGGAGAACCTGCCCGCATCAAAAAACCTGCCGATGCCATCAATAAAGGTATGGGATTCTGTACAGAAGACCGTAAAGTAGAAGGTATCATCCCTCACTTATCCGTAAAAGAAAATATGACCATCGCATTACTGCCCAAACTGCAGAAAGGCGGTTTTGTAGATGCCAAACGTCAGGACGAAATTGCGAAAAATTATATTGAACGTTTGAAGATTAAAACTCCCTCTCCCGAACAGCAGATCTGCAATCTGAGCGGCGGCAACCAGCAGAAGGTACTGCTGGCAAGATGGATGTGCATGAATCCCAAGTTAATGATCCTGGACGAACCTACCCGTGGTATCGACGTAGGCGCAAAAGCCGAAATCGAAGTACTGATCCAGGAACTTTCCGATATGGGTATTTCCATTCTCATGATTTCTTCTGAAATCGCAGAACTGGAAAGAAACTGCGACAGAGTCGTTGTAATGAGAGATGGCCGAGCTGTTGGCGAAGTCATCGACAAGGACATCAACCAGAACAAGATCATGGAACTGATTGCTAAAGGTAGTGAAAGTGAGGGAAAGAAGCATGACTAAGACAAAACAAGATAAAATGGCTTTGATTCAGAAATACAGTGCCATTGCGATGCTGCTGTTTTTCATAGTGTTTAACTCTTTATTTACACCAAATTTCTTCAAAATCGGTAACTTAAATAACATTATCACTCAGATCTGCCCTACAATTCTCTGTGGTATGGGTATGACCCTGGTTATTTCCACGGGCGGTATTGATATCGCAGTTGGTTCTGTTATGGCTTTAGCAGGTGTTATGACCGCACAGTATATGACCAGCATGGGACTGATCCCTGCCATGTTATTATCTGTACTGGCATCTGTTTTAGTCGGATGCGTCAGCGGTTTCTTCGTTGGTAAATTAAAATTGCAGGCCATGGTTATCACACTTGGTATGCAGCTGGCTATCCGTGGTGTTGCTCAGGTACTCTGCGGCGGCCGTGATATCTATTTCAACAAACTGGGTGCTGTCGGTGACCAGCTGGCACTGTGGGGCTCCTATAAAATCGGCGGCGTGATCCCCGTGCAGATCATTCCCATTGTACTTGCTGTTGTAGTAGTATGGATTCTTGCAGAAAAGACTGTTTTCGGACACCAGGTTCAGGCAGTTGGTGACAGCATTAAGTCCAGTTCCCTTGCAGGTATTAACGCTGCAAAAACTTTAATGATCGTATACGGTCTCAGTTCCTTCCTGGCTGCATTTGCAGGTATTTTCCAGGCAGCAAAGGTTACCGTTGCAGCCGGCAGCTCCCTCGGACAGCTGGCAGAGCTGGATGCCATCGCTGCAGTAGTTATCGGCGGAACTCCCATGACAGGCGGTAAAGCACATGTACTTGGAACTGTCATTGGTGCGCTGATCATGCAGATGATTACCCTGACCTGCGTTATGAATAATATCCCCGATGAATATGCTCAGGTATTCAAGGCGATCATTATCGTATTTGCAGTATTTATCCAGAGAGAACAAGCAAAGTAGGAGGTTAAGAGAGTATGAAAACAATAAAGAAATTCTATAATTCATTCTATTCCAGAAGTACGATCTTAGCATTTTTACTTTTGGTCGTTGTTGCAAGTATTGTATTTCAGGATAAAAATTTCCTTACAGCTACAAATATGGTAAACATCCTGCTGAAAGCAGCGAAAAACGGCGGTTTCCTGGCAATTGGTATGACATTTGTTATCCTCTGCGCTGAAATCGACCTTTCCGTTGGTGCGGTATTTGCTTTAAGTGGTGTTGTAATGGGTACTGTTGGACAGATCAATCCTGTACTGGGTATCATCGCCGGCCTTCTGACAGGTGTAATCTCCGGTTATATGATCGGTTTCATGGTTACCAAAATGAGAATTTCCTCATGGATTGCTTCCCTGGCCATGATGTTTGCACTGAGAGGTCTGATCCTGATCATTGCAAAGAAATCCGTTGATATTCCCGATGGTATCATGACATTTGCAAGTGCCAAATTCCTGAAAGGCTTCCTGGGAATCAAAGCCGGTATTTCCATTCTGGTACCGATTCTGTTTATCCTGACCTTCTTATGTATGTATATTGCAAAATATACCAAGTTTGGTATGGGTATCTACGCAGTAGGCGGTAACTGTGAAGCAGCTCGTATGATGGGTATTGACGTTGACAGCATCAAGATCAAAGCATTTGTACTGTCCGGCCTGATCGCAGCATTTTCCGGTGTTCTGCTGGCATCCAGCAGCGGCAGCGCAACTCTGAGTGCAGGTAATATTTATGAAACCTACGCAATCGCCATGTGCGCCATCGGCGGTGTTAAATTGTCTGGTGGTGAAGGTAAATTCTCCGGTGCTTTCTTCGGTATCCTGATCTACTTCATTATTAATACAATTTTTACATATCTTCCTACCGGAATTTCCGTTCACTGGCAGTCCATCATCATGGGATTACTTGTATTAGTCTCTGTAGGTGTACAGTCTGAAGTATTCCAGAATCTTAAAAAGAAAAACAAAGGATGATATGCAATGATTCAGTTAATGAGCCGATGGGCCAAAAATGTAAGTGCTGAAAATGCACTTCCTGAATATCCGAGGCCCAATCTCGTAAGAAACAGCTATTTTAATTTAAATGGCGAATGGGAATATTGTATCAATCGAAAAGAAACAGTATCCGAATATGAGGGAACCATCCTGGTTCCCTACTCTCCGGAAACCTTATTATCCGGTGTTCAGAAAATCGTAACTCCCGAGGATTATCTCCATTACCGGAAAGTTTTTACCCTTCCTGAGGGATTTTGCAAAGATCGTGTATTTTTACATTTCGGCGCCGTTGATCAGGAATGTAGTGTTTTCTTAAATGGAAAAGAGCTGGGCAGACATCTGGGCGGCTATCTGGCCTTCAGCTTTGACGTTACCCACCATCTGGTGGACGGTGAAAATGTTCTTACACTGTGTGTACAGGATATGACCGAAAAGAAACCCCATGCCCGCGGCAAACAGAAGCTGGTAAAAAAAGGAAAATATGGTTCTCTCTTCTATACACCTCAGAGCGGTATCTGGAAAACCGTATGGATGGAAAGTGTGGCTGAAGACCATATTGAAAACCTGAAAATTACCCCTTTATTCGATGAAAGTGCCGTGAAAATCAAGATTTTTACAAATGGAACGGCAGAAAAAGCACACATCACCGTATTGGATGAAGGCAAACCTGTAACAAAGGTTCTTGCGGATACCAATAAGAGTGTGATCCTGAAAATCAATAATTTTAAAGCATGGACACCGGATACACCTCATTTATATGATTTAAAGATCACTTATGGGGAAGACGAAGTAACTTCTTACTTTGGTATGAGAAAATTCTCTGTAGAAAAAGACAGCAAAGGTATTTTACGATTCTTTATGAATAATAAACCTTTCTTCTTTAACGGAATCCTGGATCAGGGCTACTGGCCGGAAAGTCTTTTAACACCGCCTACAGATGAAGCTTTATTATATGATATTGTAAAACTGAAGGAATTAGGTTTTAATACCATCCGGAAACATATCAAGGTGGAGCCTGAACGCTTCTACTACCATTGCGATAAGCTGGGAATGATCGTATGGCAGGATATGCCCAACGGCGGCGGCGATTACAACATGATCTTCGTTACCTATCTTACCAACGCATTTGACTGGTTTGCAAGAGGCGTAAAAGACCATCACTACCGTATCTTTAAGCGTGATGATGCCGAAGGCCGTGCACAGTATTATAAAGATTTAAAGGGCATGATCAAAGAGCTTTACAATCATCCCTGTATTGCAGCATGGGTTCCTTTTAATGAAGGATGGGGACAGTTTGATGCCGCAAAGGCAACCGAACTGATCCGAAGCCTGGATTCCACCAGACTGGTAAATGAAGCCTGCGGCTGGTTTGACCAGAAAGGCGGCGACATGTACAGCATCCACAACTACCAGCGAAAACTGGTGGTAAAACCTCAGAAGGACCGTGTGGTTGCACTAACCGAATATGGCGGATATTCCTATGCCATGGAAGGACATCTGGCATGTGAAAAAGAATTTGGTTATCAGTCCTACAAATCCAAAGAAGAACTGACTGCAAATTATAAACGTTTGTGGGAAGAAGAAATCTATCCCAATGTGGAACGTGGACTTTGCAGCGCTATTTACACGCAGACAAGTGATATTGAGGAAGAAATCAACGGTTTAATGACCTATGACCGTGATGAAGTGAAATTTCTTGAAAAAGAAGTCATTCATTTAAATGAAAGACTCTATCAGTTGTTTGATGATCTTACCCGCTAACAGCCATTTTAATCATAAAGCCCCGACTGCCGGTTTTTTTGATACCGGGAGCCGGGGTTTATTGTGTTATTGTGTTTTTGTGTTTTTGTGTTTTTGTTTTTTTGTTTTTTTGTTTTATCGTGTTACTGTCCTATTGTTTTATAATCTCGTTGTTTTACCGTTTTATATCTTTATTGTACTATTTGTTTCTGCATCTCTGCTTTATTTGCTGCTTTGCTGTTTTGCACTCATCTTCTCCTGCTTCCGCAGCGTTTCATAATCCTTTAAACAATCAATGGCCTCTCCTGACATAGGAATCAGCACGATCATATTAAATACAGTCATCAGACCGACACCGATATCGCCCAGATCCCATACAAAGGTATAAGCAGCAAGTCCTCCGATGAACAGCATGACAAGAGCCAGAACTTTATATGCGGTCTGTGAAGGCCAGTTATCGCCGAACAGATACGCCACATTGGAACGAGCATAATACAGGATTCCGATAAAGGTGGAGAAACTAAACAGCCACAGGGTAATGGCAATGAAAACAACACCGGGGCTGCCAAAGTGATGATACATGGCAGTCTGCAGCAATTCCATACCGGACAGTCCTTCCAGCAGTTCTTCCGGAGCCAGCAGCATGATCATGGCGGTACAGCTGCAGATCACAATGGTATCAATAAATACGCCAAATGCCTGGAACAGACCGGATTTTGCAGGATGGCTGACATTGGCTGCCGCTGCAGCACAGGGAGCAGAACCGGAACCGGCTTCATTGGAAAACAGACCTCGTTTTACACCATTCATCAGGGCTGCACCGAAACCGCCTGCTACAACCTGCCGAAGACCAAATGCCTCTTCCACAATACGTTGTAATACGGACGGCATCAGTCCAATGTTTTTCACGATAACAAATACGGCAATGGCAAAGTAAAACACTGCCATCACAGGAACCATAATATCCAGAACCTTGATCGTGGCATTTTTCCGCAATACGATCACTGCTGCCAGCGCCACCAGGATCACAGTAGAAACAATGGGCGGAACACCAAATGCATTTTCAAATGCAGAAGATACGGAGTTGCTGATTACCTGACTGACACCGCACCAGCAAAGCAGGCCGGACAGAGCAAATAAAACAGCCATGACACTCCAGCGTTTTGTTTTATCTTTTACAAAGAAGTTATGAATATAGTAAGCGGGACCGCCGCGGTAGCCTCCGTAAAGGGGATCGGACTGCTTATGAAGCTGCGCCAGAGTAGCCTCCACAAAAGCCGTGGAAGAACCAATAATTGCTGTCACCCACATCCAGAATACAGCACCAGCTCCGCCTGCGGAAATGGCAGCAACTACGCCAACCATATTACCCATACCTACACGGGTGGCCGTAGACACGATCAGTGCCTGCAGACCGGAAATAGCACCTTTTTTGCCATTATTCTGTTTTTCCAGAGCAACATGGAGCATTTCCGGGAAAAGCCGGACAGGAAGCAGCTTTGTCCTGATAGAAAAAAAGATTCCTGCTGGAATCAGGATCAGAACCAGGAGTGATATACCGATGGATGAACCTCCCGGCAGCGGAATCGTAAGCAAGTCTCCCCAAAGGAAATTGTAGACTGTCGAAATAACAGACATCAAAATTTTCATAGTGTACCTCATTTTACCTTATCGCAGTAATCAGTTGCCTTAAAGCATGTCAGTGAAAGTATTTTTATAACCATTAACCAGCTGCTGTTCTGCCCGCTGAACGATCATTGCATCATACTCCTTCTTTCAACACACTTTAATCAAGGCAGTTCAGTATGTAACCGAACCGCCTCACTTTATCCGTTTAAAGCTTATAATAGAAGTATCACTTTGTCAAATAAGAGTTTTAAAAATGCTGGTTTCCACTAAAAAAAGTACATACAGCCCCTTATTTGCCTTCCAGAATTTCCCTGGCCTTTTTATATTTCACTCTCCAGCGGTTTAATTTTTCTTCCGTAACCACACCAGGATCCGTAATCCGGCTTTCATCCTGATTGTGGGACAGATCCGCCAGTTTCACTGCTTTTGCCACAGGATTTTTACAAACTGCCCGTACATAATCAAAATAACCGGTGGAATCATCATGGGTGAGAAGTCTGAGAGCATCTATGACCTCTTTGGGAAATTCTTTTTCCAGGTCTTCAAAAGTAACCTCCGTATCTTCTACCACATCATGGAGAAGTGCAACACAGGTGGTGATCTCATCTGTCATCTGTTCCGCCAGATGATACGGATGAAAAATATACGGTACGCCATTACAGTCCAGCTGACCGTGGTGTGCATCATAAGCAATTTTCATAGCTTTGTTGGTTAAAGCAGTGTAGATCATGGTAAAATCCTCCGTTAATATCAAAACCATGTGCGCAGATTACCTGAATGATTTCTCTGATGCGCTCTGATTTCTGATGTTTTCTTAATGAATTGTACCACAAACCTTACCTATGTACTACTCCAGAATTCCTCCATTGTGTTTCAGCAGCAATTCTTTACCGGAAATACCAGGTTCTGTCATATGGATCGGATCCAGAATTTCATCCAGCTCCTGTTCATTTAAAAGACCTTCTTTCAGAATCAGGCTTCTTACGGATTCGCCAGTCTGAAGGGCTGTTTTGGCAATATCCGCAGCTTTCTGATAACCCACATGAGGACAGATTGCGGTAATAATACCCACGCTGTTTTCCACCAGATAGCGGCATCTGGTTTCATTGGCTGTAATTCCGGTAACACAGTTGTCTACAAATGTCCGAACTGCATAAGCCAGCGTATCAATGGACTGGAAGATACAATAGAACACAATGGGTTCAAAAGCATTTAACTCCAGCTGACCAGCCTCCGCTGCCATAGTAATGGTTACGTCATTGCCAATAATATTGAAGGCCACCTGATTAACTACTTCAGGAATAACCGGATTCACCTTACCGGGCATAATAGAAGAACCATTCTGCTTTGCAGGAAGATTGATTTCATTGAAACCAGCTTTGGGACCGGAAGACATTAAACGAAGGTCGTTGGCAATCTTGGATAAAGTAACTGCACAGGCTTTCACCGTACCAGATACGGAAACAAAAGCATCCAGATTCTGTGTAGAATCGATCAGGTCATACGCCTGCACCAGATCCATACGAGAAACCTCTGCCAGATTGGGAACGATTCTCCTTAAATACTTACTATCCGCATTGATACCGGTTCCCACAGCAGTACCACCCATATTGACTGCACGCATCTCATCCATCGCTTTATCCATACGATAAATATCACGGTTAATAGCCACCGAATACGCGCGGAATTCCTGCCCAAGACGAATCGGCACCGCATCCTGCATCTGTGTACGGCCCATTTTAATAACATGATCAAATTCATTAGCCTTGGCATACAACGCATCATAAAGCCGCAGCAGCTCCTTTTTCAGATTCTGCAGCAATTTCAGAGAAGTCATCTTACCAGCGGTGGGAATTACATCATTGGTAGACTGCCCGCAGTTTACATGATCATTGGGATTCACAATGGAATAATCCCCCTTATGTCCGCCCAGAATCTCAATGGCACGATTGGCAATTACTTCATTGGCATTCATATTTAAAGAAGTTCCTGCACCGCCCTGAATGGGGTCCACAATAAAATACTCATGATATTTGCCCGTCAAAATCTCATCACATGCCTGCACAATAGCTCTGGTCACATCCTTATCCAGAAGCCCGATCTCACAGTTGGTAATAGCCGCTGCCTTTTTAATCAACGCAAGACTGTTAATAATCTCCGGATGCATATTCAAGCCCGTAATATGAAAATTCTCCGCCGCACGCAGTGTCTGCACGCCATAATACACATCTTCCGGTACATCCTTTGTTCCAATTGAATCTTTCTCTACACGATATTCCATAACTTTCCCTCTCCACTTTTAAAACATATTTGAAAAATACGTATCAGCACTCCATCCAGTTCATCAAAGACCAAATTTTCTTAAATTCCTTCAGCAAACAATCGTATTTTCTTTGTCTTTATTATAAATTACGTACTTGTTATAATCAAATATTTATACTTTTATATGGATTATAGTCGTTTATTTATAATTACTTATTTATAGTCGTTTATTTATAACCACTTATTTATAGTCGTTTATTTATAACCTCTTATTTATAATCACCTATTTGCAGCCGCTTATTTATAACTCTTTATTTGCAATTGCTTACGTATATCATTTATGTATAACTATTTATATACAAACATTTGATTAGAAATTAATAGACTGTATCTAAACAATTTCAATCATTCTACAAATTGGCCACCGTACTAAATATATACCATCTAATATATTGTAACAGTTCAGCCTTGCTGAACTGTCTTGAATGAATTCAGCAAGCATTCATAATTTTCTTCGAAAATTATTCATTTGGCTAAACGCCAAATACGATTTTCTGCCCCAAATACCGTTTACAAGCAAGCTTGACACGGTATTTTGAACAAAAATCATGCTTGGCTGAATAGTTACAATATATTTGAGATTCTGCTTCGAAAATGTTACAATGAAAACAACATAGCGCGAACTTATTAAACGAAGGGAGAATCTTAAAAATGAACAAAGAACTTTGGGAGAAATGTGTTGCATTTCATGGACATTCCTGCGGAGGACTTACCATCGGTTACCAGGCTGCCGTATACGCCATCGAACTTCTGGATCTGACATTTTCAAAAGACGAACAGGTGGTATGTATCGCAGAAAATGACGCCTGCGGCATCGATGCTATCCAGGTCATTCTTGGCTGCTCCGCAGGAAAAGGAAATCTTCTTTTCCATATGCGCGGAAAACAGGCATTTTCCTTCTACAATCGGAAAACCGGCAAATCTGTCCGCCTGATGTTAAAACCGAAACCGGAAGGCATGACAAAAGAACAGTCCTTTGCTTATTATCAGTCCAAAAAGCCCAGTGAACTCTTTGACGTAAAAGAAACAAAAATCAAACTTCCGGAATCTGCCAGAATATTTACCTCTATCACCTGCGACTGCTGCGGCGAAAGCACCGGCGCCAACTGGATCCGACTGCAGGGAGATAAAAAACTTTGTCTGGATTGTTATGAAGAATATGACCGGTTTCATGTGTAAATCTATACGGCAATTGTAACAATGCAGCAGGGGCTAAACTGTCTGCTGAATAGTTACGCAAAAATAATAACTGCACAGAGCTCAAAAATAGGAGCAGCTGTGCAGTTTTTTCGTTTCTCCAACAAAGCTATTGCTTAGATAGCTAAAATATAAAATTTATATTAATTATATATAGTCCTATTGATTTATTCTTTTTTCTGTGATATAGTGTAATTACAAATATTAAATCATATAGCTATTCTCTCACTGGTTCCTGACCATTCAATTAATTTAGGATAATAAGCGGGAATCCTCGGTTATTCAATTGCCGGGATGAAAGAGTCCGCTTTGTGCATATCTGCACGGTGTGTTTGAATTACTAAATTATTTGTAAGAATAACAAAAGCGAAAGCATGTTCGAATTACTGTTGCAATATACTTCTTTATAAGATATACTATATGTATGAAATGAAATCCAATCTAATACATTACCGCACCTGTGTGTGCAACATTAACTACCATGTGGTATGGTCGGTGAAATACCGCCGCAAGATACTGAATGCTGAAAT
>JBGVFN010000130.1:0-12256 GCA_045121095.1 Lachnospiraceae bacterium | reverse complement strand
ACTTTCAGGGTCGCTCTTTGTATCAATCTTTACATATCTTAAAAAGCGCTCCAGCAATGCATTTTTGGTGTTTGTTCCATTGGTTGATGTATTCATGTTTTCCTTATCTCCTGTCTGATTTTTCTTTTAAAGGGTAGTATTTCCATTACGAAATGGCATATTCTTCTCAGTCTTTTTCTTTTCAGTCTTTTGAGTGTTAAAAGATATCCGAAAAGATGTATTTATCACATGCTTATCGAATAGAAATTACCCTTAACTAACAAAAGCATACACAAAGTGTACGCTTTTGTCAATTATTCATGAATTTATTCCCGATCCGCCAGCTCTCTTGCCACGTCTTCCCAGGTAATTCCTTTCACTGCCATAAGTACCATTACATGATACAGGAAATCACCTAATTCATAGACCACTTCCTCCGGCTGAGGATTTTTTGCGGAAATTACAATTTCAGTGGCTTCCTCTCCTACTTTTTTCAGAATCTTATCCAAACCTTTATCAAATAAATAATTGGTATAAGAGCCCTCTTTGGGATTGTTTTTGCGATCCATAATGGTAGCATAAACAGATTCCAGTACTTTATAAGGGCTGTTTCCAGCAGTTTCTCTGTTTACGATATCCCGGTAAAAGCAGCTGCGGTTTCCTGTATGGCAGGCTGCACCCACCTGTACCACTCTGGCCAGCAAAGTATCCTGATCACAGTCAATTTTCAGGGATTTCACATACTGGAAATGACCGGAGGTTTCGCCTTTGATCCAGAGGCTCTGACGACTTCTGCTGAAATAAGTCATACGACCGGTTTTAATGGTCAGATTGTATGCTTCTTCATTCATATAGGCCATCATCAGCACTTCATCATTACGCCAATCCTGTACCACCACCGGCAGCAGGCCGTCCTGATTCCGTTTAAAATCTTCCCAGGTAAACGCCGGCTGGAATACATCCGCCTTAAATCCGGCATCCAGCAGTTCATGTTTGTAATCCATCACTTTTCCAGCCTTGATCTCCGGTACAGCGTATAACAGACCATCTGCACCCTGATTCAGTACATCCAGACCATTTTCTGCCAGACAGTAAACGAAAGTATCTTCTTTTTCAGCCAATACCGCCGCTACATCAGAACCAGCTTCTGTTAGACAATAAAATACGCGAAATCCCTGTTCATAAGCCTGCAGTGCTTCCTCTGAAGAAGATACCATTCTTCCTGCACGGTCCGCTTTAAATCGACTCAGCCCTTCTTTCAGAAGTTCTTCACTGGCTCCCGGCGCAAAAAACATACGGGAAGCACCTGTATACAGGTATTTCTTTACATCATCAATATGACCGCAGGAACCGCCCGCTGTGAACACCCCAAGATCATTTTTAGCCAGTTTATTTAAAAACTCCACATTGATATGATGTGCTTCTTCATTGGTGGAAGTATCTACAAATAATAATTCATCCGCTCCACTGTTGGCGCAGGCCTGACAGTAAACAGCTGCATTTTCAATCTGACTGCCATCTGCCAGAAAAGCAGCTCCGTCCTTTAACAGAATATAAGGGATTACTTTTTTGATATCTTTTTTCATTTCTTATGACCGCTCCTTATCTGCTGCATTTACTCTTTTTCCCTGTCCACATACGATACTTATGCAACATACTGATATGTTCTACTGCTGCATATTTTTCATGGCCTGTTCTTTTGCCAGAAGTCCGCGAATACCGGATAAAATATTGGTAATCCGCTCGTTTTCCATCTTCATACTGACCTGATTTACTACAATACGGGCCGAAATATCGCATACTTCTTCCAATACCATCAGGCCATTTTCCTTTAAGGTTGTTCCCGTTTCTACGATATCCACAATTACCTCAGATAATCCAACCAGCGGAGCCAGTTCAATGGAACCATTCAGTTTGATGATTTCCACGGTCTGCTGCTTCACATTATAGAAATAATCTTTCGCAATATGGGGATACTTAGTTGCCACACGGATTAATTCATTGTGCTGAAGCTTTTCTCTGGCAGATTCCGGTCCGCATACGCACATGCGGCAGCGTCCCATACCCAGATCCATTACTTCATATAATCTGCGGTCTTCCTCAATAATGGTATCACGGCCGACTACACCAATATCAGCAGCTCCATATTCCACATAAGTAGGAACATCACTGGGTTTTGCCAAAAAGAAACGATAACCTAATTCCTGGTTTCTGAAAATTAATTTACGGCTGTTTTCTTCCATTTCAGGACAGGTAATTCCAATCTGTGCCAGTAAATCCATGGTTTTTTCCGCAAGTCTTCCTTTGGGAAGCGCAAATACAATATCTCTCATTTTACATTTCCCCCATTACTTCAGCCAGTTCTCTGGTTTCTTTTGTACCATTTTTCACATCCAAAATTGTCACATTGCTGCCGGAGCGATTAATATAATACATCTGCTGAACTCCGGCTTTTTTCGCATACTCCAGATAATCTTCCGGTTTGTGGCTGCCCTGATTCTGCAGAATCATCAGACGGCATCCTTCTTTACGCAGCTTTGCAGCTAGAGCAATGCCTGCTTCCGTCTGTTCTTCTTCCATCAGCAGCATGGAATCTGTCATGGAAATATCAACAGAAATCTTCTGACGGTCCAGAGCAGTCATCACACCATCCACCGAAATTTTAAATCCAACTGCAGGGGCATCATAACTGAACTGAGACATCAGCGTATCATAACGTCCGCCGGAAACAATGGCATTACCAGTTCCATATGTATAAGCATGAAATACAATACCTGTATAATACTGATAACCGGTTACCATGCCCAGATCAAAGGAAACATATTTTTCCATTCCATAATAACCAAGGATTTTGTATAAAGATTTCAGGCGGCGAATGGCATTGCGTGAAGTTTCATTTTTCACCAGCGCTTCCATTCCCAGTACCTGCTGAATTGTACCAGAATAAATCTGTAAACGTCCAAATACTTCCCGCTGTCTGGAAGTCAGATTTTCCTTTAAGAGAAGACTTTCCAGCGCAAAGAAGTTTTTGGATAATAAAAATTTACGAATTTCTGCCTCTGTCTCCTCAGAAATCCCAATTTCCTCAAACAGCCCCTGTAAAAAAGAAGCGCTCCCAATATCAATCTGGAAATCAGACAATCCACAAGCACGCAGGCAATCCACCACACAGGCAATCATTTCTGCATCTGCTGCCACAGAATCATCGCCAAATAACTCTGCACCGGCATCGGTTCCTTCTTTCAGACGCAGACGATAACTGCGGTCATTGATAAAAGTGCTTCCATTATAACAAAGACGAACCGGCAGATCTGCAGGTCCATAATATTTGGAAACACAGCGAACAATGGATGGGGTCATATCTGGACGCAGCACCAATGTATTGCCCTCACTGTCAAACAGCTTAAACATCTCATTGGAAGCCACACTGCCCCGCTCTTTTTTGAAAATATCAAAAAACTCAAAAGTAGGAGTTTGTATATCATTATATCCGTAAGAATTCATTACCTGGCGAATCTTATTTTCCAAAGTCAGCTTCCGCGCGTATTCCGAGCCGTATATATCGCGGACACCCTCCGGTGTATGCAGCATCTGTTTCATAATCTATTTCCTTTCCCTATATAATTAGATGATTCCAAGGTCTGTCTTTCCCTTGTCAGTTCATTTTCAAATGGTTGCAGCATGTAAATATTCATTATATCATTTTCGCTTTAATGCGTTGATGTGCTAATTTGATAACGCATTACTATAACAGCTTTCTTATTATACTGAAAAGAGCTTTATATGTCAAGATATGTCTGCAAATTCAACCTCCGGGGGCTTTTAATCTCTTCTCTCAAGATCTTTCTGCAATGCTTCCAGATAATGTAAAAATACCCCATTACTCCCCGAAAATACTTCAAAACAGTCATCGATTTCTTCAAAGATAAAACTTTTCCGTCCCCCCTGCTCCATTCGCTGCCAGAAACGGTATATACTGGAAAATGGCTGATAGAAATAACGGTCCCGATTGGAGTAATATAAAATTAAAAACGCAATTCCGCCCTGCTTTTCAAAATCCCGCATAAATGCAATCTGATGTTCATGCACATTCTGCAGAGGAAAGGTATCGGTGCTGCATTCTTTTGCATCAAAACAAACCGGAATTCCCTGTACCGCGCCAATATAATCCACGGTACTTTTCTGGTCAAAATACGCCAGTGTAATATGTCTGGAGGACTGGTCAATCTGAATCGGCTTAATGGGGGTGGGAATCTTCTGGATCAATGCCAGCCCCAGTTCCCGGTAACGAACATTGGTCAAATTCAGAAGTTCCTCCAGATGAGATCCACGAAGCCCCCTACTGTTCCATGTTGACATAACGAAGAAGTCCCTCTCCTTCTAAAACACGAACAAAATTCTCCGGCAGAGAAGCCCGGAAGGTTTTTCCAGCCAGAGTCTCCAGTTCACAGCCCTCCCTGGGAATCGTTAATTTCCAGGAATGAAGCATCTGGAAATGTCCATGGTAGGTTCTATGATACCAGCCATTGGCCTGTTCTTCTCCATATTTATTATCTCCGATGACCGGATGGCCAATGCTTGCCAGATGTGCACGAATCTGATGGCTTTTACCGGTAATCAGATGAATTTCCAGCAGCGTCATACGGCCATTATCCCCCAGAGGGATATAATCGGTTTCAATCTCCTGGGTACCTTCTGACTCCACAGTCTGTACGCTTACTTTGTTGTTCTCGGAATCTTTGGTCAGCCAGCCCTTTAAATGAGCAGGACGTTTTAACACCCCTTTTACCAGTGCCAGATACCGTTTATCTGCGGTTCTCTCTCGCAGAAGATTGCTCAACTCTCTTGCGCCGCGGTAAGTAACACCTGCTGTTACAATTCCGCTGGTATTACGGTCCAGACGATTGCACACCGAAGGACGGAATGTAGAAATGCTCTCCTGTGTAACCTTACCTTTCTTCAAAAGATACTGCAGAATATATTCATTTAAAGAAACATCATCTGCTTTGGCTTTCTGAGAAAGAATTCCGGCAGGTTTATTCACGATCATCACATCTGCATCCTGATAAATAATTTTTACAGGAGGCAGTTTTGCCGTGGAGGTTTTGGTTACCACCGGCTTCACCGGTTCAGGTGCCCCCACAAATTTTTCATAAGTTTCATCTGAGAAAAAGAGACGAATCTCATCACCTGCCTGCAGATGTTCACTGCCATCTGCTTTCTTATTGTTCAGCGTAATATTTTTCTTACGCAACATTTTATAAAGGAAGCTCTTTCCAGCTTCCTTTAACAATTTATTTAAATACTTATCCAGACGCTGTCCGGCTTCACTTTCATTAATAATGACCAGTTTCATCTTGACCTGCCCGTTCTATTTAAATTTCTATTTGAAAGTTTCCCATTTTTTTC
Organism: Lachnospiraceae bacterium; assembly: GCA_045121095.1. Lineage (GTDB taxonomy): Bacteria > Bacillota > Clostridia > Lachnospirales > Lachnospiraceae > TWA4. Next base: position 6,868 of record JBGVFN010000130.1, on the reverse strand, counting down.
CGTACTTCTTCCGTTTTTCGTGCTTACCTTCCCTTTTCTGGTGGCGTTCCTCTTACCAGTTTCAGCTTTTTTCGCACGATTTCCAGCTTCCGCTTTCCCTGTACGTTTTCCGGTTTCGGATTTCCCTGCACGATTTCCAGTTCCAACCTTTGTCGTACTGCTTCCGTTTTTCCCCGCACCCATTTTTCTTGGACGGATCAGGCATTCTGGTGAAAATCCGATCAAATCGGTTCTTCCCGCCTGAATCAGTGCTTCTTTTACTAAATCATAGTTATCGGGATTACGGTACTGAACCAATGCCCTCTGCATGGCCTTTTCATGGGGATTTCGGGGGACATAAACCTTTTCCATGGTTCTCGGATCCAGACCAGTATAGTACATACAGGTAGAAATGGTAGAAGGAGTGGGATAAAAATCCTGCACCTGCTCCGGCATATAACCCATATCCCGTACGGCTTCTGCCAGTTTTACCGCTTCTTTCAGGGTAGAACCAGGATGGGAAGACATCAGATAGGGCACCAGATACTGCTTTTTATGAAGCCGTTCATTGGTTCGTTTATACTGCTCCGTAAACTGCTGATAAACCTGATTTTCCGGTTTTCCCATATATTTCAATACCTGATCGGATACATGTTCCGGCGCTACTTTCAGCTGCCCGCTGACATGGTAACGACAGAGTTCTTCCATAAAATTGCTCTTTTTGTCCGCCAATACATAATCGAAACGAATCCCGGAACGGATAAAGACCTTTTTCACCCCGGGAAGATTGCGCAATTTACGAAGTAAGTCCATATAATCTCTGTGATCTGCCCGCAGATTCTTACAGGGCTTCGGGAAAAGACATTGTTTATCCGGGCAAACCCCTTTTTTCAGCTGTTTTTCGCAGGCTGGATGACGAAAATCTGCGGTAGGACCGCCCACATCATGGATATAGCCTTTGAATTCCGGATGTTTGATCATCTGTTTTGCCTCTGTAAGGATCGATTCATGGCTGCGGCACTGAATAATCCGGCCCTGATGGAAGGTAAGGGCACAGAAACTGCAGCCGCCAAAGCAGCCCCGGTTATTTACCAGACTGAATTGTACTTCCTCAATGGCAGGTACGCCGCCAGCTTCTTTATAAGAAGGATGCCAGGTGCGCATATACGGCAGGGCATATACATCATCCATTTCCATCTGTGTTAAAGGCAAAGCCGGTGGATTCTGCACCAGATATTGCTTATTGGGATAGGGTTCTACCAATTTATGTCCGCTGAACGGATCAGTGTTCCGATACTGCACATAAAAGCTTTCTGCATATTTTTTCTTATCCTGCTGCAGTTCCTCAAAAGAAGGAAGCATGGTTCCATCTGCAAACAAATCCGGATTGCTGGTGCGAAATACGGTGCCGCGAACAAATGTAATATCCTTCACGGACATGCCGCTGTTCAGGCAGTCCGCAATTTCTACCGTGGCATGTTCTCCCATACCATAGCAAAGTAAATCTGCGGAAGAATCCATCAATACGGATCGTTTTAATTTATCAGACCAGTAATCATAATGGGCCATTCGCCGCAGGCTGGATTCAATTCCTCCAATAATAATGGGAACATCTTTATAAACCCTCCGAATCAGATTGCAGTAAACAATTACCGCATAATCCGGACGTTTACCCATCACACCACCCGGTGTATAGGCATCGGTTTTCCGTCGTTTTTTCGCCACCGTATAGTGATTTACCATGGAATCCATATTGCCGGAAGATACGAAAAATCCCAGACGCGGACGCCCAAATTCACGAACAGAATCCTCCTGTTTCCAGTCCGGCTGAGATAAAATCGCTACTTTATACCCCCGCGATTCCAGCAGACGGCTGATGATGGCGGTACCAAAGGACGGATGGTCCACATAAGCATCGCCAGTAACATATACAAAATCCGGCTGTTCCCAGCCTCTTCGTTCCATATCCTCCCGACACAGCGGCAGAAAATCATGCATCATAATTCCCTCATTTCTTTCATCGCCTGGTGTTATCTATTATTAGTCAATCGTTTTACTGCTTAACAACTACTCCTGTTTCAATTCCTTCACAGACTCATGCAAAGGACGATACACCCGTTTTCGGGTCACTTCCGCCAGATGCAGGCGGGTGATATCCACCAGAGTTGCTTTTACCCGGTCTTTTGCCAGTTCCTGACGAAATACCTGTAATAATTCCTCTGTGTGCTCTGCAGATTCCATATCAATGAAATCCACAAGAATAATCCCACTGTAATTGCGCAGACGCAGCTGTAACGCAATCTCTCTGGCTGCTTCCAGATTGGTACGCAGGAAATTCTGTTCTTTGCTATATTTTTTATCAATACATTTACCGGTATTGACATCAATAACAGTTAAGGCTTCTGTAGGCTCCAAAATCAAATATCCGCCGGATTTTAGCCATACCCGTTTTCCAAGTGCCTGTTCAAAAGCCGTCTTTAAGGAATAAAGAGCAGTTAAACTCAGCTGCTGATCCTCATAAAGCCGAATAGAAATCTCCGGCAGCCGTTCTTTTACCTCCTGATAAAACAACTCCAGATCCGTAATAACCTGTAAATCCATGCTTACAGGATAATCACGGATTAATTCCAGAAATGCATGCTCTCCCTGATATAAACAGGAAAAACAGCTGCGGTAAGGGGCCACTGCCAGAAGCTTTTCATAACGAGCCTTTAATTCTTCCAGTTCCGAAAAAACCTCTTCTGTTTCTACATCCTGTGCATTGGTGCGGATAATCAGTGCACAGCCAGCAGGAACCAGATTCCGGGAAAGAATCTGCTCCTGCATATTCTGCTGAAATTCCTTATTTCGAATCTTTCTGGAAAAAACAATTCCATTTTCACCATGTACCAGTACCGCATAACGACCACTGATATTCAGATGACCATTTAATACGGGCAGTTTTGTTTTCACCGGCTCCTTTTCCAGCTGCACCAGTAATTCATCACCGCAGGTGGTCTGACCAGCTCTTGCCTGTCTGGTATAGAAAAATCCCTCCGATTTGTCCAATGCCAGATATCCATTAATTCCGCATCCGAAATCCACAAAAGCAGCATTGATGTTTTTTACAATGCTCTGTACACGGCCCACATAAATACTGCCCACCCGAAAGGGCTTTTCTTTTTCCACATGCAGCTCTGTCACACGGTTTTGTTCCCGCAGTGCTGCTACGATCCCATTACCATATCCGGTTATGATCAGTTCAGACAAGAACCTCACCCATTCCTTCCAGAGGAATCAGCTTACGAGCTTTTCCTTCTTTTGCCAGATTTGCATACATTTCCAGACGATGTACGTGATAAGGTAATGTTTCCGGAGCAATTTCATAGGCTGCACAGAATGTCTCCATCACCTGCTCCGGTTTCAGATTGGCTGCACTTCCCGCGGAAACCTGCATCAACAGACAATCTGCAGTAAAAGATGCCTGATAAATCAACGGACGGATATCCACTTCAATTTCCTGCTTTTTTGTCTTTTTGGTAATCAGAATGGATTCTCTGGACAGAAATTCTGCAAATTTTTCCTTGATTTCTTCCGAAACAGGTACATCAAAACGTACCTCGTAATCTGCTGCTGCCACCATGGACATGGCAGTTTTAGCATTATCCGGCAGTTTTACATAACTTAAAGCCTGCAGACCTTCCGGCATAGCTCCATTGATCTTCTGCAGCATCTGTTCAGAAGATTCCGTAGATAATACTTCAATATCCACATATTCACCATCGGAAGTTAAACCCAGGCCCAGCGGAGAAGCAAAACTCATGATCTGATGAGGGCTAAATCCCGCTGAATATGCAATATCCACCTCTGCACGGCGCATGACCTTCTGAAAACAACGCATAATATCCAGATGACCGATGTATTTTAAATGTCCTACTTTGGAAAACTTGATTCTAATTTTCATGGTGACATGCCTCCTTTGCAAAACGGTCTGCACTGCAGCCCGCACATTTCATGGCACAGTTGGGAGTAACTTCTTCTGCCATAGCCCGATTCCATTCACGAATCAGGAATTTCTTGCTGACACCTGCATCGATGAAATCCCAGGGGAATACTTCATCCAGGCTGCGTTCTCTGGTGGTATAGAAATGATAATCCAGACCACAGTCTGCAAGTACCTGCATCCATTTGTCGTAATCAAACTGCTCTGACCAGGAGTCATACAGACAGCCCGATTCATACGCTTTCAAGATTGCTTTTCCAAGACGTCTGTCACCGCGGGCAAATACACCTTCCAGAATGGATGCCTCCGGTGAATGCCACTGATAACTCAAACGTTTCTGATTCAGCTGGCTCTTCATGGCATGCTTAACGGTTTCAGCCTTGTCAATATACTCCTGCATTTCGCACATGGAAGCCCACTGCAGAGGAGTAAAGGGCTTGGGAATAAAGAAAGATGTACTGGAAGTAATGGAAATAGTGCCTTTTCTTTCCGGTTTGGGAATAGTATCAAAATACTCTGCCGCAATCTTATTGGCAAGATCTGCGATTCCTTCCATATCTTCTCTGGTTTCTGTGGGAAGACCCAGCATAAAGTATAATTTCACCTTTGTCCAGCCACCTAAAAATGCTTTTTTTGCACCGCCCAGAATATCCTCTTCTGTCAGACCTTTGTTGATCAGATTACGCATACGCTGTGTACCGGCTTCCGGTGCAAAGGTCAAACTGCTCTTCTTAATATCCTGCACTTTGCTCATAATATCCAGGGAGAAGGAATCAATACGCAAAGAAGGCAGAGACAGATTCACATGATGCTCATTGCAGGTCTCAATCAGGCCATTTACCAGTTCCCCAAGACCAGAGTAGTCACTGGAACTTAAAGAACTCAGAGAAATCTCTTCATGTCCTGTATTCTTCAAAATTTCTTTTGCTGCCGCCAGCAGTTCTTCTGCACTGCGTTCTCTTCTGGGACGATATACCATACCTGCCTGACAGAAACGACAGCCACGGATACAGCCGCGCATGATTTCCAAAACAGCACGATCCTGTGTAACCTTAATAAACGGAACGATGGGCTTTTTCAGATATTCCACTTCATCCAGGTGGCTGACAACTACTTTACTGACTGTGGCAGGTGCCTCTTCACAGATCGGCTCAAAAGATGCAATGGTCTGATCTTCATGGTAAGTTACTTTATATAAGGAAGGAACATAAATACCCGGCAGACCGGCAGCTCTCTTTAAGAACTCTTTCCGGCCAAGACCAGCCTTTTTACATTCCTGATATAATTCCACCAGCTTCAGATTGCTGACTTCCCCTTCACCCAGATAAAACAGGTCAAAGAAATCCACCAGCGGCTCCGGATTATAAGTACAGGGACCGCCGCCTATCACAATAGGATCTTCCTCAGAACGATCCTTTGCCAGCATGGGGACCTGAGCCAGATCCAGAATCTGAAGAATATTGGTATAACACATCTCATACTGAATAGTTACACCAATAAAATCAAATTCTTTAATCGGGTCCTGTGACTCCAGTGCAAATAAAGGAATCTGCTGCTCCTTCATAATTGCATGCAGATCTGTCCAGGGTGAAAATACACGCTCACACCAGATATTATCCTGCTTATTATACATATCATAAAGAATCTGCATGCCAAGATGGGACATCCCGATTTCATAGACGTCCGGGAAACACATGGCAATTCTAGTCTCTACAGAATCCCGGTCTTTCATCACACTATTTACTTCACCGCCAATGTAACGGGCAGGTTTTTCAATCTTTAATAAAATTTCTTCGCTTAATGCTAATTTTCTCATAAATTAATCCTTTTTATTTGGTAACTATCCGGCAAAACACATGCATGAATTCCTGCTGAACGGTTACTATTAATACTACAATAATCCTGTAATTTTCAGGCTGTTTACCAATATACAATATTTATGCGTTAAAATCAATATCTGGATATTTACAATAAATCCAAATCAATGATCTGGAAATTAGCCCGATGAATATACAATGCTTTTCCGTCAATCATAATTTTCGTAAATTTAGGCAGATCCTCCGGTATTTCCCAATACACATCATCACCGGAAAATGCAGTTATTGGCTGTCCTAATTGGGATTTAATTACGACTACTCTGCTTTTGCCAAAATAGTTTTTATACTTATTGATAAACCGAGCTACAGAGGTCAGTTCTGTTACGGATCCGGTGGAACTACTGTCAATGACTTCCTGAGTAAAGTCAACTTCCGCATCTAAGCCCTTCTGAACAAAAATACAGGTATCACCACAAGATTCCATCTCTTTTCCATCAATTGTAATGGTAATTACAGAAGACAGCTCATAGTTGCTGATAACAGAACCATCACTATCATAACTCGTACTCTGGACTCTGTTTCCATTTACACTAATTTTATCTCCATTTGTCTCAAGAACTTTATTACCATAATTGTCATATGTATAAATCGTATAGGATTTACCCACCAAATTCCCCTGAATCGTATCTACTACCGATTGAAACCAGGACCATCCTGCCAATGGTATCATTGCTAGTATCCCCACTAACAGAATCAGCAATACTTTTTTGTTCATATGTTTCTTTGTTTTCTTCATCTTTCATCCTCCTCGTAAGTATAAATGCGACTCATCTGACCTTTGAATTAATTCTCTTTATAATAGCAAGAAAATTATAATCATTCAATACCTTCACGGTTACATAAAATGATAAGGAAGGATTAAAAAGTGTCAACTATCCATTATAGTTGGAATCAGCTCTGTAAAGTAAATTCCTGTCTACTGCTGTTTCATTGACGATGTTACAAGTCTTATCTGTACATCCTTTCAAAATCCACAACGATTGCGATTGGATAAGTACTTATTCACAGTTACAGACCGCATTTTCTCCTC
>JBGVFN010000129.1:0-8743 GCA_045121095.1 Lachnospiraceae bacterium | reverse complement strand
ATGCAGGATGTGCATCCCATTTTGAGATAAATTTCTCTCAAATGAAGGAGGCGTAGCGGGCTACGCTGACTGAATCTGAGAAAAATTTAGCAAAAACTGGGGTGTGCAGACTGCGTGAATGATTTTTCAAACACGCTCTAGGAATGAAAGACTGAGATTTCAGCGATGATCAGGAAGAATTCGTTGAAATCCCGGTCTTTTTTCTTGCAGAATAACGGTTGGAATTGCTGAAAATAGAAAATCATGGTAATATGGAGAGCAGTGAAGACGATGGCTCATATAGTTTTATTATTATTCCCAAACGAAAGGAAAAGGCACATTACATATGGTTGGAAAATACCCGGTAATCACATTATGTGGAAGTACGAAATTCAAGGATGAATTTATGGAAGCGCAGAAGCGACTGACTTTGGCTGGCAATATTGTTATTTCAGTCGGTTTGTTTGGTCATTCAGGTGATGAAGAAGTCTGGGAAGGAATGGATGAAGGGACTTTGACTCAGACAAAAGAGATGCTGGATGATATGCACAAGCGAAAAATTGATATGGCTGACAGCATCTTTGTTATTAATGTTGGCGGATATATTGGGGAAAGTACCCGGTCTGAGATTGCGTATGCCAAAGCAGCTGGAAAGCAGGTATTTTATCTGGAGGAAATGGCAGAGGAAACAACTCAGGAAAGTGAAGTGCCGGAAGGCGATTCTAAACAAGAATTTCTGGGGGAAAAATTTTTAAGAAATACAGCGAAAATAAAACTGGATTTTATTATGGAATCTCTTGGAACCACACTGGATGGAGTGGAATATTTTTATGATCTGGAGAAGCAGGAGTGCTTTTATAGTTCGGATTTTGGCGATTTCAGCATGTATGAGGAAGATTATAAAAAATTATTAGAGGAAGAACCAGATCGTTTCCTGAAACTGCCGGGGAAATATGAGATTTCAGGTCATGAAATGATGGAAGATTTTGTAAATGGACTGCCGGAAGGGCCCGACCGGGAATTGCTGCTGCGGGATATTCAGGGAAGAGGTGCCTCCAGACGGTTTAAAAATGGAATCCGGCGTTTCGGCATTGAGCAGGAATGGGCAGATTACCAGGCAGAAACTTATAGAAAATTTGCGGTTGAATGGTGCCGGAAGAACGGGATTGCCTTTGAGTGATAGAAGTTCAGGAAGCTTTTGGAAAGCTGTTTTTTAACACAGAGATATAAGATGGGGTAAAAGGATGGAAAAAAGTAAAACAATATCTGCTGCAAAGCTGTCTCCGGAGGAAATTTTAAAAATCACACCTCCGGACCGAACTGCATTAAATCAGCTGGGTGAAGCTGCTGCCATGGGAGATGAGGAGGCTGAAAGGGAGTTAAAAGACGCTCTGGTGTGTCTGGGGGTCCATATGGCGAAACAGCATGTAAAAAATCAGCGAGTCCGTTTTGAGATACTGATGCAGCAGGTGGATTTGGAGTGGTTTGCATCCAGAAGTGAGCATTTTACAACACATTTTCAGTATGTAAATGACGCCAGCCGGTATCTGAGACAGGCTTTTGTAAAAGCAGTGCTTCAGCAGAGAGGAGAGAAGATTCAATGAGTGTGATAGACAGCTTTCGGCGTCTTGGGATAGAGCCTACCCACGATAAACACCAGATTCGAAAGGCTTATGCGGCAATGGCTTCCCAGTGTCATCCAGAGACAAATCCGGAGGAATGGAAGATTTTACATGAGGCCTATAAAAATGCATTGGAATATGCAGAAGGACAGGTTGTAAAAAGCGGTGGAGCTTTCGATGGATTTGGATGGGGATACGGGAATAAAAATCCTGAAGACGATTGGGAAGAAGATGGAACAAAAGAAGAGAAAAACGGTGATGGGAAGAAAAATCAGGTTTCAGGAGAATACGATGATCTTTTCCGCAATCTGGCGTCAGAAGCAGAAAATGAACGGAATCAGCTGAAACAGGAACTTCTTCAGATGATAAAAAAGATAAAGTGGAGTCACTTTTTCATTAAGAAAAAACACTGGGGAAGGCTGTTTTCTTCAGAAGCGTATCTAAAATGCTGTGATGATGAAGAAATCGTTGATGCAATCCTGAATCTGGTCACACGGAAAAAATATGGTTTCGAATCTATGGAGATTATTTATCGGAGCCTTTGGGAGCTGCAGGTTTATCTTCATGGAGAAAAATCCGGTCTGCTGGCCCGGAAAGTGAATAAAATTATTTCCTGGCTGGAATTGCAGTGGGATTATACGGAAAAAGCAAGAACAAAACGTACAGGCAGAATCAGGCGATTTTTATGGAAGCTGCATCAGAATTTCTGGCATTTGCCCTTCTGGTACCGGCTTGTTTTCTATGAAGTGATATCAATGATCGTCATGATTGTTGCTTTAAAGCCAGGTATCTTTGGTATTTGGGCCGCAATGGAGCTTTTCCATATTTCCAGAGCAAAAACAGGAAGTGAGTTTGAGAAATTAAGCAAATTTGAGAGGGTATTTCTTGGGGGAGCTCTTGCGGTTCTGGCATTTTCCATGGTATTTATCTGTATTTTTTCCATGTTTTATGAAGGATGAGTTTCTGGTTTTATAAGGTAGTGAAGGCTCTGTAATTCCGCCATTTACGTTTTTTATAAAAATTCAAGTAATACTTAAAAAGTTCGCTCTGGCAAATGGATAAATTTACAAGAAACAGAGGAAACAATAATAAAAAAATGTTGCCATAATTTCACTTTACAAACGGCAATTGATGTTATAGAATGTAGTAATGAAAACTATGTGCAGAAAACAATACCATACGCTGCAGATCGTTTTCAACGGTAATTAGAATGCAAGGAAAAGCATATCCTATAAAAACTACATATCAGGAGTGATCGATTGTTTTAAGCGTTGATGCACCTGTATTGAAAAGGAGTCATTATGGAAAATTATGTAATCAGCTGCTGTTCCACAGCAGATTTGACCAAAGAACATTTCACAAAAAGAGGAATTTCATATATTTGTTTTCACTATGAACTGGATGGAAAACAGTACAGGGATGATCTGGGAGAAACCATGCCTTTTGAAGAATTTTATCAGGCAATGCAGAATGGAGCGGACACCAAGACTTCTCAGATTAATGCAGGAGAGTTTGAAGAGTATTTTGAACCTTTCTTAAAAGAAGGCAAAGACATTCTTCATGTAACTCTGTCTTCCGGTATTTCCGGTGTATTAAACTCAGCCAATATTGCAAAAGATATTCTTCAGGAACGTTATCCTGACCGGAAAATTTACATTGTAGATTCTTTAGGTGCTTCTTCCGGATATGGACTCTTGATGGATAAACTGGCAGACCTGCGGGATGAAGGAAAAAACATCGATGAAGTTTATGAATGGGTGAATGCCAACAAATTAAAACTTCAGAGCTGGTTCTTTTCCACAGACCTGACCTTTTTTGTGAAAGGCGGAAGAATCTCCAAAACTTCCGGTCTGGTGGGCAATATTCTGAATATCTGCCCCTTATTGAACATAGACCGTGCAGGTAAATTAACGGTACGTCAGAAGATCAGAACCAAACGGAAAGCAACGGAAGCAATTGTAAAACAGATGGAACAGTACGCAGAAGATGGACTGGATTACAGCGGCAAATGCTATATTTCCCAGTCAGCCTGCGTAGAGGATGCCAAAGCCGTTGCAGCCCTGATCGAAAGCCGTTTCCCTAAACTGAATGGAAAAGTGGAAATCAATTACGTAGGAACAACCATCGGCAGCCACACAGGCCCCGGAACCGTAGCACTTTTCTTCTGGGGTACAGAAAGAGACGCATAGGAAGCAAAGCAGCAGAACAAATGTAACCGTTCATGTTTGGCTGAACCGTTACGAAACATATACAAAAACGCTTGCATTTTGAAAAATACAGCGGTATAATACACACAACAATTTAACAGCGGGGAGCTTGCAGGATTCATTGATTGAATCGGACAGGCTGAGAGGAAGGTATGCCCTTCGACCCATTAACCTGATTTGGATAATGCCAACGTAGGGAAGCCTGAGAGAGCTTGTATATCAAGCGGGAAATTACCAGATCAGTAATTTCCCGCTTTTTTTGTTGTTATTTAGCAGAACGAATTTAAACCATTCCGTATAGGCTGAAGTATTACGATCCGGAGGTGTAATTTATGGTAAAAATCAATGGAACTGCCTGTGATGCGGCAGGCAAAACACTTTCAGAGTACCTGGCAGAAACCAATTATGATCCCAAGCGCATTGCAGTGGAGCGAAACGGTGAGATTGTTTTTAAATCACAGTACAGCGAAACGGTGCTGCAGGATGGTGATGTGATAGAAGTTGTCAGTTTTGTGGGAGGTGGCTGATTTGCACGATGCTCCTGGTTTGTGCGATATTCTTGATTTGCACGATATTCCTGGTTTGTGCGATGCTCCTGATTTGCACGATGCTCCTGATTGGTGCCATATTCCCACTCAGAACGAGATGCGCCAGGCCCTTGTGGAGCGGCACGGCAAGGTGCTGCAGGAGAAATTGGAAGCTGCCACCGTTGCCATCTGCGGACTGGGAGGGCTGGGTTCCAATATTGCCATTTCACTGGCCCGTGCAGGAGTCGGCAGACTGATTTTAATTGATTTTGATCAGGTGGATATTTCCAATCTGCACAGGCAGCAATATAAAGCTTCCCAGATTGGCAGGTATAAAGCGGATGCCCTTATGGAAATTCTAAGGGAAATTGCCCCATATATTACGTTAACTCCATATATTGAGCGGATTAACGAACATAATTTTGAGCATCTGCTTCGTGAAGCAGACATCATCTGTGAAGCATTTGACGATGCACAAGCAAAGGCCATGCTGGTCAATGCGGTGCTGGAACACATGCCTGATAAATATCTGATAGCAGCATCGGGTATGGCAGGTCTTGGTTCGGCAAATGCCATTAAAACCAGAAAAATAATGAAAAATTTTTATCTCTGCGGAGATGGGGTCAGCGATGTGGCAGATGATATGGGTCTGGTTTCATCACGGGTCATGCTGTGTGCAGCTCATCAGGCCCATATGGTTTTAAGGATTCTTGCGGGGCAGCTGGAAGTGTAGTTAAAAAGAAACGAAAAAGAAATTATTTCATAAAATTGGTAACAGTTTGGCTTTGCAAAACTGTCTCAAATATAGTAGAAAGAAGGATTTGATGATGCAGACAAACGATAAGCTTATGATTGGCGGTCATGAATTTAACTCCCGTTTTATCCTGGGATCCGGTAAATATTCACTGAGTCTTATTGAGGCGGCTGTGAAAGATGCCGGCGCAGAAATTATTACATTGGCGGTACGCCGTGCCAATACGAAAGAACATGAAAATATTCTGGATTACATACCAAAAGGAGTTACCCTCCTTCCCAATACTTCCGGTGCAAGAAATGCCGAGGAAGCGGTACGGATCGCCCGTCTGGCAAGAGAACTGGGCTGCGGTAATTTTGTAAAAGTGGAAATTATGCGGGATTCCAAATATCTGCTGCCGGATAATCAGGAGACCATCAAAGCTACCGAAATTCTTGCCAACGAAGGTTTTGTAGTTATGCCGTATATGTACCCGGATTTAAATGTGGCCCGTGACCTGGTAAATGCCGGTGCTGCGACGATTATGCCGCTGGCTTCTCCCATCGGTTCCAATAAGGGACTTGCCACCCGGGAATTTATCCAGATTCTCATTGATGAAATTGACCTGCCCATTATTGTGGATGCCGGCATTGGCAGACCTTCTCAGGCATGCGAAGCCATGGAAATGGGAGCAGCAGCTATTATGGCCAATACGGCACTTGCCACCGCAGGCGACCTGCCCATGATGGCAGCAGCATTTCGTCAGGCCATCGAAGCAGGACGTAAGGCATATTTATCCGGCCTTGGAAGAGTCCTTGTCCGCGGCGCATCCGCATCGGACCCTTTAACCGGATTTTTACACTAACTATTCAGCCAAGCATGATTCATGCAAAAATAAATTTTTAAAGAGGTGAAAATGTGGAAAATCAGTTTTTTATAGATTCGGAGCACCTGTCCCCCGGGGCTCTTGCGAAAAAGCACAGATTGGAAACAGACCCGTCCGCCCGCAGAAACCATATGGAATATATGCCTGGTATGGAACCGATTGAGTCTGATATCTGTGAAAATGTCATGTCACAGATGAAATCCTATGATTATTCAAAATACACTGCCAGAGATGTGAAAGCAGCTTTAGAGCATGAAACCTGTTCGATTGAGGATTTTAAGGCGTTATTATCCCCTGCTGCGGAGCCGTTTCTGGAGGAAATGGCACAGAAAGCACGTCTGGAAACCAGCAAACATTTTGGCAATACAGTTTATCTTTTTACACCTCTGTATATTGCCAATTATTGTGAAAATTATTGTGTTTACTGTGGTTTTAACTGCTACAACCACATTAACCGTATGAAACTGACCATGGAGCAGATTGAGCATGAAATGAAGGTGATTGCCGATTCTGGTATGGAAGAGATTCTGATCCTGACCGGTGAGAGCCGTTCTCAAAGTGATGTCAAATACATTGGGGAAGCCTGCAAACTGGCCCGCAAATATTTCCGTATGGTGGGGCTGGAAATTTATCCGGTAAATACCGATGAATATGCGTATCTTCATGAATGCGGAGCCGATTATGTAACCGTTTTTCAGGAAACCTATGACACGGATAAATATGAAACCCTTCATCTAATGGGACATAAGCGTGTATGGCCCTATCGTTTCGATGCCCAGGAACGGGCACTTCGCGGCGGTATGCGGGGCGTTGCATTTTCCGCTTTGCTGGGACTTTCGGATTTCCGGAAAGATGCTCTGGCAAGTGCTCTTCATGTGTACTATCTTCAGCGCAAATATCCCCAGGCGGAGATGTCTTTATCCTGCCCCAGACTGCGTCCTATTATTAATAATGATAAGATTAGTCCTATGGATGTGGGGGAAAAACAGCTTTGCCAGATCATCTGTGCTTATCGCATTTTCCTGCCATTTGTGGGAATTACGGTTTCTTCGCGGGAAAGCGAACAGTTCCGAAACGGCATTGTGAAAATTGCCGCCACAAAGGTTTCTGCCGGTGTATCCACAGGTATTGGGGATCATGAAAGTAAATACACAGGGAAGGAGTCAGACAGTGCCCAGGGCGATGAGCAGTTTGAAATCGATGATAACAGAAGCTTTGCCAAAATGTATCAGGATATTTCCGAAGAAGGCCTGCAGCCGGTTCTGAATGACTATTTGTATGTCTGATATTTTATGTGTGACCAATCGAACACTTTGTCCGGATGATTTTTTGCAGCGGCTGGAACAAATAGCTGCTGCCCATCCTGGGGGAGTGATCTTGCGGGAAAAGGATTTATCGAAAGAGGAATATATGGAACTGGCAAGACAGACCCTTGCAATCTGCCGGAAATATAATGTGACCTGCATTTTGCACAGTTTTACGGATGTTGCCATAGAGCTGGGGGCAGATGCGCTCCATATGCCTCTTTCTGTTCTTCGGAACATGAATCAGATACCAGAAACCAAAAGGAAATTAGCGCAGTTTACAGCCCTTGGTGCTTCCTGCCATTCTGTCGAGGATGCGCTGGAAGCGGAAAAAATGGGGTGTACTTATATTACTGCCGGACATATTTTTGCCACAGACTGTAAAAAAGGCCTGCCGGGGCGCGGGCTGGATTTTCTAAAAAATGTCTGTGAAAATGTGTCCATACCTGTATATGCCATTGGCGGCATACACAGCAGCAATATCGCAGCGGTCCGCAGCGCGGGGGCGAAAGGCGCCTGTGTTATGAGCGGACTGATGCAGTGTGAGGATGTAAAGTCTTATTTCGATGGCTTTGGCAGCGATTGAAAATCAAATCGAAGCCTTCAAGCGGCAGACCGGGGGCACCACTCTCTGTCGCTTTATAAAAATAATGCAGTTGTTCAGCAGAAGCTGAACGGAATTCAGAAAGGAGTCTTAACAATGAAAACAGCATTATCAATCGCAGGAAGTGATTCCAGCGGAGGCGCCGGTATCCAGGCAGATATCAAGACCATGTCCGCCCATGGCGTATACGCCATGAGCGCTATTACGGCTTTGACTGCCCAAAACACAACCGGCGTCACAGACATCTTAGAAGTAACCCCTTCCTTTTTATCAGCACAGCTGGACGCCGTGTTTACTGATATTTACCCCGATGCGGTAAAAATCGGCATGGTTTCCTCAGCCGGGCTGATAACCGTAATCGCGGAGAAACTGAAACAGTATGGAGCACGCCATATCGTGGTCGATCCCGTTATGGTAGCAACCTCCGGTTCCAAATTGCTGCAGGATGAGGCGCTGGAAGCGCTGAAAAACTGCCTTCTGCCTTTGGCGGAGGTGGTGACACCCAATATTCCGGAAGCAGAGATTCTGGCTGGGATGACGATTCAGAGCGCAGAAGATATGGAAACTGCAGCAAAATTTATCAGTGAGCAATATCACTGCGCCGTTCTCTGTAAAGGCGGACACGACCTGAACGATGCCAATGATCTGCTTTGGAAAGATGGAAACGGATTCTGGTTCCATGGCTGTCGTATCAACAATCCCAACACCCACGGAACAGGCTGTACTCTTTCCAGTGCCATTGCCTCCAATCTGGCAAAAGGAATGGAACTGGAAGATGCCGTTGGACGGGCGAAAGAGTATATTTCCGGTGCGTTGGCAGCTATGCTTGACTTAGGTAAGGGCAGCGGCCCCATGAATCATCTCTTTGATGTGAAAAGTGC
>JBGVFN010000128.1:0-3411 GCA_045121095.1 Lachnospiraceae bacterium | reverse complement strand
ATGTTTCCAAGCTGATCGATATGGTTCCGGAGCTGGTCAATAAATTTACAACCGGCAAAGAGAAAAAAGTGACGGTTTCCGATGAAGAAGTAAAGAAAGCCGTTGAAGAAGAAAATTTATAAAATCGTATAAAAATACAGCAGTTCAGTCGTAGGGAGATGTTCCTTTTATGGCTGGACTGTTTTTTGTTAAAGAAAATTTTTCCTGTATAAAGTATTTTCGGATACACTCTGGTGTGGCAGAATTTCGGATGTCCTGCATATAATAATAACAAGGATTTGGGAATCTGCAGGAGCGCAGATGGCCGGAAATGTAAAGGAGTCAGTAGAGAATGAAACAGCTTGGAGGCCTGGTGCTGTTTGTATTTGGATGCGGGATGACAGTGATGATCTTTATTCCGGTTAATTTCTGGATTATTCTGGTGATCAGCCTGCTGCTGATTGCCGGATTTAATCTTTTTTGCCATTGAGAAGCATTGAGGAGTGAGGAGCAGAGCATTCATAGTTTCTTGCAGAAATTACAGTCAATGCACACCTTTGGGGATTTGGCTAAAGGTGGAAAAGTTGGAAAAATAAAAAAAGCTCTGTCGCGATTTCAGAGCTTTTTTTATTGTCGTCTGATTTATTAAAATCATCCGACGGAAATGTTCATATATAACGTTCATTTCAGTTTTGGCATGCCTTGTCTGAACCGTTTATACTTATTTGTAAAAGTGCAAATTATGCTCTTTCTACTAAGCCGGATTTAAGACAAGAAGTGCATACGTACATCTTCTTAGCCTGGCCATTTACGTTAACTCTTACAGATTTAACGTTATTGCTCCACATTTTGTTGGTCTTTCTGTTGGAGTGGCTTACATTGTTACCGAAATGAGCGCCTCTCTGACAAATTACACATTTAGCCATGTCTAGTGCACCTCCTTTTACTAATTGGACACAAAGTCCGCAACAAAAGATATAATATCAGATAATGGAGCATTTTGCAAGTATTATTTTTGAAGAAACTGAAATAAATATTAAGAACATGTCTTTTCTTTTTCCAGAAAAAAGGTTATAATATCAAAGAATCCGCTGATTCTGTTCGAAAAAGGATTTTTCGGAAATGTCAGACGGGATACAGACCTTCGCAGCAGACGAAGGAAATGAACACGATGGAGGGTTAAACATATGAAGTGTCGCGTTAATAATAAATATGGCGAAGTTCTGATTGATACGGATGTCATTGCCCGTTATGCAGGTTCAATTGTGGTTGAATCTTTTGGTATCGTTGGTATGGCAGGCATCAGTATGAAAGATGGTCTGGTAAGACTGCTGAAAAAAGATAGTGTGACTCATGGTATTAATGTAACAATCGAAGATAATAAGATTCAGCTGGATTTTCATGTAATCGTTGTATATGGCGTCAACATTTCTGCAGTAACTGATAATCTGATCGAGAATGTAAAATATCAGGTTGAAAAGTTTACAGGAGCAGAGGTTTCAAAAATCAATATCTATGTACAGGGTGTACGTGTAATTGATTAAGAAAAAAGAGAGTGATTGATTGAAGGAGGAAACTACTGTGGATACAGTTGTGATTAATGCAGACTTATTGAAAGAAATGTTTTTATCAGGTGCTGGAAATCTTGAAAAGCATAAAGAATGGATTAACGAGTTAAATGTATTCCCGGTTCCCGATGGTGATACTGGTACAAACATGTCCCTGACAATTATGTCTGCAGCAAAAGAAGTTCGTTCATTAGAAAATGTGACCATGGAAAAGCTGGCGAAGGCGATGTCTTCCGGTTCTTTAAGAGGTGCAAGAGGTAACTCCGGTGTTATCCTGTCTCAGCTGCTGCGTGGCTTCTGCAAAGAAATTTCCGGCAGTAAGGAGATTACCATTGATATACTGGCAAAAGCATTTACAAGAGCAAAAGAAACCGCTTATAAAGCAGTTATGAAGCCCAAGGAAGGTACGATTCTGACTGTTGCAAAAGGAATGGCAGAAAAGGCCGTAGAACTGGCAGAGGAAGGTACCGTAGTAGATCTGGATGAATTCCTGAAAGCAGTTATTGAGTATGGTAACGAAGTGCTCAATCAGACACCTGAGATGCTTCCGGTATTAAAAGAAGCAGGCGTAGTGGATTCCGGCGGACAGGGCCTTATGGTGGTACTGCAGGGCGCTTACGAAGCATTTTCCGGTAACCCGGTATCTCTGGATGTGGAAGCACCGGCTGCAGGCTCTGTAACAAAGACCAAAGTGCCTGAAGCAGAAATTTCCACAGCAGATATTAAATTTGGTTACTGTACAGAATTTATGATTCTTCTGGATCCCGAAACAGGCAAAGAATTTACAGAAGCGGATGAACAGGAACTGAAATCTTTCCTGATGTCTATTGGTGATTCACTGGTAGTTGTATCCGATGAAGAAATTGTAAAGGTCCATGTACATACCAATGATCCTGGTATTGCAATTCAGAAGGGCCTGAGCTATGGTGCACTGACACGTCTGAAGATCGATAATATGCGTATTGAGCATGAAGAAAAGCTGATTAAAGATGCAGCAAAGATTTCTGCGAAAAAAGAAGAACCCGTACAGCCCAAAGCAGAAGAACCCCGTAAGGAATATGGTTTTATTTCTGTGTCCATCGGTGCCGGTATTGATGAGATTTTCCAGGGACTTCATGTGGATCAGCTGATTTCCGGCGGACAGACCATGAATCCCAGTACCGAAGATATGCTGGAAGCAATCGATAAAGTAAACGCAGATAAGATTTTCATCCTGCCTAATAATAAAAATATCATTCTGGCAGCAGAGCAGGCTGCCAAACTGACAGCAGATAAGGAAATCGCAGTGATTCCTTCCCGTACCATTCCTCAGGGTATTGCTGCTATGATCAGCTTTATGCCCGAAGGAAGTCTGGAAGAGAACAAGGAAGCCATGGCAGAAGCTATGAGCAACGTAAAAACCGGTCAGGTAACTTATGCCGTAAGAAATACCTCCATTGATGGAAAGACCATCCACGAAGGCGATTTTATGGGTATTGATGACCACGGCATTGCTGCAGTAGGTACCGAACTGGCTCAGACAGCTCTGGAACTGCTGGAAAACATGGTGGATGAAGATTCTGAACTGATCAGCATTTACTATGGTGATAGTGTTGTGGAAGAAGATGCTCAGAAACTGGTTGATCTGATTACCGAAAAATATGAAGATTGCGATGTAGAACTTTACAGCGGCAATCAGCCAGTTTATTATTATCTGATGTCTGTTGAATAAAAATGCATGTGGTGATTTTTTGTAACTATTCAGCCAAGCATGATTTTTGTTCAAAATACCGTGTCAAGCTTGCTTGTAAACGGTATTTTGGGCAGAAAATCGTATTTGGCGTTTAGCCAAATGAATAATTTTCGAAGAAAATTATGAATGCTT